>JAMFSN010000013.1 GCA_026225295.1 Frankia alni
GGGGACTGTCGTCGTCGGCGGGTGTGGGGACCTGCGGGGATGCTGCCAGTCGGGGCGTTTCCGGTGACTGGCAGCGCCAATGACGATCGTTTGTGCGTTGACGCTGACGCCGTTGGCCCGCCTATCCTGCCAGTTCGCCAGTGTCGTCCGGTCGGGGCGACCGGGCGATGACACGGGTCCCGGTCCCGGGTGCCGACGGCCTTGGACCGTCGTCGTCGTCGTCGGGGGGGTGGGGGCGTGCGCGAACGCTGCCAGTCGGGCAACCGGCAGGGTCTGGGTGTCAGCCGGCGGCCAGGGCCCGCGACCGGTCCCGGGCGGCTTCCAACGCGGCCAGCAGGGCCGCGCGGACCCCGTGATTTTCCAGCTCCCGGATCGCGGTGATGGTGGTTCCCCCCGGCGAGGTGACCGCTTCCCGTAGCAGAACGGGGTGCTGGCCGCCGTCCCGCAGCATCACGGCCGCGCCCAGGGCCGTCTGGGTGATCAGCTCGGCCGCCACCGACCGGGGCAGCCCGAGCAGGATCCCGGCGTCGATCATCGCCTCGACCAGGTAGAAGAAGTAGGCCGGTCCACTGCCGGACAGCGCCGTCACCGCGTCCTGCTGGGACTCCGGGACCCGCACGACCCGGCCGACCGGCGCGAACAACGCCTCGGCCCGGCCCAGCTGCTCGGCGGAGACGTGGGATCCGGGCGAGACCGCCGACATCGCCTCGTCCACCAGGACCGGGGTATTCGTCATCACCCGCACCACCGGGGTGCCGGCCGGCAGGCGCGCCTCCAGAAAAGCGGTGGTGATCCCGGCCGCCACCGACACGACCAGCGTGCCGGGGGCGACGACTCCGCTGATCTGGTCGACCAGCACCGCCATGTCCTGCGGCTTCACGGTCAGCAGGAGAAGGTCGGCCTTGGCCGCCGCGTCGGCGTTGGTGACCGCCGCGACGCCGTAGGTGCGGGTCAGGGTGGCCGCCCGGTCGGGCTGGCGGGCGGTCACGAGCAGGTTGTCGACGGCGTGGCCCGACCGCAGCAGGCCGGCCAGCAGTGCCTCGCCCAATTTGCCGGTGCCGAGAATCGCGACGGTCATGAACAGCCCTTTCAGATGGCGGTGAGCCGGGTCCGGTCGGCCAGGTCAGGTCCCGCCGCCCGGTGACCCGGGGACGATGGCCTCCGGCGGCGCGAAGAAACCATGATCGCGCCGCCTTTGGCCCCTCAGGGCCCGCAGAAAGAAGGTCACGTTCGCGGGCCGTTCGGCGAGCCGGCGCATCAGGTACGGATACCACTCGGCACCGTACGGGACGTAGACCCGCACGGCGTGCCCGGCGGCGGCCAGCCGATCCTGCTCGAGGGGCCGGACCCCGTACAGCAGCTGGAACTCATACCCCCCGGCGGCGGGCGCCGCGCCGGCCGTCGCCGGCCGGAACCGGTCCGCGAGCCGGAGCGCCAGGTCGATCAGCGCCGGGTCGTGGGTGGCGACCAGCGGCCGGCCGGCCCCGGCCATCAGGATCCCCAGGCACCGGGCGTACGAGGCCGACACCGCCCGACGGTCGGTGAACGCGACCGCCGCCGGCTCCGCGTACGCCCCCTTGCACAGCCGGACCCGGCTGCCCGGGCCGGCCAGGTCGCGGCAGTCGCCCTCGGACCGGCGCAGGTGAGCCTGGACCACCGCCCCCACGGTGGGGAAGTCCCGGCGCAGGTCGCGGACCGCGCCCAGGGTGACGTCGGTGGTGGTGTGGTCCTCGGCGTCGAACGTCACCGTGGTGCCGGCGGTGCGGGCGGCCGCGCAGACGAGCCGGGCGTGCTCGAGCGCCATGGCCGGGTCGATGGCCGCCCCGAGCGCGGACAGCTTCACCGAAGCTTCCACCGAACCGGTCAGGCCGGCGGCGCCCAGGCGGTCGAGGAGGGCGACGTAGGCCCGCGTCGCGGCGCCGGCCCGGGCCCGGTCGGTCGTGTGCTCGCCGAGCAGGTCGAGCGAGACGGTCAGGCCCCGGTCGGCCAGCCCGGCCGCGACGGCCAGCGCGGCCGTGTCGTCGTCCCCGGCGACGAACCGCCGCACGACCCGCGCCGTCACCGGGGCGGTGGTCACCAGTCCGCGCACCCGGGGACTGCGCGCCGCGGCCAGAATCGGGCCCCGTCCCAGCATCCGCGCGCCCCGTCCCGGTCAGGCGTCGGTGCGCGCGACGACCAGGACGGTCCGGAAGGGCTCCACGACCATCCCGTCCGGGAAGGCGTGCAGCAGGGAATCGCGCTCTGAGCCGAGGAAATCGCCCAGCCGGTCCCCGATCGCCGCGACGTACGACTTCGAGCGCAGCCAGGTCAGGTAGGCGTCGATCGGCATCTCCCGCTCCCAACGCCCGGTCAACGTCACGACGTCGGCGAAGTTGCCGGTCCAGCGCAGTTCGTCGGCCCACGGCCGGATCCGGTAGTCCCGGTCGTAGCCGGGACTCATCGCCTCCAGCCGGGTCTGCTGGGAGCGCCACCAGCGGGTGTCGGCCGCGTCGACGTCGTTCCACCACACCGCGAGCGAGCCGCCCGGCCGCAGCACCCGGACCGCCTCGCCCGCCGCGTCCGGAACGCTCATCCAGTGCCAGGCCTGCGCGTAGGTCACCAGATCGGCCACGCCCGCGGCCAGTGGCAGTGCCTCGCCGTCGCCGAGCACCGCGCCCGCCACGTCCGGGGTGCGTTCCCGCAGGCGGCTCAGCATCGCCTCGCCGAGCTCGACGGCGATGACCCGCGCACCCCGGGCGACCAGCTGCCGGGTGGCGATGCCGGTCCCGGCCCCGACCTCGATGACCCGGGCGTCCGCGAGGGATCCGGCCAGCCGCTCGAGATCCTGGAACAGATAGGTGGGATAGGACGGGCGGGCCGCGTCGTAAGCGTTCACGAGCGGGTCGAAAACCGACCTGGAGCACATGCTGCGATCGTCGCACCGCCAGGGTGACGGTCAAGAGCGGCCCGGCGCGGCGGGTGTGGTGCGTCGCACCGGGGCCGGGCATCCGGGCCCCGAATCAGGCCGGCTGGCGGTGGGTCCGGGTCGTCGCCGCGGGCGCGGGCGCGGCCAGATTGAGGCGGGTGAAGGCGAGCGCTTCGGCCAGGTCGGTCTCCCGCTCGGCGCGGGACTCGGCCCGCCGGGTGTTGATCTCGACGACGACGTTTCCGTCGAACCCCGAGCCGGCCAGTCGTTCGAGCAGCTCCGCGCACGGCTGGGTACCGCGCCCGGGCACAAGGTGCTCGTCCTTCGCGGACCCCAGGCCGTCGGCCATGTGCACATGGACGAGGCGGTCACCCAGCTCGTCGGCCATGTCCAGGGCGTCGGACCGGGAGACGCTGGTGTGCGAGAGGTCGAGCGTGACGTGCCGGTAGTCGTCGGTCACGGGTGACCAGTCCGGCGCGTAGGCCGATACCTCCCGGCCCCGGGCCCGCAGCGGGAACATGTTCTCGACGGCGAACCGGATGTCGGTCTCGTCGCCCATCCGCTCGATGCCCGCGATGAACTCCCGCGCGTAGTCGCGCTGCCAACGGAACGGCGGGTGGACGACGACGGTCGGTGCGCTCAGAGTTTCCGCGACCGCCCGGGCCCGCTGCAGCTTGCCCCACGGGTCGTTGCCCCAGACCCGTTGGGTGAGCAGCAGGCACGGCGCGTGGACCGCCAGGATGGGAATGCCGTGGTAGTCGACCAGCCGGCGCAGGGCGTCCGCGTCCTGGCTGACCGGGTCGGTCCAGACCATGACCTCAATGCCGTCGTAGCCGAGCCGGGCCGCCATTTCGAACGCCGACGCGGTGGTCTCGGGGTAGGTCGACGCCGTCGACAACGCCACTTTCGCGGCCGGCACCTGGGCGGGCCGCGCGGCCGGGTTGCGGGGCGCGACCAGGGCCGGGGCGGCCACCCCCGACGGTGACACGGCGTAGCCGGGCGCGACCCGGGCCCGCGGGGCGCGGGTGGTGTCGACGGTCGGCGGGTCGGTCATTGGTCAAGGCTAGCTCCGTACGGCCGATTGCGCGGCCGAGACGACCGTGCGGGCCGTTCGCGGCGATCTCGACCCCGGTCCAGGTGGATCGGGGCCGGTCGAGCCGTCAGCCGGTCGGCAGCCCGGCCGGTCCGGTGGTCAGCCAGTCCAGCCGGCGCAGGATCACCCCTTCGCGCAGCGCCCACGGGCAGATCGCGACCTCGTCGACGGCCAGCAGCCGCATGACCTCTTCGGCGACCACCGCGCCGGCGGCCAGCTGGCCGGCCCGGCCGGCTGAGACGCCGGGCAGTTCGGCCCGGTCGGCTTCCGACAGGCGGCACAGGCGCGCGGTCACCTCGGACAGGGTGTCCTGGCGCAGCACCCGCCGGACGTAGGGCCCCCGGCTGTAGGGCGCCGCGCCCGCCACCCGGGCCAGGGACCGGAAGGTCTTGGAGGTGGCGACGGCCCGGGTCGGTTCGCCGACCACATACAGCTTCGGGATGATCGGCGCGATGCACGCCCGCACGTAGCGGCGCAGCGCGACGACCTGCGTACGCCGGGGCGGATCGTCGGGCAGCCAGTCGCGGGTCAGCCGGCTCGCGCCGAGCGGCAGCGACGCGGTGACGTCGGGGTCTTCGTGCAGCCCGGCCGCCACTTCCAGCGATCCGCCGCCGATGTCGAGGGCCAGCAGCCGGCCCGCGCTCCAGCCGAACCACCGGCGCACGGCCAGGAAGGTCAGCCGGGCCTCGTCCTCGCCGGGCAGCACGACCAGGTCGACCCCGGTGGTTTCCCGGACGTGGCGCAGCACCGGCTCACTGTTGGCGGCGTCGCGCAGCGCGGAGGTGGCGAAAGCGACCAGGTCGTCCACGCCGACCTCGGCGGCGTGCTCCCGCATCGTCGCGACGCAGCGGGTCAGCGCCGTGATCCCGGCCGGGAGCAGGGCGCCGTCGTCGTCGAGCAGCTCCATGAGCCGCAGCGGTTCCTTGATGCTGGCCGCCGGCAGGGGCTGGCCGCCGGGCTGGGCGTCGACCACGAGCAGGTGCGCGGTGTTGGAACCGATGTCGATGACCCCGAGCCGCATGGCCCCCGGCGGGGGACCGTCCGGCGCGCGACCCGACCGGATCGTCGGGTCGTCGGGCGGCCCGGAGGCGGTCCGGTCGGGCACCCCGCCGGCGGGCCCGGCGTCGGCCGCCGGCTCGCGGACGCGGGCGGTCACGGGGTCACCGAGCCTTGACCCGGCTGCTCGTTGCGCACGGCGGCGAGGGTAGCCCCCGGCAGGCCCGTTCAAACCCGCAGGTCACCCCCCGGCTCGAACCGGTGACGACGATCGGGGGACTCAGGGCTCGAACTTGTAGCCCAGACCACGGACCGTCACCAGATGATTGGGGCGGCCCGGCTCCGGTTCGATCTTCCCGCGCAGCCGCTTGACGTGTACGTCCAGCGTCTTGGTGTCGCCGACGTAGTCCGACCCCCAGACCCGGTCGATCAGCTGCCCCCGGGTGAGCACCCGCCCGGCGTTGCGCAGGAACATCTCCAGCAGCTCGAACTCCTTGAGGGGCAGCGGGATGGTCGCGCCGCCCACCGTGACGACGTGCCGCTCGACGTCCATCCGGACCGGACCGGCCTCCAACGTCGAGGTGACCACCTCCTCGGCCTCGCCGCGGCGACGCAGCACCGCCCGGATCCGGGCCACGAGCTCGCGGGCCGAGAACGGCTTGGTGACGTAGTCGTCCGCGCCCAGTTCGAGCCCGACCACCTTGTCCACCTCGCTGTCGCGGGCGGTGAGCATGATCACCGGGACCGATGAACGGGCCCGCAACGCGCGACAGACCTCGGTGCCCGACAGACCGGGCAGCATCAGGTCGAGCAGGACCAGATCGGCTCCGTGCCGCTCGAACGCGGCCAGGGCGGCCGGGCCGTCGCCGGCCACCGACACGTCGAAACCTTCGCGTTCCAGCATGAACGACAAGGCGTCGGAGAAGGATTCTTCGTCTTCGACCACCAACAGGCGGGTCACCTTCGTCGCTCCTTCATACGTCGGGGGAGGCAGGTTTCGGGCGGCCGTGCGGACTGCTGCGCGGATCGTCGGCCGGTTCGGGGAGCCGGGCCGGTTCGGCGGGCAGTCGCAGGGTGAACGTGGAGCCGGCGCCTTCGGAGCTCCACACGGTGACATCGCCGCCGTGATTGCTGGCCACATGCTTGACGATGGCCAGGCCCAGGCCGGTGCCGCCGGTGGCCCGCGACCGGGCCGGGTCGGCCCGGTAGAACCGCTCGAAGACGCGTTCGAGTTCCTTCTCGGCGATCCCGATGCCTTCATCGGCGACCGATATCTCGACCGTCGGGCCGTTGCGCCGGACCCCGACGATGACCCGGGTGCCCGGCGGAGAGTACGCGACCGCGTTGTCGAGCAGGTTCGCGATCGCCGTAACCAGCTGCGCTTCGTCCCCGCTGATCATGAGCCGGTCCGACTCGTCGCAGATGACCACCACGCCGATGTCGCCGGCCTCGGCGGCCAGCCGGGTCCGGTCGACCGCCTCAGCGATGACCGCGGCCGCCTCGACCGGCCGCGGGCGGGGCAGCGGGTCCGCGCCCTGCAGGCGGGACAGGTCGATGATCTCCTGGACGAGGCGCGCGAGGCGCGACGATTCGTGGGTCATCCGGGACGCGAAGCGGCGGACCGCCACCGGATCCTCGCTCGCCGCCGACACGGCCTCGGCCAGCACGTGCAGCGCCCCGACCGGCGTCTTGAGTTCGTGGCTCACGTTCGCGACGAAGTCCCGGCGGACATCCTCGACCCGCCGGGTCTCGGTGACATCGTCGAGGATCACCGCGATGTGGCCCCCGGTCGGCTGCTCGGAGCCGTATTCGCCGCCTCGGCGGGGGTGGTCGCCCACGGGGATGGTCCGGACCCGGACCGCGAGCGCATCAGCGTCGGGGCGGGGTCGCCGCAACGGCGGCTCGGCCCGGGGTGGGAGGTCGATCTGGCGGTCGCGGGTCCGGCCGTCGGCGCGGGTCTCCTCGACGAGCGTGGCCAGGGCGGGCACGGTCAGCGCGTCGGCCTCGACCACGCCCATCGCCGCCGCGGCCGGGTTGGCGAAGGCCACGGTGCCGTCCGCGGCCACCACGATCAGGCCGGACGGCAGGCCGGCGAGCAGCCGTCGCACGAGGTGGGCGGGCAGAACCGGCGGCCCCCCGCCGACCGGGCGCTCAGTCACGGACCCCGCCGGCCCCTGGTCCGGGACGCCGACGCGGGGCACGGAGGCCAGGACGCTGGGGGCAGGCTCGGACACCGCTCGATCGTAGGTCGGCGCCGGCCGCCCACGGGCGGCCCGACCGGGCCCCGCCGAGGATGGTTGCCAGGTGTTCACGCGTCGCCACCCGGGTGTTCACCGCCGGGCGGGCGGGATCCATCATCGTCGGAGTCATCCGGTCTACGGGCCCGCTTCCCCGGGTACGGTCCAGATCCGACCCTGAAATGCCGCGCCGTCAGGCACCCTGCGCCACGACATACCGAAGGAGCCGTCCGTGAGGGACGCCTTCCACGAGGAACTCGACAACATCACCGAGTCTCTCGTCGAAATGACCAACCTGGTGGCCTCGGCCATGGCCCGCGGCACGACGGCCCTGCTCGACGCCGACCTGCAACTCGCCGAAAGCGTCATCACCGCCGATGAGACCGTCGATCTGCTCCGGGGTGAGATCGAGGAGCGCGCGTTCGACGTGATGGCGCGCCAGCAGCCGGTGGCCGGCGACCTGCGGATGATGGTGACCACCCTGCGGATGGTCGCGGATCTCGAGCGGATGGGCGACCTGGCCCTGCACGTGGCGAAGGTGGCCCGGCGACGGTACCCGAACAGCGCCGTCCCGCCCGAGCTGCGCTCCACAATTCTGGAAATGGGCCAGGTGGCCCAGCGGATCGTCGCCAAGGCCGGCTCCGTGATCGCCGGGCGGGATCTCGATCTGGCCAAGGAGCTCGAGAGCGACGACGACGCGATGGACGCGCTCCACCGCCGGGTCTTCCATGTTCTGCTCGAGACCGAGTGGACGCACGGTATGGAGGCGGCCATCGACATCACCTTGTGTGGCCGGTACTACGAGCGTTACGCCGACCATGCCGTTTCCGTGGCGCACCGCGTGATCTACCTGGTGACGGGCGAACGGGCCTGATCCGGGCCGGGTCGGCCGCGCCGGTTGAGTTCGGGCCGGTTGAGTTCGGGCTGGCGCGGCCCCGGAGGCTCGGCCTGGGCACGGTCGGTATCCCTAGATCACTTCTTGGTGCCCTGGGCGGCAACCGCCGCGGCGGCTGACGCGGCTTTGTCCGGGTCCAGATAGCCGACGGTCTCGACCCGCAGGTTGTCGTCGAGGTCGTACCGCAGCGGGATGCCGGTCGGGATGTTGAGGCCGGCGATCTCCTCGTCGCCGATGCCTTCGAGATGCTTCACCAGGGCCCGCAGTGAGTTGCCGTGCGCGGTGACCAGGACGGTCCGGTCGGCTCGAAGGTCGGGCACGATCGCGTCGTACCAGTAGGGCAGCATCCGCGTGACCACGTCCTTGAGACATTCGGTCCGCGGGATCACGTCGGGGGCGAGGTCGGCGTAGCGCTCGTCGACCCCGCTCTCCTGGCCGGGGCCGATCTCGGGCGGCGGCGTGTCATACGAACGTCGCCAGAGCTGGAACTGCTCCGGGCCGTACTTCTCAAGGGTCTCCGCCTTGTCGAGGCCTTGGAGCCCGCCGTAGTGGCGTTCGTTCAGCCGCCAGCTGCGGCGGACCGGCACCCAGGTGCGGCCGGCGGCATCGAGCGCGATCCACGCGGTCCGCACCGCCCGCAGCAGGACCGAGGTGTGCACCACGTCGGGCAGCACGTCCTTTTCCCGCAGGAGCGCACCGCCGTCCCGGGCCTCTTCCCGACCGGCGTCGGACAGGTCGACATCCACCCATCCGGTGAACAGGTTCTTTTTGTTCCAGTCGCTCTCACCGTGGCGGAGCAGCACGAGCGTCGGCATGCGTCGATCCTGCCGCATCCGCCGACCCGCTGTCCCGGCCTGTGGACAGCCGCGCCCGGTGAGGTCAGTCGTGGCCGGTTGTCCACAGGGTCGGGAATCGTCGTTGACCGGGTCCGCCCGGCCGCTGATCGTTTTGCTCAGACGTCGCCCGCCGGGCGACGGAGGAGGGGCGATATGGACGGACGGGCGGAAGGTGCGGGCCGTGAACCGGCGGGTCTGGACGCGTCAGGTCGGGGCTGGTCAGGTCTGGAGGCGACAGGTCTGGAGGCGACGGGTCTGGAAGCAGTGGGTGGCTCGGTGGAGTACATCGACGGCTCGGTGCCCCGGGTGGACGGGTCGGTCCTGCGGGTCGACGGCGCTGAGCTGCGGGCCGCGGGTGCGGCCTGCTTCGCGGCCGCCCAGGCGTTCGCGCAGGTGGCGGCATTCGTGGTGGCGCGCGGGGCAACCGGGTCGGCAACCCCCGGGCCGCGGGCCGCCCCGGGGCCGGCGGCCGAAGATCGGCCCCTGCCTCCGGCGACCCGCCGGGCGCTGGGCGAGGCGATCGACCTCTGGGAACGGGCCGGTCGGCATCTCGGGGCGTTGTTCGGTGATCTCGGGGAGCGGCTGGAAGGGATCGATGTCGCGTTCGGCGAGGTCGACGACGCGCTGGCCGGCTCGCTCGCCCGCCTGGGGCGGTGAGCGATGGCCGCCTCGGCGAGACGCTGCGGGCCGGGTCGGTGCGACTCGGCCAGTTGGCCGGCCAGGTCGCTCAGATCGGCGGGGACCTCCGCCGACGACTGGCCGGGCTCGGAACGCCGCCGACGTCGTCCGGGGTCGCGGTGGGCGCGGCAGCGACGACGGCCGCCGGTCGGCTGGCGGGCGCCGGGGAGCTGGCGGACATTCTGGCCGGCATCGCGGCGGTGCTCGGCCGGCTGGCCGCGGATCTCGACGCCGGCGCCGAGGCCCGGCGGCGGGCGGTCCGGCTGGCCGCCGAGCACGGATTCGTGCTCGGCGCGGGCGGTGCCGCGGTCCCGGGGGTCTCGTTCGGTGGTGCCGGTCGGCTCCCGGCGAGCGCGACCGCGGCCGGGCGCATCCTGGCGGACGGACCAGCGGCTTACGCCCGGGCCGCCGAGGCCGGCTGGGCGGCGGCCGTCGAGTCCGAAGAAGTCGCCGATGCCCGGGCCGCTGCCGCGCTGGTCGCCTTGGCCAGCCGGGCCGGCGGGCTGGCCCACCGGCATCCGGCCCGCTGGTTGGAGCGGTTCGTCGGGGTGGACGCCCAGTGGGCCCTGGCTCTGGCCGGGGTCGGGCTGCCGATCGACGCGGCCGCGGTGCGGGCCGCCGCGGGCCAGATCGTCGCGGCCCTCGGGAACGGGTCATTGTCCGGCCGGGAGCTCTCGGCGCTGGAGCGGACGATGGCCGGTCTTCTGCCCGGAGAACAGCAGGCCCTGCTCGGCGCGCTCGACGCGGGAACCCTGGCCCGGCTGGGTGGTCAGATCGGCGTCGACGATGCCGCCGACCCGCTTGACCGGCATGCCCGGCTCCGGCTGATGGGTGCGATCGCGGCTGCCGCGCCCCGCGCGATGCTGCCGATGCTGGAGCGGGACTTTCCGTCGTTGCGCCCCACGCTCGCCGGTCTCCGTCCCGCGACCCGAGCCGGTCCCCGGGCGCGGGTCCGGAGCGGTTCCGGGGATCGCGGTCTCACCTATGCCGAACCGGCAGCGCCCCTCCTCGCCGGGGACATCAACGCGGAAGACATCGTGCAGGGTCGGCTGTCGGACTGTTTCTTCCTGGCCCCGTTGATGGGCCTGGCCCGGGAACATCCCGGGCTCGTCGCCGGCGATCTGCGCCGCAATCCCAATGGAACGGTGACCGTGACCTTCTTTCGGGGCGGTCGCCGTCTGCCCGTGACCGTGTCGCCGGAACTGCCCTATGACGAGGGAACCGGTGTCTTCCCGTTCGCCCACCTCGCTGGACCCGGGCGCCCCGCCGCGCTGTGGCCGGCGGTGTACGAGAAGGCGTATGCGCAGCTGGACGGCGCCTACAGCGACCTGGACGGGGGATCGGCGGCCCAGGCCCTGCGGGATCTGACCGGCGGCCCGGTGCATCGGTGGAACCCCGCCCACCACTCCGCGGCGCAGGTCCGCGCGGCGCTCGCCCACGGAGACGTCGTCACCGCGTCCACGTCCGGCGGTCGGCTGCTGGGCGTGTTCGGCACCAACCCGGGTCCGCTGGTCGCCCGGCACGAATACCTGGTCACGGCGGTCGGAGCGGACGGTCGCGTGACCCTCCGCAACCCCTGGGGACCGGCCGGTACCCGTCACCTGACCTGGTCACAGGTGCGGTCCCACGTCGCGGTATTGACTGTCGGCGTCGTGCCGTCGACGGGCCGCGCACAGTACCCGGCCCCGGGGTAGCGCGACCGGCGGGAACTCGCGACCGGCGAGAACTCGGCGTCCAGGCCCCGGCCGGTGTCTCAGAACCGGGGGTCGTCGCCCCGACGGATGCGCTCGGCGAGCTGGCGGAGGAACTCCGGGTCGTCATCCGGAGCGAGCGGCGGGGTGCGGCGGGCCCGGCGTGGGCGGACCTCCGCGTCCCCGTCGGCCCGCATCACCCGGGTCCAGATCGATCCTTCGGACCAGGACCGGCGCTGCTCGCCGCCGTATGACGGATGGTCACTCCACGATTCGTCGTCGGCGACCCGCCGGGGTCGACCGAGGTACAGCCACAGCAGGCTGCCCAGCGGCGACAGGAGGGCGATCATGAGGACCCATACCGGCTTGGGGAGGTGCCGGACGGCCTCGGGAGCCGTACCGAGCGCGTCCAGCAGGCAGTAGGCCCACAGTCCTACGAGTATGAGCACCAGCAAACCCATAGACCGTGCCTCGTCCCTTCTCCGACGTGCCGACCCGGACGTGGTGGCCGGGCTGCCCAACGGGCGTCCGACCGGTTCCGCGACCCGTCACTGCGGACCGGGCGGTCGAACCGACCCGCCGAGCGGACCTCCGACGGTCGCCGTCCAGACGTTGCGACCGACCAACCGACCGATCGTGGCCGTCCGGCCGATCGTCGTCCGTACGCAACACCTAGGACGGTATAGGCACGGATCGATTCTGACCGCTGCTTGCGCCACCTGACGTCCTTCGTACCGCACCCAGTGTGACCCCGACCCGCACCGCCGCCGACCCCCACCCGGCGAAACCGGGGGATGATGGCGTCATGGCCTGGGCTGACCTGCGTGACTTCCTGCACCGACTGGAAAAGGATCGCGACCTGACCCACGTGCGGGTTCCGGTCGATCCGCACCTGGAGGTCAGCGAGATCGTCACCCGGGTGGTGCGCGAAGGCGGCCCGGCGCTCGTGTTCGACCGGCCCGTCGGGTCCGGCATGCCGCTCGCGATGAACGTCTTCGGGACCGATCGTCGGATGGCGCTCGCGTTGGGCGTGGAGCGGCTGGACGACATCGGTGACCGCATCGCCGGCCTGCTGCGACCCGAACTGCCGGTCGGGTTCGGCGGGGTCCGGGACGCGCTGGGCAAGGTCTCGCAGCTCGCCTCGATCCCCCCGCGCCGGGTCCGCACCGCCCCCTGCCAGGACGTGGTGCTGAAGGGCCCGGACGTCGATCTGTTCCGGTTGCCCGGCGTCCAGGCCTGGCCGGGCGACGGCGGCGCGTTCCTGAACCTCGGGCTGACCCACACCAAGCATCCCGAGACCGGCGCCCGCAACCTGGGCATGTACCGCCTCCAGCGCCACGACGCGCGAACGGTCGGCATGCACTGGCAGATCCACAAGGATTCCAACGCCCACCACGCGGTGGCCGAGCGGCGCGGCGAGCGCCTCCCGGTGGCGATCGCCTTCGGCTGCGACCCGGCGGTCACCTACTCGGCGTCCGCGCCGTTGCCGGCCGAGATCGACGAGTACCTGTTCGCCGGCTTCCTGCGGCGCGAACGGGTCGAGCTGGTCGACTGTCTGACCGTCCCGCTCCAGGTCCCCGCCAACGCCCAGGTCGTGCTGGAGGGGTGGCTCCAGCCGGGGGAGCGGCGCCCGGAAGGGCCGTTCGGTGATCACACCGGCTTCTACACGCCCATCGAGCCGTTCCCGGCCCTGCAGGTCGACGTGATGACGATGCAGCGGGACCCCGTCTTCCAGTCGATCGTCGTCGGGCGGCCGCCCCAGGAGGACGGCCCGATGGGCAAGGCCACCGAACGGATCTTCCTTCCGCTGATCCGGATGACCGTGCCCGAGATCGTCGACTACGACCTGCCGGTCGAGGGCGTCTTCCACAACTGCGCGATCGTCTCCATCCAGAAGAGCTTTCCGAAGCACGCGCAGAAGGTCATGAACGCGATCTGGGGGGCCGGCCTGCTCTCCCTGTCGAAGCTGATCGTGGTCGTCGACGCCGACTGCGACGTGCACGACTACTCCGAAGTGGCCTGGCGGGCGCTCGGCAACGTCGACTACTCCCACGACCTGCTGACCACCGTCGGCCCGGTGGATCACCTCGACCACGCCTCCTACGAGCAGTTCTTCGGGGGCAAGGTCGGCATCGACGCGACCCGCAAGCTGCCGACCGAGGGCTACCACCGGGCCGGCGGCTGGCCCGAGGAGATCGTGATGGACGCGGCCGTCCGGGACCGGGTCACCAACCGGTGGCGTGAGTACTTCCCCCGATGACCTCCGGACCGCGGATTAGGCTCGTCGGCATGGTGGGGGGTGGCCAGTGAGCACAGCCGCGGTGGAGCCGTCCGGACGGTCGGTCCCGCCGGCCCCCTCCGCCGGCCGCGTCAGGGCGTTCCTGCGGCTGGTCGTGATCGAGCACTCCGTGTTCGCCCTGCCCTTCGCCTACGTGGCCGCGCTGGCCGCGGGTTACGACCTCAGCCGGTCGGTCCACTGGCTGGACCTGGTGCTCATCACCATCGCGATGGTGGCCGCCCGGACCTTCGCGATGGCGGCCAACCGGGTCATCGACCGCGAACTCGACGCCCACAATCCGCGGACCGCCGGGCGGGAACTGGTCACCGGAACCGTCGCCGTGCGCACGGCGGTCGTCGGCGCGCTGGTGGCCCTGGGTGTCTTCTTCGTCACCGCCGCCTCGCTGTCGTGGCTGTGCCTGGCCCTCGCCCCGGTGGCCGCCCTGCCGTTGGTGATCTATCCGTACGCGAAGCGGTTCACCGACTTCCCGCACGCGGTGCTGGCCTTCGCCCAGGCGGTCGCCCCGGTCGGGGCCTGGGTCGCGGTGACCGGGCACTGGTCGTGGGCGGCCGTCGTGCTGGGCCTGGCGGTCGGTCTCTGGATCGGCGGTTTCGACATGATCTACGCCTGCCAGGACGCCGAGGTCGACCGGGCGATCGGCGTGCGCTCGGTCCCGGCCCGGTTCGGGATCCGCGCGGCGTTGGCCGCGTCGACCGTCACCCACGTGGTCACGTTCGGCCTGTTCGTACTGTTCGGCCTGCTGGAGAACTTCGGCGTCTGGTGGTGGACCGGGCTGGCGCTGACGGCCGCGGCCTTCTGCTACGAGCACGCGATCGTGAAGACGGACGACCTGTCGCGGGTCAACCGGGCCTTTCTGACCGCCAACGGGTTCGTGGGGATCGCCTTGTTCCTGTTCGCGCTGGTCGACCTGATCAACCGCGGCCTGGTGGCGTGACGAACGACCATCCGCCGGACCCGGCCCGCGAGCGTCGTCCCTGGGTGGTCGGGGTGAGTGGGGCGAGCGGCACCCCGTACGCCGCCGCCGTGCTGCGCGGGCTGCTGGGCGCCGGCCTACCGGTTGATCTCGTGGTGTCCCGGGCCGCCCGGCTCACGATCCTCGACGAGACCGGGGTCGCCTGGCGGGACAGCGCCTGGGTCGAGTCACTGGCCGAATGGTTGACCGACGGCCAAGGGCGGTCCGACGGCCAGGGTCTCCCGCCTGAACATGGCGTGGCGGACGACCAGGGCCGGCCGGCCGGCTGGCTCGACCAGGTGCGGCACTGGGCGCCCGGCGATCTGGCCGCCGGACCGAGTAGCGGCTCCTACCCGACCCACGGAATGATCGTGGTTCCGGCCAGCACGGCGTCCGTGGCCGGGATCGCGCTCGGCCTGTCGAAAGACCTGCTCCAACGCGCGGCCGACGTCACCTTGAAGGAGCGCCGGCCGCTCATCGTCGTCCCCCGGGAGATGCCGCTGCCCCGCTCGGCCCTCGTCCACATGCTGGCGCTGCACGACGCCGGCGCGGTGGTCGCGGTGGCCAGCCCCGGGTTCTACGCTGGCGCGACCGACGCCCGCGCGCTGATCGATTTCGTGGCCGGCCGGATTCTGGATGCGGCCGGTGTGCCGCACGAGTTGTTCCGCCGCTGGACCGGTGAGCTGGGCGGCGCCCGTCGGGCGCGGACCGGGTGACGACGCCCACGGTGCTCGACCACCCCGGTCCTGTTCCCGCGCCGGTTACGCTCGACCCATGGACGTCGGGCTGAAGCGGGAGATCGAAGCCAAGGTCGCGGCCGGGGACCGGCTGTCGCGGGAGGACGGCGAGGCCCTGTACGCCTCCGACGACCTCGCGTGGCTGGGCGGTCTGGCCCATTCGGTGCGGGTGCGGAAGAACGGTGAGCGGACGTTCTTCAACGTCAACCGCCATCTGAACCTCACCAATGTCTGCTCGGCGTCCTGCGCCTACTGCTCGTTCCAGCGCAAGCCGGGCGAGGCCGACGCGTACACGATGCGGATCGAAGAGGCCGTCAAGCTGGCCAAGGAGATGGAGCCGGCGGGGATCACCGAGCTCCATATCGTCAACGGGCTGCATCCCACGCTGCCGTGGCGGTACTACCCGCGTTCGCTGCGGGAACTGCAGAAGGCGTTGCCCGGAGTGGCGCTCAAGGCCTTCACGGCGACGGAGATCCACTGGTTCGAGAAGATCAGCGGCCTGCCGGCCGACGAGATCCTCGACGAACTGATCGATGCCGGCCTGGAGTCGCTGACCGGCGGCGGCGCCGAGATCTTCGACTGGGAGGTCCGGCAGAAGATCGTCGACCACAACACCCATTGGGAAGACTGGTCGCGGATCCACCGCCTCGCGCACGCCAAGGGGCTGCGCACGCCGGCGACCATGCTCTACGGGCACATCGAGGAGCCCCGCCACCGGGTCGACCACGTGTTGCGGCTGCGGGAGCTGCAGGACGAGACCGGCGGGTTCGTGGTCTTCATTCCGCTGCGGTTCCAGCACGACGCGGTCGGTGACCCGCGCAACCGGCTCATGAACCAGCCGATGGCGACCGGCGCGGAGGCGCTCAAGACGTTCGCGGTTTCCCGCCTGCTGTTCGACAACATCGACCACGTCAAGTGCTTCTGGGTCATGCACGGACTGACCACCGCCCAGCTGTCCTTGAACTTCGGCGCCGACGACCTGGACGGGTCGGTGGTCGAATACAAGATCACCCACGACGCGGACGGTTTCGGCACCCCCCACACGATGGGCCGTGACGATCTGCTCGACCTGATCCGCGACGCCGGCTTCACCCCGGTGGAGCGGGACACCCGGTACCGGACGCTGCGGACCTACGACGGTCCGGATCCGGCCCGGCGGGACTCGCCCCAGCCGATCGGGGCGTAGGCGGTGGCCGCGGACTCGATCTCCCCCACGCCGCTGACCGGCCCGTCGGCCCCGTCGGCCGCGTCGTCCCTGTCGTCCTCAAGGGCCCCAGGGGTCCCAGGGGTCCCAGCGGCCTCGTCGGATGGGCCGCCCGGGCCGTCGGCCCGCGCGCCGATCGGGCGTCCCGGCCGGCCGCCGGGCAGCGCCGGGCTCGGTTCGGTCTCGGCGCTGGCCTTCGGGTTCATCCTGGTACCGGGCATGGCCGTGTATGTCGTCCTGCACGCGCTGGGGCTGGCGATCGGACCGGCCGGTCTGCTCGGCCTGCTCGTGATGTTCGTGTGCCTCGGGTTCTACCCCTCGCTCCTGCTCCGGCTCGGCTGGGTGCCGCCCCGCCGCAAGCGGAAGCCATGATCGCCGGCGGCGGTCAGGCCCGCGATGACCGGCCCCTGCGGGCCGTGTACGTGCGCTACATGACGCTGCGGATCGTGCTGTTCGTCGGCACGCTGGCCGTTTTCGTGCTGCTCGACGTCGGCGGTGTCGTTCTCGAGTTCTTCCTGTCGCTGGTGGTCAGCGGGCTGTTGGCCTACCCACTGGCGATCCGCCAGCGGCAGGCCGTGGTGCGCGCGATCGAGCGTCGTCGGGAGCGGTAGCGGAGGCGACCCGACGGCGGCGGCTCAGCCGGTTGGCGACGCGGCGCTCGGCCGGGGCCGCATGACCGCCGGAATTCCGGGTTCGGCGTCGGTCAGCCGGGTCAGCAGCTCCAGCAGGATTCGCTGTTCGGCGTCGGTCAGCACCCCGAACGACGACGGTGGCACCGACATGATCTCCTGGACCCGCCGGACGACTTCCTGTCCCTCGTCAGTGACGGTGACCGTCTTCGCGCGACGATCGGTGGGATGGGGTTCCCGAAGGGCCACCCCGCGACGTTCCAACACATCAACAATGCTCGTCATATACGACGGATCGCAGCGAAAAGTACTGACCAGATCGCGCATCGGGCGGGGCCCGCCCGAAAGCACCAGCAACGCCTTCACCGCGGCCGGAGTGAGATCAACGCGCTGGCAGACCTCGTGGAGGCGGTTGTGCGCCTCGCCCGTCAACAACAGTGCCTGCATCGCCCGCCACGCCTCGGTGGCCGCAGGCTCAACCATGCCTCGAGGGTACCGGTTACGGACCGTTCAGGTAAGGGTTTAGTTGGGACCAATATATGTTTGACAGGCCTCAACGTTTGCCGGATGCTTTTCGACGTCAGGTACGTCCTTCGCGTGGCCCTACCGGGTGTCACCGTCGGCAACGCGTACGTCCGGGCCAGCGGTCTGGTCCATCCGGAAAGCAAGGGGTAATGCCGTGCCCGATCAAGCAGCCTCGGCGCCGGTCACCGCCGATGCGGGGTTCGACCCCGCACTGAAGCGCCTGGCGCTCACCGTGACTCTCGGTGCCATCATGGCGATCCTCGACACGACGATCGTCGCGGTGGCCATCGACACCCTCGGCCGTGACTTCCACACGTCGTTGTCGACGATCTCGTGGGTCACCACCGGCTACCTGCTCGCGCTGGCCGTCGTCATCCCGCTCACCGGCTGGTCGGTGGAGCGCTTCGGCGCAACGCGGATGTGGAACATCTCGCTGGTCCTCTTCCTGGTCGGAAGCGCCCTGTGCGGGACGGCGTGGTCGGCGGGCAGCCTGATCTTCTTCCGCATCCTGCAGGGTCTCGGGGGCGGCATGATCATGCCGATCTGCATGACGCTGCTGGCCCGGGCGGCCGGGCCCCAGCGGATGGGTCGGGTCATGAGTTTCATCGGGATCCCCGCGCTCGTGGCACCGGTGCTCGGGCCGGTCGTCGGTGGTCTGCTCGTCGACAATCTGAGCTGGCGCTGGATCTTCTTCGTGAACATCCCGATCGGTGTGATCGCGCTGATCGCGTCCTGGCGGGTCCTGCCCCGCGATGATCGCGGGTCCGCCCACCACAAGCTGGACGTGCCCGGCTTCCTGCTGATCTCGCCCGGTCTCGCGGCCCTGGTCTACGGTCTGTCCGAAGCGGGCAACGGCGGCGGTTTCGGGGCCGCGAAGGTCCAGATCGGCCTGGTCGTCGGCGTGGTGCTGCTGTGCGGATTCGTGGTCCACGCGCTGCGCCGCTCGGGTGCCCTGCTGGATCTGCGCCTGTTCTCCGACCGCACGTTCACCCTCGCCAGTATCACGACCTTCATCATCGGCGCGCTGCTCTTCGGCGCGATGTTCCTGTTCCCGCTCTACTACCAGATCGTGCGGGGCCAGACCGCGCTGGTTGCCGGGCTGCTGCTGGCTCCGCAAGGTCTCGGCGCGATGGTGGCCATGCCGATCGCGGGGCGCATCACCGACCGTCGGGGAGCCGGTTACGTCGTGCCGGTCGGCATGTTCCTCATGTTGGTCGGGACGCTGCTGTGCACCCAGGTTGACGCGCATACGAGCGAGATCCTGCTCGTCCTGACCCTGTTTGTCCGGGGGCTCGGGCTGGGCGCGACGATGATGCCGGCGATGGGTGCGGCGTACCAGTCGTTGGATGCGGCGGCGGTGCCCCGCGCGACGACCACGATCAACATCCTGCAGCGGGTCGGGGGTTCCATCGCCACCGCGCTGGTCGCGGTCGTGCTCCAGCGGGGCATCGCCCATCGCGTGCCGGGCGTGGCCGGGGCCGGCGGCCTCGGTGCCGCCCAGGGCCGGAAGCTGCCGGAGTCGGTCGCGAACTCGATCGGCCACGCCTTCGGCGAGACGTTCTGGTGGATCGTCGGCCTCAGCGCGGCGGGCCTGGTCGTGGCGCTGTTCCTGCCTCGAAGCGTCCCGACTCCGGCGGGGGTCTCCGACCCCGAAGCGGGCGCCGACGACGGGTCCGAGCACCCGGCCGCACCGGTCCCCACCCCCGAACCGGTGGGCTGAGCGTCGACGACGACCCGCTCCGCGTCACCCGGTCCCGAAGCCGGGTGACGTGGGACGGTGGCGGGATTGACCGGCGGCTACCGGTCAGGGTGACGAGACAGTCATAGGCAGCGTTGAGGGACGGTCGTAGCGTGAACGGGTGACCTCAATGACGATGTCCACCGGCGACGCGCCGGCCAAACCGCGCGTCGGCCACATCCAGTTCCTCAATTGCCTGCCGCTGTACTGGGGCCTGGTCCACTCGGGGGCCCTGCTCGATGTCGAGTTGACCAAAGCGACCCCGGACCTGCTCAACGAGGCGCTGGTGGCGGGTGCTCTCGACATCGGTCCGATCAGCGTCGTCGAGTACCTGCGGCACGCGGCGGACCTGGTCGTGCTGCCCGATCTCGCGGTCGGGGCGGACGGTCCGGTGCTGTCGGTGAACATGGTCAGCGCGGTGCCGCCCGACCAGATCCGCTCGGTGGCCCTGGGTGCGACGTCCCGTACGTCGGTGCTGCTGGCCCGGATGCTGCTCGAAGATCGCGACGGGCTGCGGCCGACCTACACGACCATGCCGCCCGACCTGCCGATGATGTTGCGCGAGGCCGATGCGGCGGTGCTCATCGGGGATGCCGCTCTGCGCGCCACCTACGAGGCGGAGCAGGCCGGCCCCACCCACCCGCTGACCGTGATCGACCTCAGCGAGCAGTGGCGGGCCTGGTCCGGGCAGCCGATGGTGTTCGCGGTCTGGGCGGCGCGGCGCGACTTCGCCGAACGCGACCCGGGCGCCGTCAAAGAGGTGCACCGGGCCTTCCGGACCAGCCTCGACATGGCCCTCGCGGACGTCGACGCCGTGGCCCGTCGGGCCGCCCGCTGGGAGGTCTTCGATCCCGCGACCCTGGCCCGCTACTTCA
>JAMFSN010000081.1 GCA_026225295.1 Frankia alni
CGCCCTGTTCGCCCTCGAAACCGCCCTCTACCGCCTCGTCACCACCTGGGGCCTACGACCCGACTACCTGGCCGGCCACTCCATCGGCGAACTGACCGCCGCCCACGCCGCCGACGTCCTGACCCTGACCGACGCCGCCACCCTCGTCGCCGCCCGCGCCCGCCTCATCGACTCCGCTCCGCGCGGCGGGGCCATGATCTCCATCCAGACCACCGAGCAGGAACTGCGGGCCGCGTTGGACGGCCATCCCGGGCTCGACATCGCCGCGGTGAACGGACCGTCGTCGGTCGTCGTGTCCGGTGACGCGGACGCGGCCACCCGCGTCGCCGAGCATTTCGCCGAGCACGGTTGCCGGACGAAACAGCTCCGGGTCAGCCACGCCTTCCACTCCCCCCACCTCGATCTCGTCCTGGCCGGGTTCCTTCAGGTCGCCTCCACCCTGAGCTACGCGCAGCCGCGCATCCCGGTCGTGTCGACCCTCACCGGTCAGGTCGAGACCGATGCCCTGACCGACCCCGGCTACTGGGCCCGGCACATCCGGAACACGGTCGACTACCACCGCGGGGTGACGACCCTGCACGACGCCGGGGTCACCACGTTCGTCGAACTGGGCCCGGCCCCGGTCCTGGCCGGTGCCACCCTGGAGATCCTGAGCGGGCGGGCGGTCACGGCGACCGCGGTGATCCGTCCGGACCGCCCCGAGCCGGTCACCCTGCTCACCGCGCTCGGGCAGGCCTGGGCGGACGGCATTCCCGTCGACTGGACCGCGGTCCTGGCCGGCCGGCGTTCCCGGCGGGTCGCCCTGCCCACCTATCCGTTCCAGGGCCACCGGTACTGGCTCGCGCCGGCCGCGCCCCGCAGCGACCCGGCCGCCCTCGGCCTGAGCCCGGTCGCCCATCCGCTGCTCGGCGCGGCGGTGGCCGCGCCCGACGGCGACCAGACCGTCCTGACCGGTCGGCTGTCACCGCGCAGTCATCCCTGGCTCGCCGACCACGCGGTGCTGGGCTCGGTCATCGTGCCCGGCACGGTGTTCCTGGAACTGGCGCTGCGGGCCGGCGACGAGGTCGGTTACGACACCATCGACGAGCTGATCGCCGAGGCACCGCTGGTGTTCCCGGACCGCTCCGCGGTCCAGATCCAGGTCATTCTGGGCGGGGTCGACGACGCCGGCCGACGCGCGATCGCCGTGCACTCCCAGCCGTCGGCGGCCGGACCGGCCGCCGAGCCGCGGCCGGGGGCCGGCTGGACCCGCCACGTCAGCGGACACCTCACCGTCGGTACCGGGGCCCGGCCGAGCGACGGGGGCCGGCCGGCCGACAGGGTCGGGGCGGGTGGCGCGCCGGCGCTGGCGGACTGGCCGCCGGCAGGGGCCGAAGCGGTCGCCACCGACGGCCTCTACGACGACCTCCGGGCCGCCGGGCTGGCCTACGGCCCGACGTTCCGGGGGTTGCGGGCCGCCTGGCGCCGGCGGTCGGCCGACGGCGACGAGTTCTTCGCCGAGGTGGCGTTGCCCGAGGTCGCCCGGGCGGACGCCGGGCGGTTCGGGCTGCACCCGGCGCTCCTGGACGCCGCCGTCCACCTCACCGCCCACGAAGGGCTGCGGACGGCGCCACCGGGCCAGGTGCAGCTTCCCTTCGCCTGGACGGGTGTCCGGCTGCACACCGCCGGCGCCGCGTCGCTGCGGGTCCGGCTGGCCGCCACCGGCCCCGAACGGTTGTCGCTCCAGGCCGCCGACGACACCGGGGCCCC
Organism: Frankia alni; assembly: GCA_026225295.1. Taxonomy (GTDB): domain Bacteria; phylum Actinomycetota; class Actinomycetes; order Frankiales; family Frankiaceae; genus JAMFSN01. The sequence goes on from JAMFSN010000081.1 coordinate 1,750, forward strand.
CGTCCTGTCGATCGACTCCCTGGTCGGCCGGTTGGTGTCCGCCGAGCAGCTCAGCGCCGCGGGCGGCGCCGCCCGCGACGCCCACGGCGACGCCTTGTTCGGCGTCGACTGGACCGCCCTGCCCACGGTGTCGCCGTCCGCGCCGGGTGCCCCCGACAGCGGCGGCTGGGTCGTTGTCGGCACCGACCCGTACCTGACGGACCTGGTCCGGCGGGCCCGCGCCGACACCCGGGTATTCGCCGACCTGGCCGACCTCGGAGCGGCGATCGAGGTCGGCGAACCGCGGCCCGCGGCGGTCTTCGCCTCCGGCGGCGCCGAGCCGGCCGAACCAGCCGCGGTGGCCGAACCAGCCGGGCCGGCGGACGCCGATCCGCTGGCCGCGGCGCACGCGACCGCGCGCCGGGTGCTCGCCCTCGTCCAGGCCGCCACCGGTCCGGCCCGCCTCGACGGGGTCAAGCTGGTGATCGTCACCCGTAACGCGGTCGCCCTGGCCGGGGAACCGGGCGCCGGGGACGGTCCCACCGACCTGCGGGCCGCCGCCGGCTGGGGACTGGTCCGCTCGGCCCAGGCCGAACATCCGGGGCGGATCGTCCTGCTCGACCTGGACGACGATCCCACCTCGGTCGACGGATGGCCGGCCGCCCTCGCGGCGGCGGACGCCCGCGACGAGCCCCAGGTCGCGGTCCGGCGGGGCCAGGCCTTCGTGCCCCGGCTCACCCGGGTCGCGCCGGACGGTCCGCCGCCCCCGCTGGACCCGGCCGGCACGGTCCTCGTCACCGGGGGCACCGGCACGCTGGGCGCACTGCTCGCCCGGCACCTGGTCGTCACCCTGGGCGCCCGCCACCTCCTGCTGACCAGCCGGACCGGACCGGGGGCGCCCGGCGCCGCCGCGTTGCGCGACGAACTGACCAGCCTGGGCGCCACGGTCACGGTGGCCGCCGTCGACGCGGCCGACCGGAGCGCGCTGGCCGCCGTCCTGACGGCGGTACCGGCCGACCATCCGCTCACCGCGGTGATCCACGCCGCCGGGGTCGTGGACGACGACCTGCTGGGCACGCTGACCGGCGGGCGCCTGGACGCGGTGCTGCGTCCCAAGCTCGACGGCGCCTGGCACCTGCACGACCTCACCCGGGACGAGCCGCTGGCGGCCTTCGTGCTGTTCTCGTCCTTCGCCGGCCTGACCGGCGGGGTCGGGCAGGCCGCCTACACCGCCGCCAACAGCGCCCTGGACGCGCTGGCCGCCCACCGGCGGTCCCTCGACCGGCCCGGCCTGGCACTCGCGTGGGGGCAGTGGTCGAGCGACAGCGGGGTGACCGCCCACCTGACCAGGGCCGACCGGGAGCGCATCGCCCGGGCCGGCCTGGGTTCCCTGTCCGACCCGGCCGGCCTCGAGCTGTTCGACGCGGCCCGGGCGGTGGCCGCATCGTCGGGCCGCGCGCTGCTGGTACCGGCCCCGCTCGACCTGGCCGCCATCCGGGCCCGGTCCGCGACGGCCGGGGTTCCCGCCCTGGTGCGCGGGCTCGTCCGCCCGGCCCGGCGGGCCGCCCCGGCGTCCGGTCGCGGGCCGGCCGGCGCCACCCGCCTGGCCGGTCTGTCCGGACCCGACCGGGCCGCCGCCCTCGTCGATCTCGTGCGGGACGAGGCCGCCGGAGTCCTCGGTTACGCGGATTCGGACCCCGTGGCGGCCGACGGCGCCTTCGTGGAGCTGGGCCTGGACTCGTTGACCGCGGTCGAGTTGCGCAACCGGCTGGAGGCCGTTACCGGGCTGCGGCTGCCGGCCACCCTGACCTTCGATTTCCCGACGCCGACGGCCATCGCCGGGTTCGTCGGGGAGAACCTCGACGCCGACCCGACCGCGACCCGCGGCGCGGCGGACGGCGGGTCGCCGGGGGGCCGGGCCACCGGGGCCGCGGGCCGCGCGCCGGACGGCGGCGGGCTGGCCGGGCTCTACCGCCGCCTGTTCGCGGCGGGCCAGTTCGACGCGGCCGCCGGTCTGCTGGTGGTGACGTCGCACCTGCGGTCGACCTTCGACGAAGCGGCCCGGCGCGACCACACGCCGGCCACCCTCACCCTGGCCACGGGGGCGGCCGGGCCGCGCATCATCTGCTTCCCGGCGCTGTCCGCGCTGTCCGGACCCCACGAGTACGCGCGGTTCGGCGGCCTGTTCCGCGGCGAACGCGACGTGCGGGTCGTGCCCGCCCCCGGCCTGCCGGAAGGCGACGTCCTGCCCGATGCGAGCGCCACGCTGATCGCGATGCACGTGGAATCGGTGAAGGCCACCGCCACGGACGAACCGTTCGTGCTCCTCGGACGGTCCATGGGGGGCTGCGTCGCGAACTCCGTGGTAGCCGGCCTGGAAGCGGAGGGGATCTTCCCAGCCGGGCTGGTCCTGGTCGATTCCTACCCCATCGACACCCCGTCCCAGCCGGGGATGCAGTGGTGGAACGCCGCGATGCTGACCGCGCTGGTCGAACGCCTCGACCGGTTCGACCTGTCGACGCTGGACACCCGGCTGTCGACGATGGGGACCTACAACCGGATCTTCGCCGACTGGCAGCCGGAGAAGGTGTCCGCGCGCACGCTGCTCATCCGGGCCCGGACCCCGCTGCCGGGCACCCCGGTACCCAACAGCCCGGTACCCAACAGCCCGGTACCCAACAGCCCGGTACCCAACAGCCCGGTACCCAGCAGCCCGCTGCCCAGCACGGCGGACGACCGGGCGGACGGCCCCGACTGGCGGGCCTACTGGCCTCTCCCCCACGACGTGGTCGACGTGCCCGGTGACCATTTCACGATCCTCGAGGACGACGCCCCGACCACCGCCGCCGCGGTAGCCACGTGGCTCGCGTCGCTCGCCTGAGGACCGACCAGACCATCGGCGCCGCCGGCGCCGAGCGCACCAGCCAGGAGGAAGACAGCGTGGTAACTCCAGCAGTGATCGTGACGGGGGCCGCGGCCGGCATCGGTCGGGCGACGGTCGAGTTGTTCTCCGAACGGGGGTACGGAGTGGTGGCGGTCGACACCGACCCCGACACCCTCGCCACCCTCGACGGCGTCAAGAACGTCGTGACCCTGGTCGGGGACGTCTCGACCGAGGCGACGAACACCGAGGCCGTCCGGATCGCCGTCGAACAGTTCGAACGCCTCGACGCGGCGGTCCTCAACGCCGGTATCGGTGGCGCGCCCCCCATCGAGGCGCCCGGGGCGATGGAGCAGCTCGACCGCATCCACGCCGTCAACGTGCGCGGCGCGGCGCTCGGCATCCGCGCCGCCGCCCCCGCGCTGCGGGCCGCCGGCGGCGGGGCGATCGTCGTCACCGCGTCCGGCGCCGGACTGCGCGGCGACCCTTACACCTGGGCCTACAACGCCACCAAGGCAGCCGCGATCAACCTGGTCCGGGCCTCCGCGCTCGACTACGGCTACCAGGGCATCCGGATCAACGCGATCGCCCCGGGAATCACCAGCACCCCCCGCACGGCGCCGGTCCGGCTGGACCCCCGCCTGGCCGGGAACATCACCCGCCGGATCCCGCTGGGGCGCTGGGCCGACCCGCGCGAGCAGGCTCAGGTGATCTGGTTCCTGGCCACACCCGAGTCCTCCTACCTGACCGGCGTCGTCATCCCGAGCGACGGCGGGCTGAGCGCGAGCAACGGCTTCCTGCTGCCGCCCACCTACGACGGCGAGCCCATGCAGTGACGCCCCCGCGACCGCCCGGCCCGCAGCTGTCCCGCCCGCGACCGCCACGCCCGTGAGCGGGCCGCACCCGACCAGTCCCACCACGAACGGAGACCAGCAATGACCACCACCACCCATGACGTCGAGGCCAACAAGGACGTCGCCCGGCGTCTGTTCGACGAGGTCGTCACCGGCGGTCAGCTCGACCTGCTGGACGAGCTGCTCACCGACGACGCCACCCGGACCGGGCTGAGCGGCACCTTCGGCCGCGACTCCTTCGCCGCCCACGTCCAGGAACTGCACGAGAACGTCAGCGACCTGCGGGCGACCGTCACCGATCTGGTCGCCGAGGACGACCGGGTCGTGGTGTTCTGGCGGCTCCAGGGCGCCCACACGGGCACCGTCTGGGGCATCCCGGCGACCGGCAACACCATCGACGGCACCAGCATCAGCCTGATCACCTTCCGGGACGGCAAGGTCGTCGACTACGTCGTCACCCCGGACCGGTTCACGATCCTGCGCCAACTCGGCGCCATCCCGGCATGAGCCGGAAGCTGACCGCGGCCGACGTCGCGGAAATCCACCAGACGGTCGCGCTGGTCGCCCACGTGTACGACGACGTCGAGGTGAACGCCCTCGACCTGGTCTTCACCGAGGACGTCGAGGTCGCGCTCGGGTACGGCGAAGGCGTCACCCTGCACGGCCTCGCGGCGGTACGGGAACTGTTCAGCCAGCGCCGCCCGGACGGCCCGGACCACCAGACGGTGAACACGGTCATCCTGACCGATCCGGACGGCCCGGTCCGCACCCACAGCCGGTACATCGCGCTGCGCTCGGACGGGACGACCACCAACGGTGACTACCTCGGCATCCTCGTCCCTACCCCTCGAGGCTGGCGGATCAGCTATTTCCGCAGCGTGCCGCGCTATCCCCGGGTGGAGGGGGCCGGGCCGCCGGCCACCGCCATCACCGACGAGTGGCGACCGACCGCCGACCGGCTCCCGGCGTTCGTCGACTGACCCTACGGTTCCGGCCGGCCGGCCCGGTTCCGGCCGGCCGGCCCCGTAGGGACGTCAGCGCCGTCGGCTGACGACGGCCGAGACCGCCGCGGGCTCCGCGACGTGGCGGACCCGCCACACGTCGTACGCCGCGTTCAGCTTGTCGACGAGCTTCCGGATGAGTTCACCCCGCTGCTGATCGTCCAGGGTGCCCTGGCTGAGCAGTTTGGTGTAGCGGACGGTGTCGACGATCGCTGACTTCACCCGCTCGTGGGCGAGGTAGACGGCCAGGTCGGACCGCCAGTGGTCGGCGGCCGGGCCGGTCACGACCCGCTCCCACCCGGCCAGCAGCCGGTCGGTCTCGTCCGGCCGATAGGCCATCTTGTGGAGATGGACCGCGAGGTCGTAAACGGGATCGCCGTAGAGCGCGAGTTCCCAGTCGAGAAAGTACGTCCCGCCATCGGCGACGATCATGTTCTTGCGGTGGATATCCGTGTGCAGCAGGCGGAACGGTCGGGAATGCAGGCCGGCCCAGCCGGCGTCGATCCGCGCGAACGGATCGGCGGGCATTTTCAGGCTCGTGAACAGGGCGCCGAACTCGGGCGCGAACCGTCGATGCACGTCGATGGTCACCGCGGCCAGCCGCCGCGCGAAACCCACCGGGTCGCCGTCCGCGGGCCAGCCGGCCGGCGGGGCTGGTATCCGGCTCCGCGGGACCCGGCCGAGTTCGCCGAACAGCGCGAGGATGTCGTCGATGACGTGGCCGGGGACCGCGACCCCGCGGGGCGCGACGTCGTCCAGTAGGGCGCCGGGCAGGTAGCCGTGAATCTGGTACCGGGGATGTTCCTGGGCGTACAGCAACGCCGGCGCGTGGCGGACGTGCCCGCGCAGGGCGCGCAGCACCGCGGGCTCCGGCCAGATCGTCAGGTCCATCGCGTCACTGGCCGGAATCGGGATGCGGACGATCACCGGACCGGACGGCGGGTCGACGCGGAGGTTGTGGTGGTAGAAACCGGACTCGGCATCGGCGCGACCCGCGGCTTCCCGGAACAGGTCGGCGGGATGCCAGGCGTCCGCGAGCAGCTCGGTGACGTAGGCGTCGATCCGGCTGGCGAGGTCATCGGTGGAGGTGAGCGGCTGCAACGCCCGCCGGGCCCGGTTCGCGGCGGGTTCGACCGCGCGACGGTCGAGCCCGAGGATCTCGAGCGCGCGGTCGGCGCAGAGGATCAACGTGGGGTACACGTCGGCGGCCTCCAGTTCCGCGACCGCGTGCCCCAACGTGACCTGGGCGTCGTCGAGAAACCCGAGGCGGGCGAACACCAGGGCCTGGTAGATCTCGGCCCGGGCCCGACCGGACCGGTAGCCGGCCCGGTCGAGTTCGTCGAACGCCGACCGCAGGGTGGTGGTCGCCTCGGTGAGCTGATGCAGGCGGATCTGCGCCATGGCCAGCGCGGTGTAGGCCTTGCCCAGTTCGTGGTGGGCGCCGACCTCGCGCTGCACCTCGATGGCCCGGCGGGCTTCGCCGAGCGCGGCGGCCGGGTCGGTGATGGCCAGCAGCTCGGCCCGGTTGGTCGCGATATTGGCCAGCCCGATGACGCTGTCGGCCACGGTGTAGTGCGCCGCCGCCTCGTCCAGGTGCCGGCCCGCGGCCGCGAAGTCGAACCCGAAGCGGCAGGCCAGCGAACGGAGCCGGGCGACGTCGCCGCGTAGCTCGTCGGCACCGTCGGGGGCCCGGACATCGATCTGCGCGGCCAACGTTTCGGCCTCCCGGAACCGGCCCTGACACATGTGGAGGTCCGCTGCCCACAGGCCGGCCGCCAGCTGGGCGGCGCCCGTGCCGCTCCCCCAGACCCGGGCGTAGATCTCGAGGGCCGCGGTGGTGTCGCCGGCGATGCGGCGGCCGTGGCCGGCGGCCACCGCCAGCCGCCCGGCGACCACACCGGTGAGCGTCGACGCCCCGGTTCCCGCCGACGGCTCGGTGAGCGCGACGGCGGCCGCGGCGTCGCCGAGCCGGACCGCCGCCTCCGCCCGCAGGGTCCCCAACGCCTGCTCGAGCTCGGCCCGGCGGGCGGCCGGTTGACCGACCAGAAAGGCGTCCAGGTCGTCGGCGATCCCGTTGGCCGCGCTGTTGCCGCCGGCGTTCAACGCCCGGTCGGCGTAGTCGAGGAGCTCGGCGCCGGCCATCGGGCCGGCGCGCAGCCGGTGGAAAGCAGCTTCCCGCAGGGCCCGGGCGCCGATGCCCGGGTCGGCCCGCGCCAACAGCGCCGCGTCGGCGCGCCGATCCCAGATGCCGCCCAGCACCGCGTGAATGTCCGCGCCGCCCGCCGCCGTGAGCCGACGTTGCAGCGCCTCCCCCATCAGCTGGTGGAACCGCACGCCCGAGGCGGCCGGATAGATGAACGAGTAGGCGGTCAGCGAGTCCCACGCCACCCGATAGGCGGGCAGGTGGAAGACGGCCGCCAGCTCCCGGAAGATGCCGTAGTCGAACAGCCGGGCCGGGCTGAGAATCTCCAGGGTGGCGATTTCGTCGGCGGCTACATGATCAAGGAACCGGGCCAGGATCTCTTCCCGGGAGACCAGATCGGTGCTGTGGCGACCGGTCTGCTGGTAGGTGTCGACCGCCAGGTTGAGGTAGAAGGGCAGACCGGCACTGGCCCGGGCGATGGTCTGCTGGTCGGCCCGGTC
>JAMFSN010000404.1 GCA_026225295.1 Frankia alni
CCGACCAGACGATGGCCTCCGCCACGGCCCGGCGGTCACCGCTCTGGACGGCGATCTGCCAGTGCCCGACCGCGATCGCGGCGGCTCTCCGGTTCCGGCGAAGCGCGCCGCCTGCCGCATGATCTCGCGGCGGGCGCCGGCCGGGTAGAAGGGGACCGCCGCGATCGTCGCCTGCATCAGCGGCAGCAGCCCTGATCCGGAAGGGCAACCCGTCGGGAGGTGCGCCCTGCTCGCGGACGAACCGGCCCGGTGCCGGGCCGCACCGGGTCAGTCCTGCTGAACCAACGCGGCCGCGACCCGTTCGGCGTCGGCGAGCACGCGGGTCGTGTTGGCCCACGTCAGCGCCTCGAGATCGGATCTGGACCAGCCCGCGTCACCCAACGCCCCCAGCAGAGCAGGGTAGGTCGACACGTCGCGCAGGGCGACGGGCATGGCCGGGACGCCGTCGTAATCGCCACCCAGACCGAGATGGCCGATGCCGATCAGGTCGCGGGCGTGCTCGAGATGAGCGACGACCTCGCCGAGGGCGACGTCCGGCGCCGGGTGCCCGTCGTACCAGCGCGCAAGATCCTTCCAGGCCGGGCTCCCGGCGCCCCGAGCCTCGAACAGCGCGACCGGGTTGGCCAGATCCAGCTCGGCCTTACGCGCGTTCTCGGCCGCCTCCCACTCGGCGTAGCGGGGCGAGATGAACGCCGGCACGAACGTCACCATCAGCACGCCGCCCGCGTCGGCGAGGCGGCCGAGCACCCGGTCGTCCACGTTGCGGACGTGGTCGTTGACGGCCCGGCAGCTGGAGTGACTGAAGATCGCTGGAGCCCGGGAGACGTCGAGAGCGGCGTGCATGGTGGCGGTCGCGGTATGGGAGAGGTCGACGAGCATGCCGAGGCGGTTCATCTCGGCGACCACCGTGCGGCCGAAGTCGGTGAGGCCGTGCGTGCCAGGGTCCTCGGTGCAGGACTGGGCCCAGACCGGGCCGACATTGTGGGTGAGCGTCAGGTAGCGGACCCCGAGCCGGGCCAGGATGCGCAGCACTGCGAGCGAGTCACCGATCGAATGGCCGCCCTCGGCCCCGAGCAGCGAGGCGATCCGTCCCGCCCGCCGAGCCGCCTCGGCGTCCTGCGCGGTCCGGCACAGCTGGAACGTGTCGGGGTACCGGTCGACCAGGCGGTGGACGAGGTCGATCTGTTCAAACGTGAGCTGGACCGCGACCGCGGGCTCGATGCCGGTGGGGACGAAGACCGACCAGAACTGGCCGCCGACCTGACCGGCGCGCAGCCGCGGGATGTCGGTGGCGAGGTCCGGAAGGCCCCGGCCGACGTCCTCCACACTGCCGCCGTGCAGGAACCGCAAGGCGATGGGCAGGTCGTTGTGGCCGTCGAAAACCCGCGGGCCGGCCAGCTCAGGCGCTGAGGTTGTCATCGTGGCCCGGCCTGGGACGCGGCCCGCCTGGACCGGCGTTCGGACTGCTCGACCGGATCCGACGCGGGCGAGGTGGGTGCGAAGTGCGCATCCGTGACCACGACGACGAGCTCCTCCAACCAGTCCTCCGGATAGCCGCACACGAGCCCGAGCAGGACACCGATGACGAGGCCGGCCACGGTGTCGACCGAGCACGATCACGTCAAATCGTAGTCGTCGGCTGGCGGCCGGGTTCGACGTCAGCGATTCCCATAGCCGGCTTACTGGCGCTGGAGCAGCTGTTCCATCAGCGTCCCGACCGCCGGAGCCTCGGCCGTCTGGGCGGCCGTCGCCTGAGCGGCCTCCCGGTAGGAGTGGTCGGCGAGCACCGTCTCGACAGCCTGCCGGATACGCGGCGCGTCATCCCGGCTGACCGGACGCCGACGGCCCCGGGAGTC
>JAMFSN010000082.1 GCA_026225295.1 Frankia alni
ACGACGAACCCGCGCTCACCGCGCTGATCGTCGGAGCACCCGGCAACGCATACGGCACCACCGCGTTCGACACCGGACTCGCCGGACCCGTCCCGATCGCGTTGACCGCGGTCACCGTGAACGTGTAGCTCGACCCCACCGTCAACCCGGTCAACGTCCGCGACGTCACCGACGCATCAAACGACACCGGCGTCTGCGCCACCCCTGCCTTCACCGGCGTCACCACATACCCGGTGATCGGGCTCCCATTGGCCGCCGGCGCCACCCACGACACCGTCGCACTGGCAATCCCCGCCGACGCCACCGGAGCCACCGGCGCCGCCGGGGTCGAGGTATAGGTATACGTTGCCGCCGCCGCGACCCCGAGCGTCTGGACCGTCACCGACACCGCCCCGGATGTCGGCCGGGACGGCATCGACGCGATCACCAATTTGCCGGCGCTGACCGAGAAACAGCCGACCGTCACCCCGCTCGCGCAGGGCAGCAACACGACCGGGGTGCCGGCCTGCTGCTCGGCCGTCGTCCCGACCTCGATCGCGGTGGCGTTCGTGATGTTCGAGCCGCCGACCGTGACCGCACCGCCCCCTGAGACCGTCCCGGTGGCCGGGGTCACCGTGATCCCCGACGGCGTGGTCGGCAGGGTGCCAGCGATCGTCGTCGTCGCGGACCCCGGATTGGCGTCCGCCGCGCCGGCGGTGCTCGTCGTCCCCGACGTGATGAGCGCGGTCGTCACCGTCGATTTGGTCACGAGGGCCACGACGTTCACCGGATTCAACGACGTACCGCTGGTGAAAGGACCGTTGCTGTTCGTACACGTGATCAGCTGGCCGGCTGGGGCTCCGCACACCCATCCGGTGCCGAACGCGCCGACTGGCACCACGCCCGACGGCAACGTCTCGGTCACCGAGATCGGCCCCGTCTCATCCGCCCCGGGTAGGACGCTGGGCGTCACCGTGTAGTTGACCGGGCCTCCGAGTGCGAGCGCCGGCGCGGCTCCGTTGTAGCTCGTCGTCGACACCGCCAGCTGCGGCACCGGGTTGAACGTCGTGACCTGTGCGCTGTCGATCTCGTGGAAGTCGGTCACCGATCCGGTGGACCCCACCCACCCGAACGCGAGCTGCTTGGGGATCCCGGCGGCCGTCGTCCAGCTGGACGACGGGTACAAGGACGACGACACGACCGGCAGGGTGCCGGTCAGGGTGCGTGGGCTGCCGCCGACCGGGGTGAAGATGACCTTGTAGCTGCCCGCGGGGGTCACCGCGCCCGAGGCTGTGGTGATCGAGGATCCGGTCGGGTTGATCACTACCTCGACCGGAACCTGCGACGCGCTGCGGGTGTTCGAGCGCAGAGCCAAGGCCGGGGACGTGGTGGTGGTGGCGGTGCTCGCGATGGCGCAGTAGCCCCCCGTCCCCCGCCCCGGCCCCCGGACGACCACCTGTCCGGGCACCGTCGCGGACGAGGAGATGTAGGCCGGGTCGGTACAGCCGGTGCCCTCGTACGTGGTGGTGCTGTAGTTGCCGAAGACGTCGAACCCGACGCCCAGGTATCCGTTGGCCAGGCCGTTCAACGATTTGGTGCTGGAGTATCCGAGCGCGCCACCCGTTTGCCCGAGGGTGGCCGGCGCCGTCGGCGCGGCCGGGTCGACGGCGGCGGCCACGAAGGCGAGGCCGTCCGCGTGGGTGCCCCCGTACTGGTAGGCGTTGAACGTGACGTCCAGACCCTGGGAGGTCGGCACGCTGGTCGCGCCGAACAACCCCCCGGTCTGGGAGGTGTTGGTATCGGTGAGCCGCAGGGTTCCGGACCCGTTGGAGTCGTTCGACGACGGACAGCTGTGCAGGCCGGCGCCGCCCGAGTTCCCCCGCGCCGTCAGGCAGGTCGCATTCGTGCCACCTTGCGCGAGAGCGGGCACCGCCACCGAGCCGGTTCCGTCGGCGGTGTTGTTCTGGAACGGCTGATTGAACAGCACGGTGCCGGCGGCCACGGCGGGGGTCGCGGTGAACACGGACAACGGGATCGTGGTCAGCGCGATGGCCGCGCTGAGGCTCGCCGCGAGTACCCGCGCCGGCCGGC
>JAMFSN010000405.1 GCA_026225295.1 Frankia alni
GGGTACGCGGGGCGCCCGGCGCTGACGGCGGCGTGGTTCGTCGCGGACCCGTTCGCGGGGGACGGGGGGCGGTTGTACCGGACCGGGGACCGGGCCCGGTGGCTGCCGGGCGGGGTGCTGGACTTCGCGGGCCGCGCCGACGGGCAGCTCAAGGTGCGGGGGTTCCGCATCGAGCCGGGCGAGGTCGAGGCGGTGCTGGTGTCCCACTCCGCCATCGCCCAGGCGGTGGTCGCGACGGTCGGCGCTCCGGCGGGGGCCGCGGGCGAGGGCGCCCGGCTGGCGGCGTGGGTGGTGCCGGCGGACCCGGGGGCGGGGATCCCAGGGGTGGGTGAGCTGCGGGAGTTCCTGCGGGAGCGGCTGCCGGAGTTCATGGTGCCGGGGGTGTTCACCGAGCTGGCGGGCCTGCCGCTGACCCCGAACGGGAAGGTGGACCGGGCGGCGCTGCCGGCCCCGGACGGGCAGCGCCCGGACCTGGCGAGGGGGTACGCGGCGCCGCGGACGGACGTGGAGCGGGCGCTGGCGGGGGTGTGGGCGCAGGTGCTTGGGGTGGAGCGAGTCGGGGTGCACGATAACTTCTTCGAGCTGGGTGGGGACTCGATCATCAGTATCCAGGTGGTGTCGCGGGCGCGGGCGCTGGGGGTTCACGTGAGCGCGGCGCAGCTGTTCGAGCGGCAGACGGTCGCGGAGCTGGCGGCGGGTGCGGAGCTGGCGAGTGCGGGGGAGGGCGGCGTCGCCGGCGCCGAGCAGGGGCTGGTGACGGGGGAGTTCCCGCTGTCGCCGGTCCAGGTCTGGTTCTTCGCGCAGGGGCTGCCGGAGCCGTGGCACTTCAACCAGTCGGCGGTGCTGGCGGCGTCGGGTGAGGTGGACGTGGCGGCGCTGGCGGTGGCGCTGGCGGCGGTGGCGGCGCATCACGACATGCTGCGGTCGCGGTACGCGCGGGCGGGCGGGCAGTGGGCCGGGCGGGTAGCGGCGCCGGGCGGTGAGGGGCTGCTTGAGGTGGAGGAGGCGGGGCACGGGCCGGGGTGGCTGGAGGAGCGGGCGGGGCGGGCGCACGCGGGCCTGGACCTGGAGCGGGGGCCGGTGGCGCGGTTCGTGCTGCTCCGGGGCGGGGGGCGGGCGCTGCTGCTGGCGGTGGCCCATCACCTGGCGGTGGACACGGTGTCGTGGCGGATCGTGGCGGAGGACCTGTCGGCGGCCTACGAGCAGGCCGCGGCGGGCGGGCCGGTCGTGCTGGGGGCCAAGACGACGTCGTTCCCGGCGTGGTCGCGGCGGCTGGCGGAGCTGGGCGGGGCGGCGGCGGCCGAGGAGGGGTACTGGCGGGAGGCGGAGCGGCCGCGGGGGCGGGTGCCCCGTGACCACGACGGGCCGAACCTGATGGCGGACGCGGCGGCGGCCCGGGCGGGGCTGGGCGCGGAGCAGACCGGGCGGCTGCTGCACGAGGTGCCGGGGGCCTACCAGACGCAGGTCAACGACGTGCTGCTGGCGGCGCTGGCGGTGACGCTGACCCGGTGGGCGCGGGCGGCGGAGGTGACGGTGGACCTGGAGGGCCACGGGCGGGAGGACGCGGGGGCGGGCATCGACGTGTCCCGGACGGTGGGGTGGTTCACCGCGATCTTCCCGGTGGCGCTGTCGGGGTCGGGCGGTCCCGGCGAGGTGCTGCTGCGGACCAAGGAGTACCTGCGGGCGGTCCCGCGGCGCGGCATCGGCTACGGCCTGCTGCGCTACCCCCCGGGCGGCGCTCCCCCCGGCCACCCGGTCCCGGAGGTGAGCTTCAACTACCTCGGCCAGCTCCCCGGCTCGGCCCCCGGCCCCGAACCCGGCCCCGAACCCGGCCCCGAACCCGGCTCGGGCCCCGGCGGGGGGCAGCGGTTCCGGCTGTCGGGCGGGCAGCTGGGGCGGGCGGTCACGCGGACGGGTCGGCGGGCGCACCTGATCGAGGTCACCGGGGCGGTGAGGGACGGGTGCCTGGTGATGACGTGGGGGTACTCCAGCCGGGTGCACGACGAGGCGACGGTCGCGGGGCTGGCGCGGCGTTACGTCGAGGCGCTGGACGAGCTGATCAGGCACTGCTGCGCCCCCGGCGCGGGCGGCCGCACCCCTTCCGACTTCCCCTTGGCCGGCCTGGACCAGGCTGCCCTCGACCAGCTCCAGCGGCGCTTCGCCCCGCCCACCACCCCCGGAGACCCATCATGAC
>JAMFSN010000406.1 GCA_026225295.1 Frankia alni
GTGTCGGAGTCCGTAACTTCACATCAAGCTTTGATATTACAGCCTGGGGATCAAAAGGCACTAGGCCAGCTCCGCGGAACCCAGCTTGTGCGTTTTGGGCTGTCATTGATTCTAAATACGCTGCTTTGAAGGCCAGAAAGAACTCGACCTTCGTGATGTGGTTAATGTGAGCCTTAATGAAGGTCTCAATCTGGCGACCGTACGCCCGCTTTAACACGCTGAAACATCCAATATCGAGTGGCTGGGTCAGATGAGAAGAATGAGGAGGTAACCCAAGAGTAACAATATTGTGTGTCTTGCAGTACTCTTGGAATTCGGCAGATTCGTGACTCTCGTGCCCATCAAGGACCAGCATTCGGTATGGACCCTTTGCCCGAACAGTAGTATGCTTGTCGAAGTGTTGGAGCCATTCTAGACCTGTCTCATTGTTTGTCCATCCATTGCTTGTCGGTTTGATGACCCAGTCGTTCGGGAGGCCGCCCTCAGTGTACCAATTCGCGAGATGATTCTTGCCTTGAACCACCAAAAATGGAGGAACACTCCAACCTTCGCCATTGATGCAAGCAATCGCTGTAGCCCATTCTCGATTGCCTGGCTGAACTGCCTTGCCTCTGCTACGTCGATCTACGCGAGTTACGACTATTACTGGACAAATCACACCCATCATAAATCCCGTCTCGTCGAAGTTATAGAAATCGCAATCTAAAACGCTATATTTTGCCCTCATATTCTCCACCAGTCGAAACCACGCGCTAATTAGCTCAGGATCTTCGCACAAGGCCCTTTGGAAATCATAAACGCGATTAAAACGCGTCTTTAACTCTGGGCGTCGTTGTACGAATCGATATGCCCAGAGCTTTCCGACAGGATCTCTTCCACGCGATTTCAGAAGACGATTTGCCATATCTTCCACACTAGCTAGTCGGGGCGCAAAACCTCTCGAATCTAGGTCAAGTATATATCGAATTAGTACGTCCTCTTCTAAATCGGTCAACTTATGACGATTAGGTCGAGCTTCGGGACGGGGTGTTCTGCCAGCCATTCTGTCACGTAACGTAGCTTCAGGGATTCTGTAGATCTTTGCAGCAGAGCGTCGACTGAGTTTTTTGGATGTTCGAATAGCCTCGATAGCTAAGATAATCCGCGCTTCTGTAGTTTGGATTTCTATTTGTTATTAGTTAAGAAAACGCGTGTTAAAGTTAGTAGGTAGTAGGTAGGGGAAAAGTGCGCGACTCGATGATATGCGTGACTCAATGATAAACCACGTTATAGTTAAAAATATAATTATATACTTATAAGTACTTATTAAGTTCTTTAATAGTCCTTTCTTTATAGGGTTTAGAATTTATATATCTAGGCTTATTCCTTAACTGAAAAAGACTAGAGAAAAGAATAAATACTAAAATACTAATAGATACTTTATTAGTATTTTACTAAGTAGTAACTAGTCTTAGAGTTTCTATTAGCCTAGTCTACTTATAAGCTATATAAAGTTAAAACTAACATTTTATTATAATTTTAATATAAAATAACTTATATTAAAAATTATAGCTTATATACCCCTAAGCTTATTAAAGTATATAGTTATATATAGATGTTTTTTATATATATTTTTAGTGCGCAGGGTCCTAATATACGCAGGGTCCTAATAAACTATATTAGTATTATTTATATTATCTTTATTTATAGTATTAGGGATTTTTAAATAATAACTAATCTATTTAAGAGCTCTATTAATTATTATTAGACTCTTACTAGTTATTAGTTAATAAAATAGAAACCTATTATTAGAGAGAAAAACTTATATTATTAAGATTTATTAAGTTATTTATAATCTCTTTTTAAAACTCTAAAGACTATAACTAGAATTATACTTATATAGTATTTTACTCTTAAATAATATTTATTAAAACCTAAATTACTAAGATTATACTAGCTATTATCTAGAAAGTACTCTTAACAATAAGAATCTAAAGTATTTTAATATTCTAAGTATTATTAGTCTTTTTAGTTATTTTTATATAAGTATATAATATATTAAATTCTTTCTAAGTAGTAATAAGAACTACTTAAAATACTCTATTCTTACTAAATAGACTAGTAACCTTAATAAAATAATTTAATATTCTAATTAAACTATCTAGAACCTTATTAACTATTAGTTAAAGTATTATTAGAAAAGAATTAAAAGTAATTTACTTTCTTATAAGACTTATTTTTTTTCTTATAGTTATTATATTTTCTTATAGTTAAAGTAGGAATAAGCTAATATACTAGATAGTTAAAGTATAAACTCTCTTATATTTATATTTAATATATTCCGAATAATTACTTCTTTTTTAAGTCTAGTTAATTTATAATAATTAGCTTTAGTTTTAGAGTAAAGTATTTAGTTAGTTATTTTATTAGATAGTATTATATATAGGACTTATAGGCTTTTATAGTAGAGTAACGACTAAGGTTTTTTAATACTCGAATAGCTTTAATAGCTAGAATAATTCAAGCTTCTTAGGTTTAAATTTCTATTAGTAATTATAGAGAAAATATATATTAAAGTCAAAAAGTAGTTAAGTAAAGAAAAGTAATTAACTTAGTATTATGATTAACTCAGTATCTAACTATGTTATATAAAATATATTAAAGTATATAACTAAACTAATTCTATATTTATATTAGTTCTATACTATTTATATATAAAAGGATTTTTTTTTATTAGTATTCTTTTATTCTTTTACTTCCTCTTAAGGATTAGTTTTAATACTTTAGTTCTTTATTATTATATTACTTATATTTATTTATTAATTCTTCTTTCTCTTAATAGTCTTAATTTTTCTAGAGACAGGTTATAAAAGATATTAAATTAGTTCTAATTATATGAATTTCTTAGTAGTTAAAGATTATTCTATGTATTATTAGTATAAAATAATTAAAGAAATAGATCTTCTTTTAATTATTTATATAACGTGGTTTATCAGGACCTCGCGTATATCAAGACTTTATGCACTTTTCCTAGATTTCTTACCCTCTTACTTTAATACGCGTTTTCTTAATAACTACAAATATTAGTTTAAACCTAAAAAGCATAAATTATCTTAGCTATTAAAGCTATCCGAACATCTAAGAAACTAAGCCATTAAAAGGCTACTAAGATCTATACTGTTCCTAAGACTATGTTATACGATAGAATAAACGGCTGAACTACTCTCCCTAAACGTTGGCCTAGAAATACTAGTTTATTTAATCTA
>JAMFSN010000407.1 GCA_026225295.1 Frankia alni
CTGGCGGACGGACGGCGGCGCGATACCCGGGCCCTTTGAGAGCTGGCTGGTGCTGCGCGGCCTGAAGACCCTGGACGTGCGCATCGCGCGCGCGTCGGCGAACGCGCTCGCGGTCGCGAGGTTCCTCGCCGCGCACCCGCGGGTGACCGCCGTGCACTACCCGGGCCTGCCCGGGCACCCGGGCCACGAGGTCGCGGCCAAGCAGATGCGCGGCTTCGGCGGCATGGTCTCCTTCCGGCACGCCGACGGCGAGGCCGCCGCGGTCGAGGTCTGCAACCGGGCCCGGCTGTTCACGCTCGGCGAGTCGCTCGGCGGCGTCGAATCACTGATCGAGCACCCCGGCCGGATGACGCACGCCTCGGTGGCCGGCTCCCCGCTCGAGGTGCCCGGTGACCTGGTCCGACTCTCGGTCGGCATCGAAGACCTCGACGATCTGATCGCGGACCTGCACCAGGCTCTGTGACAGGGCACTGTAGGGCCGGGTCAGCCGGCTGATCATCAGCACTTTCATCGCGTATAACGATCTGGATGGGCGGCCCGCGCCGCCCATCCGATGCATTAAGCTGCGCGCGTGGTGGAGGGTATATCCGAACTCAGTGAAGGCGTGCTACTCGGCGAGCGATACCAGCTCGTGCATCGCCTCGACATCTTCTCGCTAGGCGCCGAGCGCGTCGCCGGGGTCGAATACGAGTACTGGACCGCGCTGGACGTCACGTCCGAGACAGAGGTCTGGATCCAGTTCGCGTCGGCCGACGGCGTGCACGCGGGGGGCGCCTCGCTCGCCGGGGCGGTGGCGGCGCTGCGCCGCATCAACCACCCGGCCGTGCCCGTCGTGTTCGCCTTCGGCGAGTATGAGTTCGAACACGAGGGCCTTGTCGCCTCGGTCGGCTACTGCGCCATCCCGGCGTCCGCCGGCGAGACGCTGGCCGCCGCGCTGCTGCGCGAGGAGCTCGACCAGGCGGAGATCCTGGCCGCCCTCGCCCAGGTGGCCGAGGTGCTCGAGCTGCTCGCCGAATTCGAGCTCGTACACGGTCACCTCAGCGCGCACTCGGTGCTGCTGACCGCGACCGAGGGCGCTGGCTACGAGGTCGTACTCGCCGACCTGGCCGCCTCGCTGGCCCTGGAGGCGACGCTCGAGTCGGAGCTGTCCGGCGCCGCGGACGTGTACGCGCTGGCCTGGCTCACGGTGCTGTCCCTGATCGGCCCGGCGGCGCTGGAGGCCGAGTTCGGGCCCGGATTCGCGGTGACCGCGGAGCTCGAACTGCTCGCCGGACACCTCGTGGAGCGCCGCCGAGCCTGGGCCGCGGAGAACCTGGTCGTACTCGGTGTGTCCGAGGCACTGACCGAGGTGCTGCTGCTGACACTCGGCGAGGCCGTGGCCCGCCCACGCGCCGCGGTGCTGACGGCGGCGTTGCGCGCGGAGTGGATGCAACTGGCCACGGGCGAGGTGGTCGCCGAGGAGATCGTCGCAGACGAGGTCGTGGCCGGCGCGGTGCTGGCCGACGAGATTGTGGCCGCGGAAGTCGCGGAGGCTGCGGAAGTAGAAGTTGAAGAGGCAGAAGAAGTAGAAGTAGTCGCCGCGGAGGCCGCTGAGGAAGTCGTGGCGGCAGAGGTGGCGGGAGCTGCTGCGGGAGCCGTCATCGCGGGTGAGGCGGCCGGGGCTGCGGGAGCGGGCCGGAAGAAGAAGTCCGGTTCGCGCGCGGCTAAGGGTGCTGCGGTCGCGGGCGTGGTCGGAGCCGTCGTGGCGGCCGAGATCATTGAGGCGGGGGCTGCGGAGGCTGCGACTGGTGCTGCCGGAGTAGGCGCGGCTGGCGGGACGGCTGCGGCGGGTGCTGCGAGTGGCGCTGGTGGCGTGGCCGGCACGGCTGCGGGAGCCGGCGCGGCCGGTGGGACGGCGGCGGGTGGAGCGGGAGCTGGCGCGGCTAGCGGAACTGTGGCGGCCGGTGCTGGCGCGGGTATTGCGGGAGCCGGAGCCGCGGGCGCCGGAGTCGGTGCAGCTACCGGCGGGGCTGGAGCTGCGGGAACTGGTTCTGGCGCGGCTGGCGCTGCTGGTTCTGCGGGCGCCGCCTCCGAGACTGCTTCCCTCGCTGAGGCCGTCGGCGTGATGTCCGTCGGCGCCGCTGCCGGTGCCGGTGCCGCTGCCGGTGCCGGTGCGGCTGCTGCCGGTGCGGCGACTGAAGTCATTACGAAGGTGTCCGGCGGGGGAGCGCGTGCGGGCTCCGGGGCTGGCCGTTCCGGCGCGGGAGCAGCAGGGCGAGCGGGCGCGGGTGCCGGGTATGCGGCGTCCAACAGTGGCGGCTACGGTGGCACGGGCTCCGGCGCGGGTGCCGGTCAGCGC
>JAMFSN010000083.1 GCA_026225295.1 Frankia alni
CGCCGATTCCGGGCGGCGACATTGGCGGGCATCGGGCGGCACCGGCCGAGCGCAGATTATCCGTTCCGGCGCCCGGCGGGTGGACGCTGATCGACGCTCCCGGTAACGATGTGATTCAGGTCCGCTGCACGGCTTGTCACGGTAAGGCCCGCCTGAAGTAGTCTCCTTGCAGGGTCTTGAGGGCTTGCCGGGGGGTGGGGCTGGTGGATCGGCTGCAGGCCGGCGACCCCAGCCAGATCGGCCCGTTCCGGCTGCTTGGCCGCCTGGGCGAGGGCGGGATGGGCCGGGTGTTCCTGGGCGAGTCGCCCGGCGGGCGCAAGGTCGCGATCAAGGTGGTGCACCCGCACTACGCCGGCGACCCGGAGTTCCGCCGCCGGTTCGCCCGCGAGGTGGCCGCCGCCCGGCGGGTCGGCGGCTTCCACACCGCCGCGGTGGTGGGCGCGGACCCGGACGCGGACCCGCCGTGGATGGCCACCGCCTACATCCCCGGGCCGTCCCTGGCCGAGGCCGTCGCCGGGCGCGGCCCGCTCGATGAGGCAGGGGTGCGCCGACTGGGGGCGGCGCTGGCCGAGGGCCTGGCCGCGATCCACGACTGCGGCCTCATTCACCGGGACCTCAAGCCCGGCAACGTCATCCTGGCCGATGACGGGCCGCGGATCATCGACTTCGGCATCGCCAGGGGCGCGGACGCGACCGCCCTGACCGGGTCCAGCGCGGTCATCGGCACGTTTCGCTACATGTCCCCCGAGCAGCTACAGGGCCAGGAGCTGACCCCGCAGAGCGACGTCTTCGCCCTGGGTGCGGTCCTGGCCTTCGCCGCGACCGGGCACGACCCGTTCCAGGGGCCGACCATGCCGGCCGTCATCACCCGCATCCTCACCGGTCCACCCGACCTAGACCCGCTGTCCGGTGACCTGCGCGGCATCATCGCCGACTGCCTGGCCAAGGATCCCGGCGGCCGACCGGGCCCGGCCGACCTCCTGGTCCGCTTCCGGCAAGCCGCACCGCACGACCCCACCGTGGTTGCCGCGCCGAAGCCAGGCCCCGCAGAGGTACGGGTCCGCGAGCCGGCAGAGGTTCCCGCCCCGGCACCGGCGCCTGAACCCGATCCGGTTCGCGGCGCAGAGCCGCCCCCGGAGCCCCAACCGGCCAAGGCGGGAGGGCCAGCCCGTGACGACACGCGGGAACCGTCCCTGGCGAGCACTGTCAACGTGAACCCTGTTCACCCCACGGCCCGCACCGGCCCGCCGACGCGGGCGCCAGGCCGGCCTGCGGCAGCGGAAACAGCCACCCCCCGGCCCGCCGGCAAGCCAGCGCACCGGGAGTTCCCGCGCCGGACGGCCCTGATCGCGGCGGGCACCGCCGCGGCGGTCGGCCTCGCCGTCGGCATCGTCACGCTCGCCAGCGGCCCGCCCCCGCACTCATCCGCCGCAGGCACGCCGCCAGCAGCCACACTGACGGCAACGGGCAAGGTCACCGCTATTCTCAAGGACCCGGCCAAGGGCACCCAGATCACCTTGGTCGCGTTCGGGCCCGGCGGCATCCTCGCCGCCGGCGACGGCAACGGCAGCACCTACCTGTGGAATACCGCGACCGACAAGATTACCGTCACCCTCACCGACCCAGCGAGCTACGAAGTCGCGTCGATCGCGTTCGGGCCGGGTGGCACCGTCGCCACCGGTGACTTCCCCGACCGCACCTCCCTGTGGAAGACGGCCACCGGGAAGCTCATTACCAAGATCGGCTCGGTAAGCCAAGAGGACTTCTGGGACGCGTTCGGGCCTGGCGGCATCCTCGCCACCGGCTTCCAGCACTTGGACGGCGACGGCGTCTACCTCTGGAACACCACCACTAGCAAGATCACCAAAACACTTACCATTCCCCCGCCCGGTATCGGAGACCCCACTTCGGTCGTGTTCGGGCCCGAAAATATCCTCGCCGTCGGCGCCTCTGCCGGGAGCTGCGGCGGCAGCGTCTTCGGCGGCGTCCTCCTTTGGAACACCGCCACCGGCAAGATCACCTCCGAGTTCAAAGACACGACTGTATGCGGAAGGATTTCCTCGGTCGCGTTCGGGCCGGGCGGCACCCTCGCCGCCGGCGAACTGAACGTCAACGACGACGGCAACGGCGACAGAGACGGCAGAACCTTCCTGCTGGACACCGCCACCGGCAAGATCACCAAAATACTCACAGACCCGGCGAGCCGAGGCGTCTTCTCCGTCGCGTTCGGACCGGGCGGCATCCTCGCCGTCGGCGACGGCAACGGCAGCACCTACCTGTGGAACACCGCCACCGCGAAGATCACCGCCACCCTCACCGACCCTGCAAGCAAAGGCGTCTACTCCGTCGCGTTCGGATCCGGCGGCACCCTCGCCACCGGCGATGGCAACGGCAGCACCTACCTGTGGCACGTCACTTACGGTTAGTGTCCGTCAAATTTCCGGCACTCTGTTGACCACACAGAGCATCACCGGCACCCCTGGTCCTCGGCTTCGGCGAAGTACCCGGTCACCCTCACGGGGACGGCGACGCCGCCGGACAGCCACGTGAGATACGGTCCGTCAGCCGGGACCGGCGAGGTCTCTTCAGCGGAGCCGCCTCAACTTGATCAGTACGTGCGGTCAAGCGGGCAATCCGGGCCGCGCCCCGGCCCCACCCGCCTACACCCGCACTCCCGATACGACCGCCCATTCCCCGCAGCCGCGGCGGAGGCGCAGATCAACTCATTACGCGCGCCTCGATGGATGAGGGCCGAGTTTCCTGGATGCATACATAGCGGCGGGTAAGCGCGCGTCTCCATCACGGACCGCTGTTACACCAAGTAACCGGGCTGGCCGCCACGGGGCAGCTCGGCATTGCCGCCGCTGGGCAGCTCCGAGTCCCGCTGGCCGTCGTCAGACGGGCACGGCGCTCGCCGCCCGCATCCCGCTCGCCTGCTCCTGCCGGGGGCCGGGCAGCAGCTACTGGGCTGCCCGGTCCCGGCTTCCTACGGGACGGCGCCCTGCTCGTTGGCGAATTCGGCGTTGAGCTGGCGGGCAAGTGCGTTCAGTCTCTCGTTGGACCCCTTGACCCCGCCGTGGCGCAGTGCCCGCCGGGACACGGGTTTCCCTGCCGTGGCCAGCCTAAGGGCAACCAAGGATGCCTGGACGCCCCCCTGGTCCAGGTTCCTGCTCGCGCAGAAACCTGGTCAGCGCCTGCCAGCGGCCGGCGCTGCCGTCGGGGTCGATCCCGCCGTAGTTCGTGTTCACGCTCGCGACCCGCAGCACGCCGCCCTCGGTCACGTCGCCCTCCGGCCGCTGACCCGGGCGCGGCTCACCGCAGCGCGCGTCCCGGCCCGCAGCTGCCGGGGCGAACCCGGTGCCGGCACGCCGCCGCAGGCCGGCGCGACCGCGCGGCAGCGCACCCCGCTCACCGGGCCTCAGCTGCCGCGCCCGCGACTGCGGCGGCGATGGCCCGGGCGATCCCGGACGGGGGAAGCCCGGGGGCGGTGGCGCCGGGGCGGGTGAAGTGGCATTCC
>JAMFSN010000408.1 GCA_026225295.1 Frankia alni
GCGCCGGTCGAGAGCCACCTCTGCGCCGTGCCACAACCGCGACGCCTCGGCCGTCAACGTGGCGTGGGGCGCCGTCGGGTACCGCTCCGCGAGGGCCGCCACAGCGACTTCCAGCTCGTCGACCGCTAGCGGGTGAGGGTCGGCGCTGGCGGACGCGATCCGGCGCGAAACGTCAGCCGCGGTGGCCGCGGCGAGGGCGAGACCGCCGAGCTTCAGGGCCTCCCGACGGTTCGCCTCGTCACCCTCGTCCGGCGGTGGCGGCAGGCCGTGCCTGTGCGCTTGGCGCGCTTTCCACGCCCGGTCCCGCAGCCCGGTCAGCACCCCGTCGGCGGACAATTCCCGGTCGACGGCGGCGACGAGCGTCTCGGGCGGGAACTTCGCCCCCGACTCGACCTTGTTGAGGTACTCGCGCGAGTACCGGATCCGGCCGGCGAGTTCCCCTTGACTCAGACCTGCCGCTCGCCGACGTGACCGGAGCTCGGCACGGAGCCGGCCGGCGGGACCGTCGTCGTCCTGATCGTGCATGGTCAGGCTCCTGTATGGACGGTGTGACCAGTTCCAGATCACAGGTGTGACCAAAGGTCACGCCCTGTCCGGGACCGGCTAACGCACGGTGGAGTAGCTGCGTCGGACGGTAGCGCCCGGTTACGGGGTGCATCAGCGGAACGGGGCGAAACACGCGTGAGCATCACAGCGGGCGGCAGCAGGCAGGTCGGCAACGGGGACGGTCTGCATGCGGTCGTTGTGCTCACGGACGGGGAGCCGTCGGGCGTCATCATGGCGTTCCCGTCGGCCGCCGACTCCATCGTCTGGGCGAAGGACGCGGGCCTGGCCGAGTACCGGGTCGTGCCCGCGAGCTTCGGCGTCCGCATCGACGCCGGGGCCGGGTCGCTACCGCTTCCGACCCTTTGACGGCCCCGCCCGTGGACCGCCCCAACCGGGCGCGCAGTCGCGGGCGGGGCCGCACCCCACCCACTCACCAACCGGGGAGACCTAGATGGACCAGCCCAGCACCACCCACACACCGAACCTCCGGCCCGACGTTGACGTCCTCGACCTCGGCGGCCTGCCGTGGCGCACGTCGTCCTACTCCTCCGGACACGGCGGCAACTGCGTCGAGGTCGCGCCCGTCGTCGGCGGGGGCGTTGTGGTCCGCCACAGCCGGTTCCCGGCCGCCGCGGTCATCGCCTACAGCGACGACGAGTGGAACGCCTTCACGTTGGGCGTGGCGGCCGGCGAGTTCCAATTCACCCGGCCGTGACCGAGGCGGCGGACGAATCGGAGCCAGGGGGTGACGGTCCGCGTCCGTGAGGGCCGGTACGAGGTCTACGCGGGGACTGGGACGCCGGCCGGGGAGCTGGCCTCGACCATCGCCCGGATCGTGCCCACCGACGCCACGCTGTACGAAACGTTCGGAGGCGACGATTACGGCGAAATGCTGATCGTTTTCCGGCCGGCGACCGCCCCGGCACCGGAGCCGGAGACTGTCGGAGGCGAGTAGTACCAACGACACGACGCCCCACCGCCAGGGTCTGACGAGTCCCCGGGCGGCGGGGCGTTGTTGCTGGCGGCCGAGCGCTCAGGCTGACGAACTGACCCGGCTCGCATGCTCCGCTCGGCGCTCATGCGCATGGCATGGTGCGGTACGGCCGTCGGCATGCGTTGCCGTCGAACCGGCCAGGGCGTCTAGCGTCGCGCCATGCTCCGACGCCAACGTCCTGCTCGACACCGCCCGGGTAAGCCTCCGGAGCGGCGGCTCAATGACCGTGAAAGCAATGGTCGCCGGCTGGCAGGCCCGAGCGTTGGCCGTAACCGGTGACCGGGTCGGCTTTGAGTGGGCCCTGTCCCGCGCCTCGACGCTGTACGACCGGGCCGACATCTCCGATGCTCCGGACTGGGCCTACTGGTTCGTTGATCCTGCGACGCTGTTCGAGACCGGCCGGGCGTGGACTCTCGTTGGCCGGCCCGAGCGGGCCATCGCCATCGTTGAACAGCAGGTCCTCGATGAAGGCGCCGAGTACGCCCGGGACCATGCGCTCGCCGACGTCTACCTCGCCGAAGCTCACACCGCGGCCGGCAACCTCGACGTCGCGAACCGGTACGCCACCGAGTCTCGGGGAATGCTTACTGGGGGAGTCCAATCGCCGAGGTGCGCGGCAGTCCTCAACGCCTTGCGCTGACCTGTGACACCCCTCGGGGGTGCGGGTTGCTGCCACACCTGTCACAGGTCGGTATTCGTGCAGGTCAGATGCCCTTTTAGGTGTGACAGGGGGGTGTCACAGGGGTGTCACACCCGGAGCAGTACCCAGACCTGCCGGCCGGCCGTGCAAGCGGTGCGGGAGCGCGCTGACTGTACCGGTGGGGGAGATGCGCCGGATGCCACCGGCGCCCACTGCTCCGCCTTGTCCCGCCGGACGTGTTTGATCGACCGGCGGACTAAACCATGATCATAGTCCGCGGAAAGTCCGCACGAGCGCGTAAGTTCATGTGATCTTGCGTAACGCACCGAACGCTATGAACGCAGGTCAGACGGCGTGTCGGGGGAGTAGCCGCAGGTCGCGGCCCTGGCGCTAGCGGTAGTTGACGAACTGCAGGGGAACCCCGAGGTCGTCGTCCTTGAGCAACGCGATGACCCGCTGCAGGTCGTCCCGCTTCTTGCCGCTCACCCGGAGCTGATCGCCCTGGATCTGAGCCTGGACCCCCTTCGGCCCCTCGGTCCGGATCTTCTTCGCGATCGCCTTGGCCTTGTCGTCGGCGATGCCCTGCTGGACCTTGACGGTCAGCCGGAACTCCTTGCCCGACGGGACCGGCTCCTCGTGATCCAGCGCCTTCAGGGAGATCCCGCGCTTGATGCACTTCTCCTGGAAGACGTCGAGGATTGCCTTGACCCGCTCCTCGCTGTTGGCCTTGAGGAGCACGTCCTCGCCGGACCACGCGACGGACGCGCCGACGTCGCGGAAGTCGTAGCGGGTCGAGACCTCCTTACCCGCCTGGTTCACGGCGTTGTCGATCTCCTGGTGGTCGACCTTGCTGACGATGTCGAAGGACGGATCTGCCACGGGTGCCTCCTCGGGGGGCGGTGGACGTGGAGCCTCGGAGCGGTGGCGCTCGGTCGCGGCGCAGGGCTGAACCCCGGTGCCGGACCATGCCTCATTCTGGATGGGCCAGCGTACGGCGAGTGGCTGGACGGATGCTCAGGCGACACCCGCCGGCCCCCCGACGGGGCTCCGGTATGCTGACCTCGCACGAGGCGGGTTGCCCGAGCGGCCAAAGGGAGCGGTCTGTAAAATCGCCGGCATAGCCTACGTTGGTTCGAACCCAACACCCGCCACCACCGCCTTGTCCCCCGAGAAC
>JAMFSN010000409.1 GCA_026225295.1 Frankia alni
CCGGCTGTCGTCGCGACCAGGCGCTCTGACGTCCGCTGATGATGCCGACCGCTGTCCGGTCGGGGATTGTCATCGTCCCCGGACGGTGGATCTTCGTTGACCCTGCCAGTCGCGGCCCGGGCGGTGGTGGCTGGTTGGGTGTCGTCGTCTGTGCGTTCTATGGCCGCCGCTGACGGTGCCAACCCGCGGCCCACCCCGACCCCACCGGCCCCGGCCCCGGCCGCCACCGCAACAGGCCGCGTCACCGCAGCCCCCACAACAGGTAGACAGAAGGGCGTTTTGACTTTTTGAACTCTGCCCACGGCCTGGGTTCAGAGGTGACCGTAACCGGCAGGGAAGGGCGCCGTTTGGCGCAGATCAGCGCCGGTCCCCACCCCCGGACGGTGGCGACCGGCGGGTCTCCCGTCTTCCTGAGTAAGGGGCGGGGCCCGGGGCGGCGCCCCGTCATCGTTGGCGTCCCGAACGGCGGGTTCCCCGTCGCAGCCGGTCGTTGGCGGAGCTGGCCGTCGAGCGATTTCGCCGTCGCCGGCCGGCCGGTGTCTCAGGGCGGGCGGCGCCGGTGCACGCCCGGTCTGCCGTAGGTTCCGCGCCCCATCTGAGACCCTCGCCCGAGACTGGGTGGATGTGACGCGTAGAACGCGCCTATGCGTCACATCCACTCGGTCATGGTTGTTGGGCCAGTCGACCGACCAGACGTCTAGGTCGCGGCGTGGAGCCGTGCGGCGGGTGCGGGCGGCCAGGTGAAGCCGGCCAGTTCGAAGACCCCCGGGGACTCACTGCTCTGAAATCCGCTGACACCGATGTAGACGGCGCTGATCCGGTGCAGCCCGAAGGCCAGGGATGAGGTCGTGAAGACTGCGTGTCCGGTCGCGTTGAGGGTCACGACGCCGAGCAGGGCCGTACCGTCGGTGAACGCCACGAGGCCGACGGGGATGGCCGTTCCGGTGTTGGCCGTCACCGTCGCGGTGAAAGTGACGGGCTGGGCGAGGGGCGCCGGGTCCAGCGACGTCGTCAAACCGGTCGTGGTGCCCGTGGGGACCGGTCCCGAGGCCGCGGCCGGGCGAGTGATCGTGTCACTGTCCAGCGTCACGGCGGCGGTGCGGGCAAGGACGCGACCATCGACCGTGACGCCGGTCGTGACCGTGACCGAGGCCAGCGCGAGGATGTTCCCGCGCAGGATGGAGAAGGTCCCGAGCGTCGCGGAGCTGCCAACCTCCCAGTAGACATTCGCGGCTTGCGCACCGTTGATGAGGTTCACATTGCTCGCCGACGCCGTAATGAGGGTGGACGCGGCCTTGAAGATGAATACGGCATTCGGATCGCCCTTGGCGTCGAGCGTCACCGTTCCCGTGATCCCGAAGGTGCCCGCCGGAGACGCGTACACTCCCGGCGTCTCGGTGGTCCCACCGAGTTCTACCGGGATGGTCGCCGTAGGTACACGTGCCGCCAGGTCGGTGTAGGCGGCAGTCAGGTCCGTCTGGGCCTGCGACGCAGCGCTGTCGGCCGCGTGGACCGTCCCGACAACTGTCCCGGGTGGAAATCCGGTGACCGAGGTACCGGGACTCAGTCCGAGATCGCCGTTGACCGTGGTGGGGCCGGTGTTCGTAACCGTTGACCCAGCCAGAACCGCGAAGTTCGCGGCGGTGCCCAGAGAGACCGGAGGTGTGGCCGCGCTCGCGCTCGGCGCCGCGAAAATTCCAACGGACAATGTCGTCGCGCACATAACAATCGCGGCCAGGGCCGACCGCGATCTACCGAGATTCTTCGGGGTGGAGTCTGTAAGCCGGATCGTACCCATGTGCATCCTTCGTTAGAGTTTATCGGTCCATCTATCCATATTCGGATCAACGACGAACCTTTCTATGAGCGGCAGATTACAATTACCGAGGCTTCTGACATAGGCAATGACGCCGAGTCGCAAGCGGTTTCGGCGCGACGAAGCCAATGATTACCACCGCAAGCGCAAATTCGTACGGTGCTAGCCCACTAAAGTCTCATGTACAGCCTGTTCCGCGACAGGCCGGACAAACGCGATGCGACCTCAAAGTGCGGTGGCGGGTTCGGGGGATTGATGGCCCAGTGGCGCGGCGGACGTGGCACGCCCGGGGCGGCGGCCCCCGAAGGGGGCACCTTTAACAGACGTACAGAAAGTTGGCGACAGCCTCGGTCGTGGCCGTGAGCGGTCCTTGGGGGAGCCGTCACGACGAGTCCCAGCGTGGTGGTCCGGCGGCGGTGTCGGTCCTGCTGCTGGGACTCGTCGCGGGAGGCGGATGGTTCTACAGCCGCCGGGTCGTTGTCGTCGCGGCCATCGACCCGGATCACCGCGTGCAGATGAACCGCGCCCCGGGCCTGCATTTCCGCGACCTTGACGAACGTCAGCCGCACCACCCGACGCAACCCGGCGGGGAACCAGCGCGTTCCACAGGACCTGGCCGGTGTTAGTCGTAGCGGTTCAGGCCGGTAAGCAACCATCCGCCCCACGCGACGAGTCCCAGCACCAGGACCGACACCGCCAGAATCATCACCGGCCGAGGTGACGCCACAAACGCATTCAGGGGCGGGTCGGTCATCTTCGGCACGTCCGCCGCGTCCACGATCAATGTCACGACCAGATCCGACCGTGACGTCCGGCCCGACGTGGTCATCAGACCGCCCCGCCCAGCAGTGAACTGACCAGGGCCCGGCCGATCGGGTCCGCCGTGTCGATCCCGTCTGCCACCGCCCACAGCCGCGCTCCCGACCGGACCAGCAGCCCCAGCACCGCGACCATGCCCGCGTCCGTGTCCGACAACATGTCCAGCGAGGCCACAACGACCAGGTCAGCCGCGCCGCGCCGGGCCAGGCGCACGATCGTGCCCCACGCCCGCAGCCCCCGGTCGCATTGGCGGACCGTCGCCCCCGCCGGCCAGTCTCGACGCGGCTCCGAGGGGAGCGGCTGGTTCCGGACCGGCCCGTGCGGGCGCTGGATCCGACGCGCCGGCCCGGCCGCACCGACCCGTGACCCAGAGGTCACCGGGCGAAACGTGCCGGCCTCATCCCGGCCAGAAGTTGGCAGCTCACTGTCGGCGGGCGTTGGAGCGTCCGCTGACCATCCCGACCGCCGCCTGGTCGGTAGCCGTCAGCGTGACCGGACAATGGATCTTCGTTGGCGCTGACGGCGTCGACCCGAAGGTGGTGGCCGGCCGGGCGTCCGCGCTATCGCACCGCCCACAGCGCGCTGACAACGACGCCCACCCGGGCCCCCCGGAGCGGCAGCGTCAGCGGGCCAAAGACGACAGCGTCAACGCGCAGTCAGCGCCCGCTGACCATGACAGACGCCGAAAACGCCCCGATCGTCAGCGCCCCCGCACCTCCACCGGCCCGCCAACGACGACAATCCCGACGCCCCCGGCAACCGTCATCGTCCCAGCGCCACCTAACCAACGCTGACCCAGCCAACCCGCGCCCCCCGGCACCGAACCCCACCCCCGGCACCGAACCCCACCCCCGACCGACCACCCCGCCCGACACGCAGACCGACCGCGCCAACGCACGTCCCAGGGTGCGCCAGCGCCGCCGGTCGGCTGGGTCCGGCCGGGACCTGCACTTGGCGGGGTCAGCCGGCCCTGGGGCATCCGTTCACGATGTCACTTACGGCAAAAGTCGAGCCCGGGCCGCGCGTTGACGCCGCCGGCCACCCGCCGGCGCGCGTCCCGGCCGACAGCGGTCAGCCAGCCGGGCCGGCGGCTATTCCGGTCTGGGTCGCGCGCGCCGCCCGGCGGATCTCGCCCAGCACGGCCGCCACCGCCTGGACGCTGGCCATCTCCGGCCACAGCAGGGCGTACGTCCGGCGCAGCGGCCCGTCGCGCAGCGGCCGGTAGGTCAACTCGGGATGGACGTACGCCGCCAGACCCAGCTCGCTCATCAGGCTGATGCCCAGCCCGGCGGCGACCAGGGCCTGGATGACCAGATGGTCGTCGACGGTGGCCCGGATCCGCGGCGCGAACCCCAGGCTGGTGCACGCGGCCATGAACCGGTCCCGGAAGCTTTCCATCACCCAGTCGTGCTGGGCGAGGTCGGCGAGGTCGATCGACTCCCGTTCGGCCAGCGGGTCGTCGCGCCTCGTTCGCCCAGTTGCAGAGCAGGCCGAGGTCGGCCTCGCCGGCCCGGATCAGCCGGCGGGCCTCGACCGGCTCGGCCTGCGTCACGGTGAGCCGCACATCGGGCCGTCCCGGCCGCCCCGGCGGTCCCCGCTGTTCCGGCCCGTTCACCGGCCGCGGTGGCCCCGGCCGCCCCCGCCAAGCAGCCGGCCAGGCAGTCCGCCGCCCCACCGGCCGCGCCGGCGCCCGTGAACCAGCCGGCCGTCACCACGCCGAGCTACAGCTGGTTCAGTGACCTGCCGACCGGTTACTGCCTGGACAGCAACGCCGACGGCAACTCCTACACCATGGGTTGCGACGGTGGCGACCATCAGAACTGGGCGTTCCGATCGGCGGGGATCTACGTCGCCACGTTCACCGACGTGGCGACCGGCCGCTGCCTGGACAGCAACGCGAACGGCGACATCTACACGCTTGCGTGCAACGGCGGGTCCTACCAGCGGTGGGTGGGCCACACGGCCTGACTACCCGGGATTCGGGACGAACCGGCCGGCCGTCGCGGGGCCGCGTGGCCGGCGTCCCTATTCGTTGACACGGAAAGTGGCAGCTCCCTACGGTGGTGACGTTGTGCAACGGCTGAAACAGCTGCTGTGAGTCCGGCGCGGCCACGCCACGGTGATCGTCTGCCCCCGGGAACACCTTCCGGGTGAGGGCGTGACGGGGTTTCCAACCCGCCACCGGGATCGCCGCGCGGACGCGTATTCGGCGAGAGGTGGGCGATGCCTGACCAGCGGATGTCGAGGCCGGCGCGGTGCTGGGGGGCGTCGGCGACCCCCGAGCTGGCGACCCCCG
>JAMFSN010000084.1 GCA_026225295.1 Frankia alni
GCGACGATCTCGTCAGCGCCCTGGTCGCGGTCCGCGATTCGGATGACGACGTCCTGAGCGACGTCGAACTGGTCACCACCTGCGTGCTGCTGATGAACGCCGGGTACGAGACGACGGTCAACCTGGTCGCCAACGGCCTGCTGGCCCTGCTGCGCAATCCGGACCAGCTCGATCGGCTGCGGGCCGAGCCCGGCCTGGCCGCCCGGGCGGTGGACGAACTGATGCGGTACGACGCCCCGATCCACATCGCGACCCGGGTCGCCGCGGAACCGGTCGAGCTGGCCGGGCACACCTTCGCGCCCGGCGAGGGCGTCCTGCTGCTGCTGGCGTCGGCCAACCGGGACCCGGCCGCCTATGCCGATCCCGACCGGCTCGACCTGGCCCGGTTCGGCGCCCCGGCCCCCGCGCCGGTCGTGCCCCGGCAACTCGGCTTCGGGATGGGGCTGCACTTCTGCCTCGGCGCGCCGTTGGCCCGCCTCGAGATGGAGGTCCTGCTGCGGGCCCTGGTGACCCGGGTCGACAAGCTCGAACTGGCCAGCGAACAGCTTGTCTACAAATCCAACGTCAATTTCCGGGGCCTGGAGTCGCTCCCGGTCCGGTTCCGCTGACCGCCGTGCCCCTCGGGCACCCGACTGACGGCCGTGCCCTCGGGCACCTGACGAAAGAAGGTTGACGGTGACCATTTCCGATCACGAGACGGCCCGGCACAACTGGGGACCGCCGCGCCGCCGGACGGTTGTCTGGCACGACCCGGTGGCGGCCGCGGCGATCGGCCTGAAGATGTCCGGCCGGGACTATCTCGAGGCGATTCTGGCCGGCCACCTGCCGCCCGCGCCGATCGTCAACCTGTTCAACATGAGGGGCGTCCGGGTGGGCGACGGCGAAGTCGAGTTCAGCTGTGAGCCCGACGAATCGGCGTACAACCCGATCGGCCTCATCCACGGTGGTCTGACCTGCACGCTGCTTGATTCCGTCACCGGGTGCGCCGTTCACACCCTGCTGGCCGCCGGGGTCGCCTACACCTCGATCGAGATCAAGGTGACCTATCTGCGGCCGGTTTTCGCGCACTCCGGCCCGTTGTCCGCGATCGGGACGGTCACCAAGCCGGGCCGGCGGGTCAGCTTTGCCGAGGGCTCGGTGCGGGGCGCCGACGGGAAGCTGCTGGCCACCGCGACCAGCAGCTTCCTCATACTTCCACCGGAGACGGACGGCTGACCGGCGCCGGCGCGGCCGGACCACCCCGGCCGCGCCACACGGTCCGGCCCACCAGCCCGGGCCGCAGCAGGGCGGTCGGCGGGTCGAGCAGATTGATGACCCGGACCAGGGCCAGCGCGACCGCCGGATCCCGGTGGGCCGCCACCTGGGCCCGGGAGACGTAGGCGTTGACGAGCCGGGTGCGGGGGGTGCGCCGACCGACCACGGACCGGTAGCGCAGGTCCGAACCGGTCGCCATCGTCCAGGGCCCGTCGATCAGATCGGCCGCCCGCCGGTGGAAGGCGCGGGCCAGGCCGGCCGATCCCGTCGACCCGCCGGCCCCGGCCGCCGCACACGTTCGCAGGACCAGCGCCTGCTGGGCGGTGACGGACATGCCCTGGGCGTAGAGCGGATTGAGGCTGCACAACGCGTCGCCGAAGGCCAGGAAGCCGTCGGGCGGCGCGGACCGGTCCTCGTAGCGGCGGCGGGTGGATCCGGTGAAGCGGTGGGGGACCGGGTCGGTGAGCGGCTCCGCGGAGCGGATGAGCTCATAGATGTCCGGGGCCGGCAACGTGGCGCTGAAGGCCTCGAAGCCGGCCGGGTCGGTCGGCGGATGGTCGCCCAGCATTCCGGTGAGGGTGACGTGCCAACGGTCACCGTCGACCGCGATCGCCCCGCCGCCGCGCAGCCCGGGCGCCGCGGAGATGATCACCGTCCGGTCGCCCCCGAGCTGGTCGGGGCGGCGCCGGTAGAGGCGCGAGGCGTAGCCGAGATCGACGTTGACGCGGTCCTCGCGGGGTGGTTCGAAGCCGAGCGCCGCGAGCCAGGCCGGAGCCCGCGACCCCCGGCCGCCGGCGTCGACGACCAGGTCGGCCGGCATCTGCTCGGCCGCGCCATCGGTCCGGGTGAATCGGGCCCCGACGATCCGACCCCGCGTGCTGGTCCCGGTGGCTCCGGCCCGACCGGACGGGGGGCCGCCGTCGCTCAGGAGACCGGTGGCGGTCGCGCCGAGCAGCAGGCGGACGCCCGGGCGGGCGGCGGTCCGGGCCCGCAGCACAGTTTCGAGCAGCGGTCGGGCGGCGAGCAGCGAGGTCAGGCCGGTCGACTGCGGGTGGGCCCGCCGGCCGGCGAAGTACCACCGCGAACCGACCAGCACCTCCGTGGTCGGCGCGCCGGCCGCGGCCAGTTCCGCGCTGAGGCCCGGGTAGAGCTCCTCGAGGATCTGACGGCCCCGCTCCAGCAGCCCGTGCAGGTGGCGACCCTGCGGTGCCCCCCGTCGGAAGGCCGCGACCGGGTCGGAATCGCGCTCGAGAATGGTGACCCGGTCGAACGTCTCGCTCAGCACCCGGGCGGCCAGCAGGCCGGCGAGACTGGCGCCCAGGACGACCGCGTGGCGGCCCGGATCGTCGACCATCGTCATGCCTCCGCTGATTGGCGATCACATTCAGGTCGTGGCGCCCCGCGATAGGCAAGTCTTCGGCGGCCGCGACCGACCGGTCAACATTCCATGCCTATTTCCAATCAGCCAATTCCGGTTTTCAATCGTACCGCCGGGTTCGGTCCCGACGCCCGCATTGGGGGCTGCGGGTTTCCGATCCGTTCATCTGGCGGCCGTATACCGAGGCGGAAATCCAGCGTAATGTCGGCGCGTCGCGCTCTTCGTCCCGCGGCGAGGCCGGAAAAATTGAATCGCTGATCAGAGGGGTTCCGGAATGGGATTGACCGACGTCACCAGTCCTTCCACAACCGTTGTCGAGCAGGCGATTGCCGACTTCTTCGATCCGCTCCATCGCGACGACCCGTATTCCCGGTACGACATTCTGCGGGCTGCCGGGCCGTTGCACCCCACGCCGTTCGGGCTGCCGATGGCGACCCGCTACAGCGACTGCGCGGCGATCCTGGGCAACGGCGACTGGGGTCACGACCGGGAGCTTGAGCAGCTCCATCCCACGATCCCCGCGACGGCGTTTCCCTCGACGTTCCTGTGGATGGAGCCGCCCGACCACACCCGCCTGCGCGGGCTGGTCAGCAAGGGCTTCACCCCGCGCAGCGTGACCGCGCTGCGGCCCCGGATCATCGCGCTGGTCGACGAGCTCCTCGACAACGCGCTGGATCAGGGCGACTTCGACCTGATCGAGACCCTCGCGTACCCGCTTCCGCTGACCATCGTGTGCGAGCTCCTCGGCGTGCCGGCCGTGGATCACCCCCAGATTCAGGTCTGGTCCCAGGCCCTGGCCCGGGCGTTCGACCCGGACGTCCTCATGCCGGCCGAGGCCCTGGCCGCGCGCGGGTCGGCGATCCCGGCTTTCCTGGGTTACTTCCGCGAGCTGGTCCGGGCCCAGCGGCGAAATCCAGGCGACAACATCATGGGCGCGCTGGTCCAGGTCGAGGAGCGGGGCGACCGGCTGACCGAGGACGAGCTGCTCGGCACCTGCGTGACGCTGCTGATCGCTGGGCACGAGACGACGGTCAACCTGGTCGGCAACGGGATGCTGGCCCTGCTGCGCCATCCCGGCCAGCTCGCGGAGTTGCGCGCGGACCGGTCGCTGATCCCGAGTGCGGTCGAGGAACTGCTGCGGTACGACTCACCCATTCACATGAATACCCGGGCCGCCAAGCGGGAGATGGAGATCGGCGGGCGGATATTCGCGCCCGGCGACGGGGTCGTCGCGCTCATCGCCTGCGCCAACCGGGACCCGGCCGTCTTCGGCGAGCCCGACCGGCTCGATGTGGGTCGTTACCGGAACCGGACCGCGACGCCCCGCCACCTGTCGTTCAGCCTCGGCCACCACTACTGCCTGGGCGCGCCGCTCGCCCTTTTGGAAATGGAGATCCTGCTCGACCGGTTGCTGGACCGGGTCGGGTCGATGGAGCTGCTCACCGCCCAGCCGGCCTACAAGCCCAACGTGCTCATCCGGGGCCTGAAGGATCTACCGGTCCGTTTTGCGGCCTGAACTCAGCGTCAGGACGACCGCGTGACCCTCATGTGTTTCCACCACCTCACCCGTCGGGTGGTAGACCAGCGGATCGATGTTCAGCCATGAGGAGCCGAAGGTCAGCGACTGGCCGGGGCGGACGATGAAGGTGCCGCCCCGCAAGGGTCCGTCACCCAGGACGGCGAGAGTGATTTCCGAGCGCGCCATGGTTGGCCACACTAAGTGACGGTGGCTGGTCTCACCACTCACGTGGCGGCGAACGGATCTTCCTCACCTGTCACCGGTTGGCTCGGTGACAGGTGAGTCGTCCAGGCGAGAATTCACCCGCCGTCCACCTGTTGGTTGGCTTTTCGACGCTTTGCGGCGTCGGCGGACCGGCCGCCGACGATCTTTCAGCCGATCATCCAGGCCAGGTCGGCGGCTTGGACCTTGAGGTGTTCGGCCAACGTCTCCGGTGAGCGGCCCTGGCTCATGGCTTCGCGAATGGCCTGGCCACGGGCCTCGCGCAGCCGTCCGGACAGCTCCGGTCGTTGCCAGAGCAGATCATTGGCGGCCGCGGCGCGGTCGGCCGGGTCGGCGATCGTGAGAAGCTCCGCGATAGTTGTCACGTCGGCATCGTGGCGCTGAGATGACTGGCCGGCAAGCCCGTTGTGGTGCAAACGGCTCGGCGACGGGTCAATCCACCCGCCGGCCCGTTGCCACATCCCCAAGCCTTCGACGTCCATGGACAGGAGGCCAACTCTGGCCGCGGCCACGCCAACGTATCGTCGGGCGCCCCGTCGATGGAGCGCTGCGCGACGGGACGGATGCGGAGGACAACACGATATCCACCGGCCAGAGGGGCGGTTGGTAGCACCGGCATCGTGTAGTCGGGCTGGTCGACCTCGCGCAGGATCTAGGCGTTCTACGACCGCCGAACCGAAGCTGATGGTTGGGAACAATAGCAGC
>JAMFSN010000085.1 GCA_026225295.1 Frankia alni
ATCAGCCCGAGGCCGGTGACCTGGGAGAATGGTGCAAGTAGAAGATGACCAAGCTGTCCAGTCGGTCTGCGGTAAGTCGCCCGCGACAGCGGTACCGACCTCGGTCGGCAGGAGGTTCGGGTCTCTGACCTGGGCGTTGTCAGGCTGGATGTAGGGGTCAATCAGCTGCGTGGAAATCCGCGTTAGCGGCCGTGTTCACCCAACCGCGGCGGCGGACCGTACTCGGGCTCGTAGCCGTCGACCCGGATCGGGCTCCCGACCAGCCGGAAACCACCGGCATTGATGATCATCTCGGGGGTGGCGGCCAGCGCCTCGGGCAGGGTGCGCACCGCCGCGGCCGGAACCCCCAACGGCCGCAACCGCTCCTCCCAGCCCGCTGCCGTATCGCCGGCCAACGCACCGGCGACGAGTTCCAGCACCTCGTCCCGCCGCTGGGCGCGCTCGGACATCGTCGCGAAGCCCGCGATCCCGGCCTCACCGGCGAACGACTTCCAGAAGCCGTCGTGGGTCACGAACAACGCCAGGTAGCCCAGCGCGGTCGGGAACAGCTGGGCCGGAACGTAGTAGGAGTGGGCACCGAAGGGCAGGCGGCGGGGCTCGACTCCTTCGTTGAGGTACGCCGAGGCCCGGTAGTTGAGCTGGGACAGCATGACGTCCCGCAGGGACACGTCGACCTGGCCACCGCGGCCGGAAATGATCTGGGCCAGCAGGCCGAGCGCCGCGGCCAGTCCGGCGGAGTTGTCGACCGAGGAATAGCCGGGCAGGGTCGGTGGGCCGGCGGGATCACCGGTCAGCGCGGCCACACCGGTGGCCGCCTGGATCACATAGTCGAAGGCCGGCTTGTCCCCGGCCTCGAGCCCGAAGCCGGTCAGCGCGACGCAGACGAGCCGTTCGTTCCACTTGCGCAGGGCTTCGTAGGTGAGCCCGAGCCGCTGGATCGCCGACGGTTTGAGGTTGACCAGCAAGGCGTGGGCGTCGGCGGCCAGCTCACCGAGGCGCTCCTGACCGGCCGGGGTGTTCAGGTCGATGCGGACGCTGCGCTTGCCCCGGTTGATGCTCGCGAAGTACGCATCGCTCACCTGCCGGGAAAGGTCACCGCCGGCGGACTCGATCTTCGTGACCTCGGCGCCCAGATCGGACAGCAGCATGGTCGCGTAGGGGCCGGCCAGGATGTGGCCGACCTCGAGGATGCGGATGCCCGCCAGCGGCCCCGGCGTCACCGCAGTTCCGTCGCGAGCCCGGCCATCACCTCTCGGGTCCGGTACTTGGACGCAACCAGCTCGTCGCGGTTGTCCCCGATCGGCAGCAGCCGGACCGACAGGTCGGTGACGCCCGCGTCGGCGAACCGGCGCAGCCGGGCCAGGATGGCCGCCTCGTCGCCGGCCGCGCACAGTTCGCCGACGTCCTTGACATCGCCGTGCTCCAGGAGGCGCTTGTAGTTCGGGGAGATCTCCGCTTCGGCGAGGATCCGGTTGGCCCGGGCCCGGGCCTCGTCGACCTCCGACGGGCGGCACAGGCAGACCGGGACGCCGGCCACGATGCGGGGGGCCGGGCGGCCGGCCTCCTGCGCCGCCTTGGTGATGCGGGGCACGACGTG
The DNA here is from genome assembly GCA_026225295.1 of Frankia alni. Taxonomy (GTDB): domain Bacteria; phylum Actinomycetota; class Actinomycetes; order Frankiales; family Frankiaceae; genus JAMFSN01. The sequence continues at coordinate 1,598 of JAMFSN010000085.1, forward strand.
GTCGGACACGGCCCGCTCATCGGCCATCCACAGGATGGTGCCGTCCGCCCGCTCCCCCGCGATGTTCAGCATCACCGGTCCCAACGCGGCCAGCAGGACCGGCATCGGGGTGAGCGGGCCGACATCCATCGGGTTATGGACGGTAAAGGTTCTGTTCTCGACGTCGACCGGACCGGGCCCCTGGAGCGCCACGTCGAGGACGTCCAGATAGTCCCGGGTCAGCCCGGCCGGACGCTCATACGGCAGGCCGAGCATGTCCTTGATGATCCAGTGGTGCGAGGGCCCGAGGCCGAGGGCCAGGCGCCCACCGGCGGCCGCCGCCGCCGACAACGCCTGCCGGGCCAGGGCGATCGGGTGCTGGGCCTGAAGCGGCACCACCGCGGTCCCCAGCTCGATGCGCTCGGTCCGCGCCCCCATCAGCGCCACCGCGATCAGGGCGTCGAAGTCCGTCGGAATCTGCGGGATCCACGCGGTGTCGAACCCGGCCTTCTCGGCCCACCGGATGTCGTCGATCATCCGGGAGACCTTCCGCGCGGCGTCGCCCCGCTCCGGCCCGATCATCACCCCGACCCGCACTGTGCCTCCCAGATCTCACCGCCTCGAACTAGCCTTACGGTCCCGTCCGCAACCGTCAGGGCGGGGCGGGGGTGGCGGTCAGGGCGCGCATCTGGGTCACGAGCTCGTCCAGCGGCGTGCCGGTCGGGAAGACGGCGGCCGCGCCGGCCGCCCGCAGCCTGGGCCCGTCGGCCAGCGGGATGGTCCCGCCGACGACGACCGCGATGTCGCCCGCGTCGGCGGCCCGCAGCCCCTCGATGGTGCGGGTGGTCAGGGCCACGTGCGCGCCGGACAGGATGCTCAGCCCGACGACCGCCACGTCCTCCTGCAGGGCGATGGCCACGATGTCTTCGATCTTCTGCCGGATCCCGGTGAAGATCACCTCGAAGCCCGCGTCGCGCAACGTCCGCGCGACGATCTTGGCGCCGCGGTCATGGCCGTCCAGGCCGGGCTTGGCCACCAGCACCCGGGCCGGCATCAGAACACCACCGGCTGCTGGAACTCGCCCCAGACGGCCTTGAGCGCGCCGACCATCTCGCCGACCGTGCAGTAGGCGTTGGCGCAGTCGATCAGGTGTGACATCAGGTTGTCGGTGCCTTCCGCGGCCCGGGCCAGGTCGGCCAGGCGGTCCCGGACCGCCGCGTCGTCGCGTTCGTCCTTCACCTCGGCCAGCCGCTTGAGCTGCCGGTCCCGGCCCTCGGCGTCCAGTTCGTAGGTGGCGAGCTCGGGCGCGGGTTCCTCGGTGACGAAGCGGTTGACCCCGACCACCGGGCGGATGCCCGCCTCGACCTCCTGGTGGGTCCGGTACGCCTCGTCGGCGATGAGGCCCTGCAGGTAGCCGTCCTCGATGGCCCGGACCATGCCGCCGTGCTGTTCGAGGTCGTTCATGATCTCGATGATCTTGGCCTCGGTGGCGTCGGTGAGTGCCTCGACGAAGTAGGAGCCGCCCAGCGGGTCGACGGTCCGCGCGACGCCGGTTTCGTGGGCGAGGATCTGCTGGGTCCGCAGGGCGAGCGTCGCGGATTCCTCGCTGGGCCGCGCGAACGGCTCGTCCCAGGCGGCCGTGAACATCGACTGGACCCCGCCCAGCACCGAGGCTAGGGCCTCGTAGGCGATCCGGACGATGTTGTTCTGGGCCTGCGGCGCGTACAGCGACGCACCCCCGGCCACGCAGCCGAACCGGAACATCGAGGCCTTGTCGGAACTGGCGCCGTACCGCTCCCGTACGATCGTCGCCCACCGTCGGCGGCCGGCCCGGTACTTGGCGATCTCCTCGAAAAAGTCGCCGTGGGTGTAGAAGAAGAACGAGATCTGCGGGGCGAACTGCTCGACCGTCATCCGGCCCCGGGCCAGCACGGTGTCGCAGTAGGTGACCCCGTCGGCCAGGGTGAAGGCCATCTCCTGGACCGCGTTGGCCCCGGCGTCCCGGAAGTGCGCGCCGGCCACCGAGATCGCGTTGAAACGGGGCACCTCGGCCGCGCAGAACTCGATGGTGTCGGCGATCAGCCGCAGGGACGGCTCGGGCGGCCAGATCCAGGTTCCCCGGGAGGCGTACTCCTTGAGGATGTCGTTCTGGATCGTGCCGGTCAGCGCCGCCCGCGGCACGCCGGACTTCTCGGCGGCCGCCACGTACAGGGCCAGCAGGATCGCGGCCGTCCCGTTGATGGTGAAGCTGGTGCTGATCTTGTCGAGCGGGATGCCGGCGAACAGGATCTCGGCGTCGGCCAGGGTGTCGACGGCCACGCCGACCCGGCCGACCTCCTCGCTGACCTCCGGGTCATCCGAGTCGTACCCGCACTGGCTGGGCAGGTCGAGCGCCACCGACAGCCCGGTGCCGCCCTGCTCGAGCAGGTAGCGGTACCGGCTGTTGGACTCCTCGGCGGTGCCGAACCCGGAGTACTGCCGGAACGTCCACAGCCGGCGGCGGTAGCCCGATTCGAAGTTGCCCCGGGTGAACGGGAACTGACCCGCGTCGGGAGGCTCGGCCGCCCGGTCGCCCGGCCCGTAGGCCGGCTCGACCGGGAGGCCGGACGCCGTCCGCGTGAAGTCATCCGTCATCGCAACCGGTCCTTCATCACTTTGCCGGTGGCGTTCAGCGGCAGCTCGTCGAGGAACTCCACGGACCGGGGAGCCTTGTAGCCGGCCATCCGCTCCCGCGCCCAGGCGATCAGTTCCTCGACGGTGACCGGGCCCGACCGCACGATGAAGGCCTTGCCGACCTGCCCCATGCGCTCGTCCGGGACGCCGATCACGGCCGCCTGGCCGACCGCCGGATGTTCCAGCAGGAAGCCCTCGATCTCGGCCGGGTAGGCGTTGAAGCCCCCGACGATGAACATGTCCTTCTTGCGCCCGACGATCCGCACGTGGCCCCGGTCGTCCTTGGTCCCGAGGTCGCCGGTGTGCAGCCAGCCGTCCGCGTCGATCGCCTCGGCGGTCCCGGCCGGGTCGTCGAGGTAGCCCTGCATGACGGTGTAGCCGCGGACCAGCACTTCACCGTCGTCGGCGATCTCGACCTCGACGCCGTCACACGGGGTTCCGACCGTCGTGGCGATGTCCTCGAACGAGTCGCCCGGGCGGGACGCGGTCGCTGTCCCGGCCTCGGTCAGGCCGTAGCCGGTCATGATCGACCGGAACGGCAGTTCCTTGTTCATCCGGCGGATCAGCTCGACCGGGATGTCGGCCGCGCCGGTCACCGCCGCCCGCAGCGACGACAGGTCGCGCTGCCCCTGGGCGGCCAGCAACGAGTGGTAGAGGGTCGGCGCCCCCGGCAGCATCGTCACCTTCTCGCGCTCGACCAGGTCGAGCACGCGGTCCACGTCGAACACCGGCACCGGCAGGACGGTGGCCCCGCGGATCATGGCGGCGATGAGGCCCGCCTTCCAGCCGAAGGTGTGGAAGAACGGGTTGACCATCAGGTACCGGTCGCCCTCGCGCAGGTCGGCCAGCTCGCACCATTCCGTGTACAGCCGCAGCGTCTGGGCGTGGTTCATCATCACGCCCTTGGGGCGCCCGGTCGTGCCCGAGGTGAAGATGATGTCGCAGATCTCGTCGCCGCGGCTGTCCCGTTCCAACGGCGAACCGCTGGTCAGGAAGTCCGACTTGAGGTCGATGACCGGCACCCCGGCCGGTGCCTCGTACCGCGTGCCGAGGAAGCCCTGCTCGACGAGCACGGCCTTCGCCCCGCTGCGCCGGATGACGTCGCCCGCCTCTTCGGCCTTGAACCGGGTGTTCACCGGCACCAGGACGCCGCCCGCGGTCAGCAGGCCGAACGCCGCGATCATCCATTCGGCGGAGTTGGGGGCCCAGACGGCCACCCGGTCGCCCTTGTCGACGCCCGCCGACGCGAAGGACCCCGCGGCCACGCGGATGCGATCGACCAGCTCGGCGAACGTGAGCCGGAACTGACCGTCGACGACCGCTTCGGCATCGCCGAAGCGGTCGCCCGCGCTCAGGACCATGCGGGGAATGGTCTCCCAGGTCATCCCAGGATCAGCCGGGACAGGTTACCGCCCATGATCTTGGCCTTGTCCGCTTCGCTGAGGTTCTCCAGCTCGTCGACGTAGCTGACCGGGTCGGCCAGGCCCTCGGGGTGCGGGAAGTCCGAACCGAACAGGACCCGCTCCACGCCCAGGAGGTTGGACAGCTCAGCCATGTCCTCCTCCCAGAACGGGCTGATGTTGATGTTGCGCCGCAGCACGTCGACCGGGTTCTCGAGGAACTGCTGGGGGTACTTCTTGTAGACGCTCTGGAGGGTCTTGATCAGCGGAGCGACCCACGAGGCACCGTTCTCGACCACCGCGATCTTCAGCTCCGGGAACCGGGACAGCGCGCCGTGGCAGATCAGGGCGGCCACCGAGTCCTCGATCGGGCGCCACTGCGAGATCATCCGGAAGACGTCCGGCTGGAACGGCAGGTACTCGCGCTTGTTGTCCGACCAGTCGTCGGCGTAACGGGCGTAGCCGCTGTCCGAGGAGTGCAGCGCGACCAGCACACCGGTCTCGACCACGCGGGCCCAGAACGGGTCGAACTCGGGCAGGCCGAACGAACGCGAGCCCTGATACCCGGGGACCGGGGCCGGCCGGATCAGGACGACCTTGGCGCCGTGCTCGACGACCCAGTTCAGCTCTTCGATCGCCTTGTCGACGATCGGCAGCGTGATGACCGGGGTCGGGAAGATCCGGTCCTGGTAGTTGAACGACCAGGTCTCCAGCAGCCACTCGTTGAGCGCGTGGATGACGATGTGGGAGAGCTCGGGGTCGTCGCTCATGCGCTCCTCGAGGAGGCTGGCGAGCGTCGGGAACATCAACGTCCGCTCGATGCCCTGCTCGTCCATGAGCGCCAGGCGCGCGGCCGGGTCCCGGAACGCGGGGATCGACCGCATCGGCTTGCCCACGATCTCGCGGTACGACTTGCCTTCCGGGTTGCCGACGCGGAAGTACTCCTCCTGGGCGCCGGGCCGGGCCACCACCTCGAAGGTCGGATTGGGGATGTACTCGCTGATCTGACCCCGGATAGCGATCTTCGTACGCCCCTCCACCTGGACGTAGCGGATCGCGCCCTTGAACTGCGCGGGGAGGTATTTGGTGAACGCCTCCTCGGTCTCGTAGAGGTGGTTGTCGGCGTCGAACAGAGGGTACGCCGGCGTTCTCGTCGTCATGTGAGATCCTCCCTTGCTGATTGTGAGAATCCTATTCTCTGCCCCGGCGGAGTGCAATGTCCCGCCGGGGCACGAACTTCTGGACCTTGCCACTGGCGGTCCGCGGAAAGTCGGCGACCTCGCGCGGCTCCTCAGTCCACTTCTGGCGGGCCAGCCCGGGCCGGCCACCACCGCGGGCCCCGGCCACCCCGAATCTCCCCGTCGCGGGCCAGCCGGACCTCGACCCCGGGCGCCGCCGCCGGGCCGCGGGCCAGCGGGTCGCCGAGCGTGCCCGGGGTCCACCAACCCGCCGCCCCGTACCGCTTGACCAACTCCGCGGGGATTGTGCATCCGGACCGCTCCGTTCTTACGACGAGAACCGCACTCTGTCAGTTGAGGAGATGAGATTCCACCCGTGTGAACGCGCGGCCCCCGCCGGGCGTTCGGGCCGGCCGCCGTTCGGCGACCGGGACCGCCCGGGTTGTTACTCTTCTTTTCCGAGAACATCGATCTCAAAGAGTGAGAGGGCCATGATCGATCTCGAGCTGGACGGGGACGTGGCGGTCATCACGATCAACCGCCCCCACGCCCGCAACGCCATCGCCCTGGCCACCATGGCCGAGCTGGAGAAGGCCCTCGACGCGGCGGCCGGGTGCGGAGCGCTCGTCATCACCGGGGCCGGTGACCGGGCCTTCGTGTCCGGTGGCGATCTCAAGGAACTGGCCACGATCCGGACGGTGGAGGAAGCGACCGGCATGGCCCTGCGGATGCGGCACGTCTGCGACCGGCTCGCGACGTTCCCGGTCCCGGTCATCGCCGCGCTGAACGGTCATGCGCTGGGCGGCGGGGCCGAGGTCGCGGTGGCGGCCGACATCCGGGTCGCCGCCGACGACATCAAGATCGGCTTCACGCAGACGACGCTCGCGATCATGCCGGCCTGGGGCGGCGCGGAACGGCTCGCGACGCTGGTCGGCCCGGGTCGCGCCCTGCTGCTGGCCGGGGCCGGGACGTTGCTGAGCGCCGCCGAGGCCGAGCGGCTGGGCCTGGTCGACCGGGTGCTGCCCCGGGCCTCCTTCGCGGAGGGCTGGCGGGGGCTGGCCCGGTCGCTGGCCGGCCGGCCCGCGCAGGCCGTCAAGCGGGTGACGATGGGTTCCCCGACCCCGGCCGAGGCGGCCCGGGCGTTCGCGGACCTGTGGGTGGCCGACGAACACTGGCAGGCCGTCGAGCGGGCCACCCGCCGGGACTGACCGGTCGCGCGCCCCCTACGGGCCGCGCGCCCCTATGAGACGTAAGCCGCGAGGTGCTGGCCGGTGAGGGTGGAGCGGGCGGCGACGAGATCGGCCGGGGTGCCTTCGAAGACGATCCGGCCGCCCTCGTGGCCGGCGCCCGGGCCGAGGTCGATGATCCAGTCGGCGTGGGCCATGACCGCCTGGTGGTGCTCGATGACGATCATCGACTGGCCGGCGTCGACGAGCCGGTCGAGCAGACCCAGCAGCTGCTCCACGTCGGCGAGGTGCAGGCCGGTGGTCGGCTCGTCCAGAACGTGGACGCCGCCCTTCTCGGCCATCCGGGTGGCCAGCTTGAGCCGTTGCCGTTCGCCGCCCGACAGCGTGGTGAGCGGCTGACCGAGGCGCAGGTAGCCCAGCCCGACGTCGGCCAGCTGGGTGAGGATCCGGTGGGCGGCCGGCGTCCGGGCCGCCCCGTCGCCGAAGAACTCCCCGGCCTCGGCCACCGACATCGCCAGCACCTGGCTGATGTCCCGGCCCCCGAAGGTGTAGTCGAGCACCTCGGCCTGGAACCGCTTCCCGTCACACACCTCGCAGACGGTGGCCACGCCGGCCATCATGGCCAGGTCGGTATAGATGACCCCGGCGCCGTTGCAGTGCGGGCAGGCGCCCTCCGAGTTGGCGCTGAACAGCGCCGGCTTGACGCCGTTGGCCTTCGCGAACGCCTTGCGGATCGGGTCGAGCAGGCCGGTCCAGGTCGCCGGGTTGCTGCGTCGCGAGCCCTTGATCGCGCCCTGGTCCACCACCACCACGCCGTCCCGGCCGGCCACCGAGCCCTGGATCAGGGAGCTCTTGCCCGACCCGGCCACGCCGGTCAGCACCACCAGCACGCCGAGCGGGATGTCGACGTCGACGTCCCGCAGGTTGTGCAGCCCGGCGCCGCGCACGGCCAGGACACCCGACGGGGTCCGCACGGACGGCTTCACGGCGGCCCGGTCGTCGAGGTGCCGCCCGGTCAGCGTGCCGCTCGTCCGCAGCCCGTCGACGGTGCCCTCGAAGACCACCTCGCCCCCGGCCGGGCCGGCTCCCGGGCCGAGGTCGACGACGTGGTCGGCGATCACGATCGCCTCCGGCTTGTGCTCCACCACCAGCACCGTGTTGCCCTTGTCGCGCAGCTGCAGCAGCAGGTCGTTCATCCGCGCGATGTCGTGCGGGTGCAGGCCGATGGTGGGCTCGTCGAACACGTAGGTGACGTCGGTGAGCGAGGAGCCGAGGTGGCGGATCATCTTGATGCGCTGCGCCTCCCCGCCCGACAGCGTGCCGGTGGGACGGTCGAGGGCCAGGTAGCCCAACCCGATCCCGACGACCGAGTCGAGGTTGCGCCGCAGGGCCGTGAGCAGCGGCGCGACGGACGGGTCAGCCAGACCCCGCAACCAGTCGGCCAGATCGCTGATCTGCATCGCGCAGGCGTCGGCGATGCTGTTTTTGTTGATCTTCGATGAGCGGGCCGCCTCCGACAGCCGGGTGCCGTCGCACTCCGGGCAGGTCGTGAACGTCACCGCCCGTTCCACAAAGGCGCGGAGGTGGGGCTGCAGGGACTCGACGTCCTTGGACAGCATCGACTTCTGGATCTTCGGGATCAGCCCCTCGTAGGTCAGGTTGATGCCGTCGACCTTGATCTTGGTCGGCTCCTTGTAGAGCAGGTCGTCGCGCTCCCGCCTGGTGAACCGGTTGATCGGCTTACCCGGGTCGAAGAAGCCGCAGCCGCTGAAGATGCGGCCGAACCAGCCGTCCATGCTGTAACCGGGGATGGTGAGCGCACCGTCGTTGAGCGATTTGCGGTCGTCGTACAGGGCGGTCAGGTCGAGGTCGGTGACGGAGCCCCGGCCTTCGCAGCGGGGACACATTCCGCCGGTGATGCTGAAGCTGCGGCGCTCCTTGACGGTCTGGCCGCCGCGGTTGACCGAGACGGCCCCCGCTCCGCTGATCGAGGCGACGTTGAACGAGAACGCCTGGGGCGAGCCGATGTGGGGCTGCCCGAGCCGGCTGAACAGGATGCGCAGCATCGCGCCCGCGTCGGTGGCGGTGCCGACCGTGGAGCGGGGGTTGGCCCCCAGCCGCTCCTGGTCGATGATGATCGCGGTCGTCAGTCCTTCGAGCACGTCGACGTCGGGCCGGGCCAGCGTGGGCATGAAGCCCTGCACGAAGGCGCTGTACGTCTCGTTGATCATCCGTTGCGATTCGGCGGCGATCGTGCCGAACACCAGCGAACTCTTGCCCGAGCCGGAGACGCCGGTGAACACCGTCAGCCGGCGCTTCGGGAGCTCGACGCTGACGTCCCGCAGGTTGTTCACCCGCGCCCCGTGCACGCGGATCAGATCGTGGCGGTCGGCCGGCGCCGACGACGGGTGGGCGGTGACGGGTGGGCTGGTCACCTGACGAATCGTGCCACGACGACCGCCGCCGGCCGGTGCTAGGTGACGGCCCCGGCCGCCTTGAGCTCGATGATGCGGTCCCAGTCCACGCCGATTTCCGCGAGGATCTCCTCGGTCTGGGCGGCGAACTCGGGCGCCGCTGAGAGCTCCGGCGAGGTGACGTCGAACTGCACGGGGCTGGCCACCAGCTCGAGCTCCCCGGCTTGGACGATGTATTCATTGGCCCGGATCTGCGGGTCCCCGCCGACCTGCAGCGAGTCCTGCACCGGCGCCCACGGCCCGTCCAGGGTGGCGAACTTCTCGGTCCACTCGGCCAGGGTGCGGGTGGCGATCGCCTCGCGCAGGATCTTGACGGCTTCCTCGGTGTTGGCGGCGATGTCCGCCGCGGTGGCGAACCGGGGATCGTCGGCCAGTTCCGGCCGGTCGATGTGCCGGGCCACGTCGCCCCAGTACTTGCCCGGCTGCAGCATCACCAGCGTCAGGTAGCGGTCATCGGACGTGCGGTACAGGCCCGAGAGGGGGTTGGTCGGCGAACCGTGGGCGCCGAGCGGAGGCGGCACCATGGGCTGGTTGACCCGCAGCGACAACGCGATCCCGTGGCCCATCGCCCACAGCCCGCTGCCCAGGAGCGACACGTCCACCACGGAGGCCTCGCCGGTCCGCTCCCGCTGGAACAGGGCCGCGGCGATGCCGCCGGCCAGGTTCGTCCCGGAGATCGTGTCCCCGTAGGCGGGCCCGGGCGGCGGGACCATGCCCTCGGTCCCGGGCGGGGTGAGGCTGGCGGCGGTCGACGCCCGGCACCAGAAGGCGGTCATGTCGAACCCGCCCTTTTCCGACTCCACCCCGCGCGGGCCGAGCGCGCTCCCGCGAGCATAGATGATCTTCGGGTTGACCGCCCGGACGTCCTCCACGTCGATCCCGAACCGGCGCCGGGCGGCGGGCAGGAAGCTGGTCAGGAAGACGTCGGCCCGCCGGATCAGCTCGTCGAGCGTCTCCTTGGCCTCCGGCCTGGACAGGTCGATGCCGATGCTGCGCTTGCCCCGGTTGGCGTGTTCGATGCTCGGGTTGGGGTCGTCGTCGACGCGCAGCGTGCCGATCTGCCGGAGCCCGCGCTGCGGGTCACCGTTGACCGCGTGCTCGACCTTGATGACTTCCGCGCCCCAGTCGGCGAGCACCGCGCCCGCCGACGGGACGAACCCGTACATCGCGACTTCGAGAACCCGGACCCCGGCCAGCGGTTTCATGGCTGAAAACTACATTCTCGGATGACGGGAATCAATCGGGCACCGGAGCCGCCACGGGGCCCCGACCGGCGGCAACGGCTCAGCCGAGCCCGGTCGCGAAGATGTTCGGCAGGTCGAGCGTCGTGCGGATACCGGGGGTCGCGGCGCTCACCACCGCCACCGCGTTCACGGCCCGGTTGGCTGTGTAGCCGGGCGACATCTCACCCATCTGCTCGATGGGGTAAGGGAAGCGGATGGCGACGTCGAGCGGTGCGTCGCCGTCGACCGCGATGTGCCAGCCGGTCTCGCGCAGGTCCCAGGCCGGCTCCACCTCGGTGGTGCAGTACCAGTTGGCCCGGAAAGTGATCAGCGCCCGGCCGTTGCGCATCCCGGACACGGTCAGCCGCTGCGCGGCCACCGTGCCGGGTTCCAGGGTCCCGGCCGCGATCGTCAGCCGCCCGGGGGTGAGAGCGACGTCGCCGGACGCCTCCACGGAGTCGAGCGGCAGCCCGAGCGCCTCGGCCACCAACCGCAGCGACGGACCGAAGCTGATGGCCCCGTAGGCCGCCCGGCCGTCGTCGTGATCCGGGGCCGGCTTCCCGAAGCCCATCAGGTCGAACAGCATCTCCGGCGAATCGCGCCGGGAGAGGTCGGCGAACTCCGAGATGACCAGGCTGTCGATCCGCCGTTGGATCGACGACAGCACCAGCGGAACGGCTTCCGAGATGAAACCGGGGCTGCTGCCGGTGCTGTGGATCGAGGTGCCGCCCGCCTCACAGGCCGCCTCGACCCGCTTGCGGACCTCCGGGTCCATGCTGTCCGGGCGGTGGAACTCGCCCCGGGTGGTGACGATGTTCGCCCCCGACTCCAGGATCCGGCACACCTCGTCGAAGTTGCCGGCCGCCGGCATGTAGAGGACGCAGTCCGCGCCCAGCGCGATGATCTCGTCGATGTCGTTCGTCGCGGCGACCCCGGTCGGTCCGACCCCGCACAGGTCGCCGGCGTCCCGGCCCGCTTTCTCCGCCGAGTGGACGTACAGCCCGACCAGGGTCAGGTCGGGGTGTTGAATGACGCCGCGCAGCGAGCGGGAGCCGATGTTGCCCGTCGCCCACTGGACAACCCGATGCTGTGGCATGGTCCCTACCTGAACGTCGGTACTGCCCGAAAAATGGATGGCAGCGACGGCGGGCCGGTGCGCCCGGCGGTGGTCGGTCCGGGCTCGGGTCGGGGCCCGGCTCGCTTTGCGGTGAGAACCATATTCTCGTCAAACGAGACGGTCAATAACTGCGCCGGCGGCCGGGGTGGGCGGGCCGCACGGCGCGCCGCGGCGGCGTCCCGGGGGGCGTGGTCGGTTTCAAGGATCCGTGAGTTCCGGGCCCGGGTCACGTGATCGGTCAGGCGGATGTGGTGACCGCGAAGACAGCCAGGCGGTCGTCCGCGCCGGCGTCGCGCACCTCGACCCGGCCGACGTTCCCGGTCGGCCGGGCCACCGCCACCGCCGGCCCGATCCGCATGGGCCGCAGGTAGCGCATCGACAGCGACGACAGCGTCGCACCCGGGGTGAGGGAGAGCGCCGCCTCCTCGACGGCCAGGGCGATCAGGCCGCCGTTGATCGTGTTCGACGAGTTCAGGCCGTCCCCGGAACGCGGCAGCGTGGCCACCCCCGGCTCGCGCACCTCGCACCGGGCCCGCTCGGCGAAGGGCACCCGCAGCCGCCCCACCGGGCGCGGCAGGGCCAGCTCGTCCAGGTGCTGGCGGGGCATGAGGGTGGTGGGATCCGGAGCAGCCATGAACGCGGCGGTGCCGAGGCCCACCTCCCGACCACCGTCGCCGGTCAGCGCGACGGTGACCACGACGACCGAGCGTCCCGTTTTGATCAACCGCCCCGTGGCGGTGATCGTCCCGACCTCGCGCGGGGGTCCGTACAGCTGCACGTTGAGATCCAGCGTGACCGGGACCCGGGGCGCGAACACGTCCATGGCCAGCAGGCCGGCCGCCACATCCGTCCAGGTGGCGAGGACGGAGATCCGCAGCACCCCGGTCCCGGGCACGAACATCTCGGGAACCACCGCGGCGGTCCCGGTCAGTCCCAGCTCATCCTTGGCGATCGTGAGACCGAGCTCGGAGACGATGTGGCTGTTGCGGTCCTCATCGGACCTCAGCGCGGTCATCGACGTGCCGGCCGGGTCTGCTGGTCCGCCGGCCGGTCAGCGGCCGAGCAGGAAGTTGACGATCGGGGTCGCGGCCGGGAAAACCTCCGTCGCCCCCGCACTGAAATACCCCGCATCCGTGATCAACGTAACGCCGTTGACGGCCGACGCCGCGTCACTCCCCAG
>JAMFSN010000410.1 GCA_026225295.1 Frankia alni
CCTGGGTTCCGCAGAATTAGAGGTGTTCAGGGGCACTCTGGCGGCAGACCCGCAGGTCAGCGGCTTGAAGATAGCGTGAAAGCCCGTAATTGCCTAGTGACACGGTTCAGTCGGATACCTAGCGTTAAACTGGCTGTATGTAAAGATCAACTAGGGGAAAGAGCAGGATTTGCCCTAGCGGCTGTCGGCCGGTAGCTTCAGCGCGTGCCCTACGTGAAGACGTCCGTGCGGACCACCCGTTCCGGGCCGGTCCGCTACCTGCAGCTGGCCCACAACGAGTGGGACGCGCAGGCGCAGCGGTCGCGCACGAGGATCCTGCACAACTTCGGCCGCGAGGACGAGATCGACAAGGACCAGGTCAGGCGCCTGGTATCGGCGCTGTCCCGGCTGCTGGACCCGGCCGAGGCCCTCGCCGCGTCCAGGCCGGGCGAGCTGTCGGTCACCGCCTCGCGGCCGGCCGGCGGCACGCACGCCCTGGACGCGCTGTGGCGCCGGCTCGGCCTGGACACGGTGACCGCCCGCTCCCTGGCCGCCCGGCCCGGCCGCGGCCGCCGGCCGGACCCGGACGCGGAGCGGGTCCTGTTCGCCCTGGTCGCCAACCGGGCCCTGGCCGCCTCGTCCAAGCTGGCGTGCGCCGAGTGGGTCCGCGAGGACGTGCACGTCGACGGCCTGGGCGAGACCAGCGACGACGCCTGCTACCGGGTGATGGACCGGCTCCTGGAGATCGAGCCGGTCCTGGCCGAGCAGGCCTACCACCAGGTCACCGATCTTCTTAATCTTGAGGTAGACCTGCTTTTCTTCGACACCACCAGCACGTACTTCGAGACGGAAGCCGCAGATGAGGGCATCCCGCGCAATGCGCGGGGCGAGGCCGTCCCCGCGGACAGCGAGGACAAGGCGGGCGAGGCCGGGTTCCGGGCGCACGGGAAGTCCAAGGACTCCCGCGACGACCTGCCGCAGGTCATCGTCGGCATGGCCGTCACCCGCGACGGCATCCCCGTCCGCGTGTGGTCCTGGCCCGGGAACACCGCTGACTCCGGCCTGATCCGCCAGGTCAGGTCCGACCTGCGCCAGTGGGTCCTGTCGAAGGTCATCTGGGTCGCCGACCGCGGCTTCACCTCGGAGCAGAACCGCCGGCTCCTCATGCAGGGCGGCGGCGGGTACATCATCGGCGAGAAGCTCCGCTCCGGCTCCGCGGAAGTGAAGGCCGCCCTGTCCCGGCAGGGACGCTACAAGGCCGTCCGGGACAACCTGCAGGTCAAGGAAGTCCGCCTCGGCGACGACGGCGACCGGTTCGTCATCTGCTTCAACCCGGACCAGGCAGAACGCGACGCCGCGGTCCGCGCCCGCCTGGTCGCGCAACTGGAAGCGCTCATCGACGGCAGCGACGCCCTCACCCCCGCCGAGCGCGGGAAGACCGAGGGCTCCCTGGCCGGGAAGCCGGGCCTGAAGCGGTTCCTGCGCGTCACCCCGGCCGGCCTCCTGCGCATCGACAAGGCCAGGATCACCGCCGAGGAGAACCTCGACGGCAAGTACCTCCTGCGCTGCTCCGACCCGCACATGACCACCGAGGACATCGCGCTGGGCTACAAGCAGCTCCTGGAAGTGGAACGAGGCTGGAGGGACATGAAGCAGGTCATCGACCTGCGCCCCGTCTACCACCGCCGCGAGGACCGCATCCGCGCCCACGTCATCCTCTGCTGGCTCGCCCTCCTGCTCATCCGCGTCGCCGAGAACGCCGCAGGCCAGCCCTGGAACCGGATCCGGGCCGAGCTCCAGCGCCAGCACGCCGTCACCTGGACCGGACCCGCCGGCACCTTCCGCCAGGCCACCGACCTCACCAAGCCCCAGCGGGACCTCTACACCGCACTCAATATCGAACCGCCGAAGAAGATCCTCGCCCTGGACCCGGCACCCTCAGTCTCCTGACCTGCACGAACACCACCGCCTAGTGACACGCCCTGTCACTGGGCTTTTCGGTGTTACCGCAGGTCCATGCCTATTTTTCGGTCACTAGGCGGAGCGAATTCTGCGGAACTCAGGGAAAAACACCCGGATGTTCCGGAAGTGGTGTGCCGCGGACACGGCCGAAGTCCGCTGCTCCTCGCTTAGCAGGTGCGCACGGATGTGCGGCGCGTCCACGCCCTCCACGTCGGTGGGCATGCCCTGCTCGGCGAGGAACCGGCAGAGCCACCGAACCGAATCCGTGTAGGAGCGGACGGTCTTCGGGCTCTTGGCTGCGGCCTCGAGCGCGAGCTGCCACGAGGCGATGAACGTCGTGATCGGCGTCCCGACCTGGGCGGCCTTAGCGCGGCGCGCCCGGCTGGCTCGCGCCTCGCGCATGCTGGTCACGGGTGAGTTTGCTTCGGATGACATGGGTTCCTCCCGGTCACCGGTGCGAACCGCGCCCGCCATGCCCTACCCTAGATGGGTACCGCAAGGTCCGTGATGGGCGACGAATCAGATGCTCTATTCACGTTGTGCTGTTGTGGTATCGTGCATAGGCCTGCATTTCCGCAGGTAGGACAACTAAAGACTTGCGCTCGTAGCTCAACGGATAGAGCACTTGACTACGGATCAAGAGGTTGGGGGTTCGAATCCCTTCGAGCGCACTGCAAAGCCGCAGGTCGGGCCCACGATCAACGATCACGGGCCTTTCGCGTAG
>JAMFSN010000014.1 GCA_026225295.1 Frankia alni
CACCGGTACCGGCCGCCCCACCGGTACCGGCACCGGCCGGTCGGGCCGGGTAGTGGGCGCCCGGCCGGGGCGGACCCGGTCAGGCCAACGGGAAGAGGGTCGCCGACTCGAGATCGAGCAGGGTGCGCTTGTTTTCCAGACCGCCGCCGTAGCCGGTCAGCGAGCCGTTCGCTCCGATCACGCGGTGGCACGGAACGATGATCGAGATCGGATTCCGTCCGTTGGCCAGGCCAACCGCCCGCGGGCCGGACGGCCGGCCGATCTGCCGCGCGATGTCGAGGTAGCTGCGGGTCTCGCCGTAGGGGATGGTGCGCAGCGCCGCCCAGACCTCGAGTTGGAACGGCGACCCGGTCGGGGCGAGCGGCAGGTCGAACTCCGTGAGTTCGGCGGCAAAGTACGCGGCGAGCTGGGCGCTCACGTCGCGGAACGCCGCCGGATCGCGGACCCCGTCGACGCTCGGCGGAGCGTGTCGTCCGGAGATCATGAACAGTCCGGTGAGCCCGGTTTCATTGCGGGTGAGCAGCAGTTCGCCGATCGGCGAGGGCACGGTCGTGTACCGCGCGGACGCGGCGCCCGGGCTGGCCGACGGTTCGACCGTCGGGGCCGCTACGGGCTGGATCGCGGTCGGGACGGGCATCGCGGGGGTCGACATGACTGCTCCTCAGTTCGGGTTCGGATCGGTTTTTCCACAGGTGCATGACGGCGTAGGAACGCCACGGTCGCCAGGGTTCCGCCCGCTGGAGGACCGCGGCCGGCCGGTCGTCGTCGGACCCGGCCTGCACGATGCCCCGCCGGACGCCGAGATCGGTGGGCAGCAGAACGTCCGGGTCACCCAGGGCCCGCATCCGGATATAGCCGGCGGTCCAGGGGCCGACCCCCGGCAGCGCGACCAGGGCCCGTTCCACCTCGTCCCGATCGGCGCCCGGATCGAGCCGCACCGCGCCCGACGCGAGCGCCGCGGCCAACGTCACCAGCGCCCGGCCCCGGGCGGCGGGCATCGGCAGCTCGGCCGGGTCGAGGGCGGCGAGCCGCTCGGCGCTGGGGAACAGGTGGGTGACGGCCCCGACCGGGTCGGCCAGCGCTTCGCCGTAGCGGGCCGTCAACCGACCGGCCAGGGTTCGGGCCGCGGCCACGGACACCTGCTGACCGAGCAGGGCCCGCACCGCCAGTTCCGCGCCGTCGAAGGCGCCGGGTACGCGCAACCCCGGCGCGGCCGCGACCAGCGGAGCCAGCAGCGGGTCGGCGCCCAGATGGGAGTCGACGGCCACCGGATCGGCGTCGAGGTCGAACACCCGCCGGCAGCGGCTCACCGCGGGAGCAAGATTGCGCAGGTCGGCCAGGTGGAGCGTAGCGAGGACGAAACCGTCGCCCGGGAACAGTTCGACGACGCCGGGACCATGCGGCAGGCGCAGCGCCCGTCGGTACAAGCCCGAGCCCGCGACGATCTCCTCCACGCCGCCGACGGTCCGCGCGGCGAGGAACCGCCCGGCGGCGTCCAGGTCGGCCGGCGCGCGGTACGGCAGTCGGAGCGTGATCGTCCCGGCCCGAACGACGTTCCGGCCGGTCCGGGCCCGCCGACGCAGCTCGGTCGGGCTGAGCGCGAAGACCGCCGGCATCGTGTCGTTGAAGCTGCGGATGCTCGCGAAGCCGGCCGCGAACGCCACCTCGGTGATGGGCAGATCCGTGGTTTCCAGCAGGATCCGCGCGGTCTGGGCCCGCCCCGACCGGGCCAGCGCGGCCGGACCGGCCCCGAGTTCGGCGACCAGCACCCGGTTCACCTGACGTTCGCTGTAGCCGAGGCGTGCGGCCAGCCCGGCCACCCCTTCGCGGTCGACCAGACCATCGACGATCATCCGCATGGCCCGGCCCGCGACGTCCGCGCGCAGGTTCCATTCCGGGGAGCCCGGGCTCGCGTCGGGCCGGCACCGCCGGCAGGCCCGGAAACCACCCGCCTGGGCGGCGGCCGCCGAGCGGTAGAAGCGGACGTTCCCACGATTCGGCGTGCGCGCCGGACAGCTCGGGCGACAGTAGATTCCGGTGGTCAGGACGGCCGTGACGAACCACCCGTCAAAGCGGCTGTCCCGCGCGTGTACGGCCCGGTAGCGGAGTTCGTCGTCCATCACGTC
The DNA here is from genome assembly GCA_026225295.1 of Frankia alni. Lineage (GTDB taxonomy): Bacteria > Actinomycetota > Actinomycetes > Frankiales > Frankiaceae > JAMFSN01. Next base: position 2,127 of record JAMFSN010000014.1, read on the forward strand.
ACCCACTCTGCGCGCTGGTCGCGGCCGTCGACTAGCGACGATCGGACATCACCGTCGGACCCGGGCGGTGGACGCGGAGCCGCGCTCAACACCAGCCCCGGGCGCATCACGCCCGGCCGCCGGACGGACCCGGACGACCCGCCTGCTGATCGGCGAGCGCCTCGAGATCCCGGGCCGCGCCGGCCCGCAGACCGAGCTCGGCCGCCATCGCCGGCGCGAGCGCGGGCAACGACGCCGCGTCGACGTAGGCACCGCGCAGCCCGCCGACCCCGCGCACCCCGGCCAGCTCGCAGCCGATGATCCGGAGGGCCCGGACCGTGGCGTCGGCGAACGTCGCCCTGCTCAGGTCACAGTTGCGGAACGTGACGTGGTCGAGTTCGGCCCCGGTGAGGTCCAGCTCCGGCAACGCGCAGCCGGTGAACACCACGCGTCGGAGCCGGGCCGACCGCAGCGCGAAGTCGCCGGCCGTGACGTCGTCCATGGTGACGTCCCCGAGCGTGCCCCCGGCCCAGACGCAGCCGGTCAGGCGGCCGCCGCGAACGGTCGCGCCGTCGACGACCAGGCCGCTTCCGACCAGCCCGGCCAGATCGCAGTCCGTCACGACGACATTGCGCAGGCGCCAGTTGTCGACCTCCGCACCGACCAGCCGGACCCGGGCCAGGACGCACCCCGCGAGGTCGAGCGGCTCGTCGGGGCCGGGCGGGTCCAGAACCCCTTCCAGCCGGACGTCCGCCACGGTCCCCCGCTCGGCCAGAACGGCCAGGGACTCGGTGGCCACCGGAAGTGCGTCGGAAGCCAACCGGGGCGGGCGCGGTTCCCACGACGCCGGCCGGGGCGCACGGGTCGCGCGACCCGGGGGGGCCGCCCGGGGCGATGCCTGCTTCGGTGTCATGCTCCAACCTTCCCAGCCACCTCCGACAGTTCGACTTTCAGCCTGGTCAGGGCGGCGCGCGGGTGCGGGTGGAACCCTCCCGGCGGTCGACCGCGTCTCGAGGAGCTGGCGCACCGACCGTGGACATCGAACATACGTTCGCATAGGGTCATCGGCGTGGTCACTCTTCAGGGCAGTCTTCTGACGCTTGGAGAGGAGCCCCGCATCGAGCCCGGCGCACCGACGGAACGGGTGTGGTTGGGCAGCGGCGCCTGGATCGAGGTTGCGCCGGGCTGGTTGCGGGGCGCGGATGCGCTGTTCGAGCACCTCGCGGCCGAGGTGCCGTGGCGGCAGGGAAAACGGTGGATGTACGAGCGGGTGGTGGACGATCCACGGCTCTCGCACTGGTACAGCGGGACGGACGAGTTGCCCCACCCGGCGCTGGTCGCGATGCGGACGGCGTTGGAGCAACGGTGCCGGGTGCGGTTCGGGGCGGTGGGGCTCAATTACTACCGGGACGGGAAGGACAGCGTCGCCCCCCACCGCGACCGGGAACTCAAGCATCTGGACAGCACCTTGATCGCGATTGTGACACTCGGGGGTCAGCGACCGTTCCACCTGCGTCCGCTCGGGGGCGGCGCGGCCCACCGGCTGCAACCGGCATCGGGCGACCTGCTGATCATGGGGGGTACCTGCCAGCGCCTCTGGGAGCACGGAGTACCGAAGGTCGCCGGGGCCGATCCCCGGATCAGTGTGTCGATGCGCTGGTCGTCCGGGCGGGGCCGCGAAGAACAGGTGCCGGCGTGGCGGCCGTACGGGATCGCCGACCCACCGGGCAGCGCCGCACCGGGCAAGGCGGGATCGGGGTCAGATCACGGACGGGGCGGGAAAGGTCCGGGCCCGCCGCCAGAAGTTGTCGAACAGGCGTAGTGATGCCTCGCGGGATGCCTCGGCATGGGCCGCGACATCCGCGCACAGTTGATCTAGATCAAGGCCCATTGAGGGAAGTGTCTGGTCGAACCCGCGGGCCCGCCAGGCCGAGGCCCAGGTCCCGAATGCTTCGGGAGTGAGTTCCGGATGGAACTGGACGCCGAGATGCGGCCCGTGAACAAACGCCTGGGACGCGAGTGGGGTCCGCGCGATCTCGACGGCCCCGGGCGGCACCGAGAACGTGTCGAAGTGGAACTCCATCCAGGTGGCCGAGGGCAGCAGGGTCTCGTCGTCGCTGGTGACCCGCGTCCAGCCGAACTCGCCCTGGTCGGCCCGCCGGACCGTGCCACCGAGCGCCCGGGCCAGCAGCTGGCCGCCGAAGCAGATCCCGAGCACCGGGGTGCCGGCCTCGACCGCCCCGCGGACCAGGTCCAGTTCCGCGGCCAGCCAGGGCACCGAGCCGTCGTACGCGGAGCGGTCCGACCCGAAGACGACAATGCCGTCCAGGCCGCGCGGGTCCGGCACCGGATCGGCGGCCGTGACCACCTCGAGAGTGACACCGGCCCGGCCCGCCCACGCCACGACGGTGCCCATTTCGGCCTCGGCGTAGGCCCGGTCGAGGTCGTGCACGACGGCGGCTACCCACGCCGGGCCCGGCGTGGGTAGCCGGGCGCTCTGGCCGTCCGTCACCGCCGGCCCGGTAGACGGTGATCCCTACGGAGGTGGTCCTTCAGGAGGTTGTCCAACGGGGGCGCGGTCACGCTGCCGACGGTAGGGACGCCGCGTTTCCAGCATCAATACGCGCCGACGTTAACGTTTGTTACCAGCCGATGTCGCCGTTCTGACCAGGGCACCACCGGCCTGGCGCGGTCACC
>JAMFSN010000411.1 GCA_026225295.1 Frankia alni
GAGGGCGGCGCGACGATGTTCATGGTGCTGCTGTCGGCGCTGGCGGTGCTGCTCGGCCGGTACTGCGGGACCGACGACGTGGTGGCGGGCACCCCGGTCGCGAACCGGAACCGGGCCGAGACCGAGGGCCTGGTCGGGTTCTTCGTCAACACCCTGGTCATGCGGGCGGACCTGGGCGGCGACCCCTCCTTCACCGGCCTCCTGGCCCAGGTCAGGGAGACCGCGCTAGGCGCTTACGCGCACCAGGACCTGCCGTTCGAGCGGCTGGTGGACGAGCTGTCCCCCGAGCGGGACCGCTCCCGCACCCCGCTGTTCCAGGTCTTCTTCACCTACGAGGCGGGTGCCGGGCAGCCCGGCGGCCCAGGCCAGGCAGGCCAGGTCGGCGATGATGCGGGCGAGGGCGCGCCGCGGGCACCAGGGGAGCCCGTGCTCCTGCCGGTGAAGTTCGACCTGGAGGTCATGCTGACCGAGGGCGGCAGCGGCGGCCTGGGGGGTGCGGCCCAGTACAGCACGGCGTTGTTCGACGCGGCGACGGCCCGGCGGATAGCGGGCCACCTGGGCGTGGTGCTGGAGGCGGTCGCGGCTGATCCCGGGCGGCGGCTGTCGGGCCTGCCGCTGCTGACGGCGGCGGAGCGGGAGCTGCTGGCGGGGTGGAGCGAGACGCCGCCCGCGCCGGAGGCGGTTGCGGCCGGTGGCGGGGTGCATGAGCTGGTGGCGGCGCAGGCGGCGGCGCGGCCGGACGCCATCGCGGTCGGATGCGGGGCCGGGCAGCTGACCTACGCGGGTCTGCTGGAGCGGGCGGGCCGGCTGGCGGGTTACCTGCGGGCGGCCGGTGCGGGGCCGGAGTCGGTGGTGGGGCTGTGCCTGGAGCGCGGCCCGTGGATGGTGACCGCGGTGCTGGCGGCGTGGCTGGCGGGGGCGGCGTACCTGCCGCTTGACCCGGGGTACCCGGCGGCGCGGCTGGCGTTCATGGCGGCTGACGCCGGGATGGCGGCTGACGGAGGGATGGCGGTGCTGGTCAGCGACGGGGAGACGGGCCGGGCGCTGGCCGGGCGGCTAGGCGGGGGCGTGCGGGCGGTCGAACTGGACGACCCGGCCGTCGCGGCCGCGGTCGCCGCGTGCCCCCCCGTGCCGGCGGCCGGGGTTGAGCCGGGTCAGCTGGCGTACGTGATCTACACCTCGGGCTCGACCGGGACCCCGAAGGGGGTCCTGGTCGCTCACGGGGGGCTGGCGAACCTGGCCGCGGCGATGCGGCCGGCGTTCGGGGCCGGGGCGGGGACGCGGTCGCTGCAGCTGGCCTCGTTCAGCTTCGACGCGGCGGTGATGGACATCGCGGTGGTGCTGGCGGGCGGGGGGACGCTGGTGGTGGCGTCGTCGGGGGTGCGGGCGGTGCCGGGGGAGGTCGCCGGGCTGGTGCGGCGGGACGGCGTGAGCGCGGTGAGCGTGGCGCCGTCGCTGCTGGAGGTGCTCGACCCGGCAGGGCTGGCGGGGGTCGCCCGCGTAGTGGCGGGCTCTGAGCGGGTCGGGGCGCGGGTCGCGGCGGCCTGGGCGCCGGGTCGCCGGATGGTGAACGCCTACGGGCCGACCGAGGCCACGGTGATCTCGGCCGCGGGTCCGGTCGACCCCGGGTACCCGGGGGCGCCGCCGATCGGGCGGCCGATCGCGGGGATGCGGGCGTACGTGGCCGACCGCTCGCTGGGGCCGGTCCCGGCCGGGGTGACGGGCGACCTGCTGGTCGGGGGCGCGGGGGTGGCGCGCGGCTACGCGGGGCGCCCGGCGCTGACGGCTGCGTGGTTCGTGGCGGACCCGTTCGCCGGGGACGGTGGGCGGCTGTACCGGACCGGGGACCGGGCCCGGTGGCTGCCTGGCGGGGTGCTGGACTTCGCGGGCCGCGCCGACGGGCAGCTCAAGGTCCGGGGGTTCCGCATCGAGCCCGGCGAGGTCGAGGCCGCCCTGGCGTCCCACCCCGGGGTACGGCAGGCGGTGGCCGCGGCCGTCGGCGAGGGCGAGGCCGCCCGGCTGGCCGCGTGGCTGGTGCCCGCCGGCCCGGCCGCTGGGATCCCGGGGGCGGGGGAGCTGCGGGAGTTCTTGCGCGAGCGGCTGCCCGAGCACATGGTCCCGGGCGTGTTCACCGAGCTGGCCGCCCTGCCCCTGACCCCGAACGGGAAGGTGGACCGGGCGGCGCTGCCGGCCCCCGGCGGGCAGCGCCCGGACCTGGCCGGGGAGTACGTGCCCCCGTCGACCCCGGCCCAGGAGCTGCTGGC
>JAMFSN010000086.1 GCA_026225295.1 Frankia alni
ATTCAGCAACTGATTGAGGAGAACGAAAATATAGAAGGCGCGCTACGGGAACAGAACTGGTCTATCGCCAAACGGCGCTTGGGGCTAGATCCAGACCTGCCAAGGCCGGGTCGGCCGCAGTGAGCCCAATGGCCTTGCTTTAAGCGATCATCCAGGGTTCTAGCAGGTGGAACTGGATGTAGCGGGTGACGTTGGTGACGGTGGGCTCTCCTGGCTTGCGGGCGGGGAAGTCGCCGGCTTTCTTGGTTTTGCGGGGGCTGTTGCGGTCGGGGCGGTCGCGGACGGCGAAGGCGGGGGCGAGGATTTTCAGCAGGAACGCGGCGAAGGCGAGTTCTGGCTGGTCAGGGGGGAAAGGCCGCGACGGTGTCCGTCGCGGCGGCCAGGGCGTGCGGGAAGCTGATCCGTGACGGGGGGATGCCCGCGGCGTCGGCGCCGATCCCGGTGATCTTGCACAGTGCCTGGTAGACGGCGAAAAGCGCCCACATTTCCTGCTGGACTCCGGCGGGGTCCTTCGAGCGGAGCACGGGCTGCCCTTCCCCCATGTCCGTCTTGTGGCGGCCGATGACGGTCTCGCATCCCCAGCGTTCCGGGTAGCAGCACGCCAGGTCCAGTGCCGGGTACCCCCCCGGGTCGAGCAGGTCGGTGACCAGGCAGAACACCTCGGAGGTCTCTGCCTTCCCGCCGGCGGCGGGGGTCGTGTGCACGGTGTACTCGATGACGCGGACCGTGACGGGCGGGCCGTCCTTCTTGCGCGGCGGCCTCAGTTCCGCGAGGTACGTGCCGTCTGCCAGCACTTTCACCGGTTTCAGCGTGAACGAGGCCGACGCGCGCCACAGGATGTGAGCCCCGGTCGCGAGGAAGCCGCGGGCCAGCTGCCAGGACAGGAACTTCCGGTCGGCGAGCACCAGCGTCCCGGGGCCGAGGCATCCCTGTTCCAGCAGGTCAGCGGCCAGCGACTGCTCGGACGTGCGGTAGCCGCCCAGTGAGGCCCCCAGCAGGCTCCCTGTCCCGGATTCCGCAGCAACAACCCACCTGACCTGGGGGAACGCCCCGTCGCGGGACTGATTCGAGGGACGGCCGAAGAACTCGTCGTTGGCCCTGCTGTCCGGCACGTCCGTCACGGACCCGTCCATGGAGACGACCCGCAGCCCGCAGCAGAACACGCCCGGCGCCCCGTCCGGCCCGGTCGGCCCGGCGACCTGCAGGAACATGTTCATCAGCGGCCCCGGGCCGAGCTTGCCGCGGCCCCGCGACATCGAGGAGATGTTCGGCTGCCGCCACCGGCGGCCCTCGCCCGCATCGACCCAGCCGTCCGGGTCCAGCTCGCCGGCCAGCAGGTCAGCGGCCCGCCGCTGATGGTAAAGGCCGTCGGCGAGCTTCGCCATCACCTGCCCGTACCCGCAGTTCCGGCCCCGGAACAGCCACAGCGCCAGCGTGAAGTACACCACCAGCCGCGCCGGCAGCAGCCGCCGCCGCTGCTCCCGCGCCCCGGCCGCCTCCACCGCCGCGTCCACCAGCTCCGGCGTGAAAACCCTGGTCAGAACACCAACAGAAATCCGGTCCGGCAGCCACCCGTCCGGCGAGAGCCCCTCAGATCCATCATGCGCCACGAACCGCCACAATACCGCATCAGACCTTAAGACAAGGCCATTGGGCAATCGGCCTAGGCCGAACCGTCCGACCTGGGCGGTCACATCGTCGTGCGGTCAGATACCCGTGATGAACTTCGACCAGGCGGACGCGGCGAACGTCAGCACTGGCCCGTTGCCGTTGTCCTTCGTGTCACGAACCATCACGGCCTGCCTGCCGTCCGCGACCTCTACGCAGTCTCCCC
>JAMFSN010000412.1 GCA_026225295.1 Frankia alni
GCCCCACAAGGGCGCTGTGGTTCGCGCTAGCCCGTGTACTGCCAGATCTTCCCGGTCGAGTGCAGCTGGTAGAGCTGACCACCGCCCGCGACGATCGTGGCGCTGGCCGGGTTCCCGTCCAGCTGCTCCCAGCCGGTCATCGGCGGACCTGTGTACCGCCAGATTTTGCCGGTGTTGTGCAGCTGGTAGAGATGGCCGCCCGACGCGGCCACCGCCACTGTCGCGGGATTCCCGTCCAGCTGCTGCCAGCCGGTCATCGGGACACCGGTGTAGCGCCAGATTTTGCCGGTGTTGTGCAACTGGTAGAGCGCGCCGCCGTCGGCCACGATCGCCACCGTCGCCCGATTCCCGTCCAGTTGTCGCCAGTCGATGAACGGCGTCGGGTAGAAGATGTCCACCTCGCCGTTCGACGCGTCGTTGCTCACCACGACCGTGTGCTGGTTGCAGTCGGTCACCTGGTCGACCGGGGTCCACGACAGCGTGGGTGTCGCCGAACCGGTACGGACGCTGATCGCGGTCATGGCGGTATCCACCGCGCGCGGGTAGTCGGTGCAGGTGGTCATGTTGTAACACTCGAGCGTCTCAACAGCCTGCCACATTTCGTTCACGTGCTGGACGGTGTAGCCAGAGCCGGCGATGCCAGTGAACTCGCTGTTATAGCTGAGACCCTGGGCGTCGTTGCCGGTGAGCGTCAGCACGCCGGTCAGGTTGTCACCGACGTTGACCCGGACCGGCGAGGAGTGGAAGGCCTGTCCGGTCTGGCCGTCGGCGTACCAGGTGGCAACGCACCAGTACTCGCCGCCGAAACCACCGTTCGACCCCCACTGCAGCACCGGCTGGAAGATCATCGTGCTGTTCTGGATACCGTTGAACAGATAGATCAGCTGGCCGGAATGGGTACGCGGCGCCGGCGGCACCACCCAGCGGGTCGAGAACGAGCTGATCGGATCGGCCGGCCGGTTCCAGAAGGCGTAGGTAATCCAGCCGGAGCCGAGAGCGGGCGCGATCGAGGCCGGCCGCGCCACATTCCCCGGCATCAGCGGCACCGCCGGATCACGCAGCGGGATGTCGCCGAAATCGGCCAGCGCCGCCCCTCCGGGCGCGAGCAGCCGGTGCCGCCCGTCGGTCCCGTCAAGTACCGCGTCCGGCGGAAGCTCGTGCACCACAGAACGTAACCGGGCACCGCCCGGAGTGATGATCATTTCCGGCGCGACAGAATCGGTCATGGCGTCTTTCCCCCCGACGGTCACGAGGATGCCGTCCGGCGCCCAGGTGACCACTTCGCCAGGGCGCACCTCAGTGACCCGGTCCGCGGGTCGAAAGCCGCCAGGAGTCAGCACCACATCTGCTTCACCGGGACCTCGTTGACATGCAGCCCAGGCCGACCATCCGCCGGCCCGGGCACACTCTAAGAGCGAAAGGGCACTAACGGGCTGTCAGCTCACCGACAACAAACCGAAAGGGCCGCCGAACGCTACCGAAAACCTGTGGGGCTCGAATACTCGACGGGGGTGTTGACCCGCGGTTCGTCGTAGCGGCCGGCCGCGGTTCAGGCGGCGGCGTCGTATTCGTGGGTGAGCCCGCCCGAGACCTGCGTCGGGTGGATCCGGTGTTCGGTGAGGTCGTCAGTGACCCTCGTCGTCGTGACCGGCCTGGTCGTCGGCCACAGCGATCTTGAAGGTTGGGTGGTTCGGGTGGGTTCTCTACGCGGTGGGGAGCGAGGACGCACGCCGCCGGATGGGGTGGTGACCTGTGTCTGGTCAGGATGCGGGGATACCGGCCACGTCGAGTTGGTGGCCGAGGGCGACCCAGTTGGTGGCGATCGCGTGCTGGGCGGCGGTGAGTGTCATCCGGCCGGTGCAGACGGCCTGCTTCGCGGCGTTCTCCACCGGGTCTTTCGCGTTGTGGACACCTTTTTCGGGCCACAGGTTCCGGACGTCGGACGCCGCGCCGCCGAGCTCGAGGGAGATCAAATGATCCAGCTCGTAGGCGCCGAGCCGGGCGCCGGCGTAGTCGCCATAGGCGGGTACCGCCCGCCGTTTGATCTTCTCGGTGACTGACTCGGCAGGGCGGATGGCCGCGGTGTACCCGGTCCGGCAGATCGTGCGCCGAAGCGTCGCTTGAGTCACTGCGGGATTCGTCGCCCCCGGCGTACAGACCGGGTCGGGTAGCTCGTTGTGGTCCCGGGCCTGGCAGTGGGCCGGATAGCTGCCCCCGGACCCGGACGATACCGGCACACCCACGGTCGGTTCGGCGCTGGCCGGTGGGGACAAAATCCCGGTCGCCGTGGAAGAACAGGCAACCAGCAGCCCGCCCAGGATAAGCAGTAACGCACAACGCAGACGGGACACAACACCCGAGTATGCAGGTGGCCGAGGGGACCAGCGGGGGCGACCTGCGCCGCCAGGGACCGCCAGCCCTCGTACGGCAGTGACAGTGATCTCTACGTGGCGCCGGTTGGCGTGGTGGTGGGCCCACACCGGCACCCTCACGGAAGAAGATCCCGACGACGTCAGCCCCGCACAACGGGGGAATTTCGTGATCGTCTCCATGTCAGCGGACGAGCCGGGCCCGACAGCGGTCCGGGCGCCCTTAGCCACGGGGATCATGTTCGGCCCGATTCGCTCCCGGCGCCGACCCGTCCGGTCATGGAGGACTCGACGAACGACGAGCAGGATCAGTGGCCGCGGGACCCCCGACCAGGGGCAGCACCCTCGCGTGGAGAACCGCCGCGCAAATCCCGACGATCTGGCTTACGCCCGGCCGGGTGGCTCAGGGCAGCGGCACCCCGCGCCCGACCGGATTGTGCGGACGGTGAACGTCGAATCGCTGTAGGCTACCGGCAATCGTTACATCGTTGTAACCAGGGGGATCTTCCATGAGAATCAAGGCTCTTGTCGGCGCTGTCGGTAGCGCCGCGACGATGGCAGCCGTGCTCGTCCTGCCGGCGGGTCCCGCGCAAGCCGCGCCGTCGATGCCGTGCCGGGCTACCGCGACGGTCGCCCACCCGCGAACGAACCAGACCGAGCCGGTCTACATCGCGACCCTGCCCGCCGCCCGGGTCCAGGGCTACGCGCAGTACCGAACGACGACCACCGCGAAAGCCGGCACCGCCAACGTCCGCGGCCACCTATACCTGGACTGGCGGATCAGCCACGCCACCCCCGGCTACCGCGTCCGCGTCGTGGTCAAAGTCGCGAAAGGTGCCGCCCGCGGCACCTGCTACGCCTACTTCACACCGACCAGCTA
>JAMFSN010000087.1 GCA_026225295.1 Frankia alni
GCCAGGTCGTAGATCTTCCGCTCGAAGCTGCCCGACCAGTACGGGCGCATCGGCGCGCTGATCTGCCGGTGGTCGGCTCCGTCCTCCCAGGCCCGGAACTGCTCCATGCTCTCCCAGGTGCTGAGCAGCACGTAGTCACCCGAGCCGTCGGCGACCCGGAGCAGTTCGTCGCCGACCAGCCCGGCGGTCCCCCGCATCCGCTCGGTCACCTCGAGGTAGGCCCGCTCGAACGCCGGACCGTCCGCTTCGGCGATCTTCGCGAAGACCATGACCCGGGCGGTCACTGGTCGACCCCGGCGGCGAGCCGGGCGGCCAGGGCCGGGAACAGCCGCAGCGCGTTCTCCCGACCGATCTGGGCGAGCGCCGCCGCGTCGAGGGCCGGGTCGGACCGCAGTGCCCCGACATTGGCCTTGATCCCCGGGACCGGTACGGCGTTGTAGTCGCTGCCGAACACGATCCGGTCGGCCCCCGCCGCGGCCAGGAGGCTCGGCGTCGCGTACGGCGACATCGGGCCGGCGGTGTCGTAGTGGAACGTCCGCAGGGCGGCCGGGATGGCCTCGGCGGGGAGCCCGAATCCGAGGAACGACCCGAGCGGCAGCCGGGCCGCCTGGTACGGCAGGAACCCGCCGCCGTGGGGCAGGATCACCGAGATGCCCGGGTAGCGGTCGAGCGTCCCGGAGGTCAGCAGCTGGATCGCGGCCCGGGTCGTGTCGAGCATGAAGTCCGCCAGGAACGACGGCAGCGGCGTCACCGGGCACGATGGCAGGTTGAACGGGTGGGTGAGGACGACCGCCCGGCGGCGGTCGAGCTCCTCGAAGACCTTGTCGAACGACGGGTCACCCAGGTAGGTGTCACCGTGGTGGCTGCCGATGATGACCCCGTCCGCCCCCAACTCGTCGAAGGCGTACGCGATCTCGGCCAGCGCGGCGTCGGTGTACCCGAGCGGCAGGTAGGCGAGCAGGCCGAACCGGGTCGGGTGTTCCCGCACCACCTCGGCGATCGACTCGTTCGCGGTCCGGGTGAGGGTCGTCGCGAACGCCTCGTCGGGGCCGAGGAACTCGCTCGGAATCGCTGCCGAGAGCACCCCGACGGCGATTCCGGTCGCGTCCATCGTGTCCAGGGCGCTGGCCAGATCCCAGTTCGCGAACGGCGGCCCGCCGACCGGCGGAAGAATCTTCCGGTCGACCAGCAGCTTCTTGACCGCCGCCGGCATGGCGTGCTGGTGGACGTCGATCAGCCCGGTACCGCCCGCGAAGGCGCTTTCGTCAGTCATTGCCGATGCTCGCTTTCTGTAGGAGTGGTGACTGGACGGTCGGGCGCTCCGACCCCCACGACGGCCGGCTCGCCCGCCGGGCCGACGGCGTCGACGGCGTCGACGGCGTCGACATGGAGGATGACGTCGGCGATGTCCATCCGGGCCGATTCGCGCAGAGCCCGGATCGGCGCCGTGAGCACGTCCTGTTCCTCGCTGCGCTCGAAGGATCCGAACGCCCCGCGGTCGACCCAGTCGCTGGTGATGACATATCCACCGTCCGCCTCGCGCAGCAGGGCCTGCCGCAGGTTGCCCGGCCAGCGGCTGGTCGCCCGGGCGACCAGCCGCCAGGCCGCCTCGAACTCCGGCTCCCGGCCGGCCCGGACCCGCAGCTGCAGCGTGGCCCGGATCACCGGACCGCCATCAGATGCCACCGTCGACGTGCAGGGTGGCGCCGGTGACGTACCGGGCCGCGTCGCTGAGCAGGTACAGGACCGCCCCGGCGATCTCGTCGGGGTCGGCGGCCCGACCGAGGGCGATCTTGGCCATGATCTGCGCCCGGCGGGCCGGTGGCAGGCCCGCCATCTGGTCGGTCTCGGTGTAGCCGGCGGCCACCGTGTTGATCCGGATGCCGCGCGGCCCGAACTCCTTGGCCATGGAGTGGGTGAGGCCGACCACGCCCGCCTTGGACGTCATGTAGTGCGTCCGCTCGGCGGTGCCGCGCAGCGCCCCCGCCGAGCCGATGTTCACGATCGCCGCGTCGTCCGGTAGCAGCTTGTGGGCCGCCCGCAGGACCAGGAAGACGCCGGTCAGGTTGGTGTCAAGGACACGCCGCCACTCCTCGAGCGACAGTTCGTGCAGCGGGCTGTGGCTCACCACCGCCGCGTTGTTGACCAGGATGTCGAGGCTGCCGAACCGCTCGGCCACCGTGCCCAGCAGCCGTTCGACATCGGCCTCGCTGGTCACGTCGGCCTGGACGAGCTGCGCGTCGGCGCCCATCGCCGCCAGCTCGCCGGCCAGCGCGGTCACCGCGTCGCTGGGCCGGGCGTGGCAGGCCACGACCGACACCCCCTGCCGGGCCAGCCCCAGCACGATCGCCCGGCCGATCCCGCGCGACCCGCCGGTCACCAGCGCCGTCCGGCCCTTGAGCCCGAAGTCGATCACTCTTCCCCCGTCCCCGTTCCGACCGCCCGCAGGATGAGCGAGCTGTTGAAGCCGCCGTAGCCCCGGGCGGTGACCATCGCCACCCGCACCGGTTGGGCCCGCGGTTCGCGGACCAGGTCCAGCCCCAGTCCGGGGGCGGGCTCGCTCAGGTTCCCGACCGCCGGGATCACCCCGCCCCGGATCGCGAGCGCGGCGGTCGCCGCCGACAGGGCCGAACCGCCGGCGCACATCCGTCCGACCAGACCCTGCGGTGCCGTGACCGGGACGGGTGCGGTCCGGGCGCCGAACACGGCCCGGATCGCGGCCGCTTCCAGCGCGTCCAGTTCCGGCGTGCCGGCCCCGTCCGCGAACACCACGTCGACGTCGTCCGGGGTCAGGCCCGCGTCGGCCAGGGCCCGGGTCATCGCGGCCGCCAACCAGCGGGCATCGGGCGGCCCGTCCTCGTGGTGGTGGCCGTCGTGGGTGGCCGCGTACCCGGCGATTTCGGCGTAGGCCGGGCCGGCGCCCCGGGCCGCGGCGGTGGCCGGGTCCTCGACCAGCAGCGTCACCCCGCCCTCACCGGGGACGTGGCCGTTCGCGGCCCGGTCGAAGGGCTTGTAGCCGGCCGCCGGATCGGTCGCCGTCGACATCCGCCCCCCGGTGATCTGGCAGGTCAGCGCGTACGGGGTCAGGCCGGCTTCCGCTCCCCCGGCCAGCACGGTCGGCAGCCCCCGCCGGATCGTGCGCCGGGCCTGACCGAGGCTGTCCAGACCGCCGGCGCCGTCCGACACGATGACGCCGGACGGTCCCTTGAGCCCGTTCCAGATCGAGGTCTGGCCGGTCGTGGCGGCGTAGAACCAGGCGATCGACTGGTACGGGCTCACCGCCCGCCGGCCTTTGCTCCACAGCCGGGAGATCTCGCGCTGGCCGTACTCGTTGCCCCCGGAACCCGCTCCGAAGATCACCGAGGTGTGGTACGGATCGTGCTCGGCCGGGTCGTAGCCGGCGTCGGCCATGGCCAACCGGGACGCCGCCACCCCCATCCAGGTCCAGCGGTCGCTCTGCACGATCAGCCGGTGGTCGAGGTGGTCCTCGGGCGCGAACCCCTCCACCTGACCAGCCAGGATGGAGGCGTACCGGCCCGGCTCGAAGCTGGTGATCGGGCGGACCCGCAGCTCCCCGGCGAGCGTGGAACGCCAGTGCTCCGCCCCGCCCAGGCCGCTCGGAGCGATGATCCCCAGGCCGGTGATCACCGGTCGGGTGGTCGGGGTCGCGGTGGGCGGCGAGGCCGGCCGGGGCAGCGGCGGCGCCCACCCGGCCGGGGCAGGGGCCGGACCGTCGGCGGTGGTGGTCATGAGGCGGCCTTCGCGGCGCTGGTCAGGACGATCGCCGACTGGAAGCCGCCGAAGCCGCTCCCGACCGACAGCGCCGCGTCGACCTGGTGGTCCCGGGCGATGTTGGGGACGTAGTCGAGATCGCATTCGGGGTCCCGGGTCTCCCAGTTCGCGGTCGGGGGCACCACGTTCGTCTCGATCGCGAGGGCGCAGGCGGCAATCTCGATCGCGCCGATCGCGCCGAGCGAATGCCCGACCATCGACTTGATGGAGCTCACCGGAACGTCGAACGCGTGCGACCCGAGGGACCGCTTGAAGGCCGCCGTCTCGTGCCGGTCGTTCTGTTTGGTGCCGGAGCCGTGGGCGTTGACGTAGTCGATCCCGGTGGGGTCGAGCCGGGCCTGGCCGAGGGCGTCGGTGATCGCCTCGGCCATGTCCAGGCCGTCCGGCCGCAGGCCCGTCATGTGGAACGCGTTGGACCGGGCCGCGTAGCCGCCGACCTCGCAGTAGATGCGGGCCCCCCGGGCCCGGGCCGCCTCGCGCTCCTCCAGGATCAGGACGGCGGAGCCTTCCCCCATGACGAAGCCGTCGCGGGTCGCGTCGAACGGGCGGGAGGCGTGCTCGGGATCGTCGTTGCGGGCCGAGGTTGCGCGGATCGCGTCGAAGCAGGCGATCGAGATCGGCGAGAGCGGCGCGTCCGTCGCGCCCGCGATCACGATGTCGGCCTCGCCGTCCACGATCAGCTGGTGGCCGTAGCCGACCGCGTCGATGCCCGAGGTGCAGCCGGTCGACACCACGAACGACGGGCCGTGGGCTCCGAACCGGCAGGCGATCTCCGTGGCCAGACCACTCGGGACCAGCGCGTGGTAGAGGAACGACGAGGCGTACCGGGGATCGACCAGCCAGTCCCGGCCCTTGTCGCTGACGATGACGTACTCGTCCTCCAGCCGGGTGGTCGCTCCCACGGCGCTGCCCATGCTGACCCCGACGACGCGGCCGTCGTCGACGCCCCGGCCGAGCTCGAGCCCGCTGTCGCCGACCGCCTCGATCGCCGCCGCCAGCGCGAACTGGGCGAAGCGGTCGTTGCGGGCGATCTCCTTGACCGTGAGCCCGGCCCCCGGCCCGTCGAAGTCGACCTCGGCCGCGACCTGCGACCGGAACCGGGACGGGTCGAAGAGGGACAGTCGACGGGTGGCCGTGCGGCCCTCGGTCAGCAGATCCCAGAATTCCTTGCGGTTCGGACCGCCGGGCGCGACGACCCCCACCCCGGTGACGACCGTGCGTCTCACCTGGTCCTCACGTCCGGGGCAGCGGAGCGTCGGGGTTGGGCAGCGCCTCGGTGTCCACATGGCCGAGGTCGGGTCGGGGCGCGAGCGGGCTCAGGTGGAAGACCAGGAACGCCGGGGCGTCGCTCTCGTTCACGATCCGGTGCCGGACCCCGATCGGAATGTGCAGCCCGTGTTCGCCCGGCAACGCGACGATCTGACCGTCGAGGCGGGCGCTGACCGCCCCGTTGACGCAGTAGAGGAACTCTTCCGAATACGGATGCCAGTGCTCGGTCACCACTTCACCCGGAAGCAGGGTGAGGGTTCCGAGAAAGCCGGAGGTCGCGCCGACGCTCGTCGGCGTGAGGAGCGCCCGGATATCGCCCCCCCGCCTCCGGTTCGACGGCACATCGTGCAGAGACACAACCTTGGGTACGACAGTGGGCGCGGTCACCGCGGACTCCTCATGCTGGTATTCGTCATGCTGGTATTCGTCATGCCGATGTTCCTCATGCCGATGTCGTCACACTGATGTCCGTCATACTGGCGTTCGTCACGGCCGTGTCAGGGCCGAGGCGGCCCGGGCCGCCATTTCGACCTTGTCGCGGATGGCGGCCATCTGGACCGGGCTGTTTTTGTTGAGGTTGCCGGTCATCCACTCGTCGTCCGCGGGCGCGGTGGGCTTCATGTGAAAGTCCTGGACCCACCGCATCAGGGTCCCCGTGCCGGTCGCGGTGGGAACCTTCTCGTAGGACCAGGCAATATTCATGTACTCGAATGGCCCGGTTTCCACCCGGTGGGCGGCGACCCGGTGGTTGGTGGGGTCCAGCGTGCGCTCCGAGACCCAGCTCCAGACCTGGCCCTGCTCGTCCGGGTACATCGTGAGGCGGAAGAGGAATCGGTTCTCGCTCTGCTCGATGATCTCGACCGACGCGTACTCGGTGAACAGTTCGGTCCAGTGGGCCAGATCGTTGGTCATCTGCCAGACAAGATCCAGGTCCGCGTCGATGACGATTTCGTTCTCGGTGTGCCCGCTCACGCGACCTCCTGCTGCTCGGAAAGGTGTGCGTTCACGGTCGCGAGAATCTCGGCCAGCGAGTCGTCTTTGGGAAAGTCGTCCGGGATCTCGATCCCGAACTTCTCATGGACCGCCGCCTGCAACTGGATGTAGGCCAACGAGTCCAGACCGATGTCCTCGAAGGTGACACCGAGGTCAGCGGGCCGGTCGGCGGTCGGCAGGCCGGCCTGCTCGACGAGGACGTCGAGCATCTCATCCGCCCCCCACAGTCGTGGCATGACATGGCTCCTTTTTCTGAGTTATTCGGGGAGGTGCTGGGACCGGGCGACGGAAAGTCTTTCCCGGAGCATCAGAAAACAGGCCTCCGGTGGCCGGCAGGCGGCACCGAGGACATCGATCGAGGACGTGCGCCACAGCCTTCGGGCCGCTGACCGGCGCGGCACCTGTCCGCTCAGTCGGCCGTCCACTCGTAGAAGGGACGCGCCATCGCGTCCTTAGGCGATCGCCAGGTCGCCGGGTCGTACGCCGTGACAAAACTCTCGAGTTTTGCGTTCACGTCGACAAAAAGAGGGTGCTCACGGACGTTCGGGAGCGTCCCCCGCACGTCGTCGGACGCCTCGATGAGGTGGAAATACAACCCCTGGAAGCTGAACAGATCTCGGCGCCGGACTCCCACAAGGTGAGGAAGGTCACCTTTATCGGATTCCGCGAATACGTCAGCCACCGCCTGCTCGTCACGCGGATTCATCCGGGCGACGATCAACGTGCGATGCGTCACGTTTCGCCGCCGCGGGCGGCAACTACGTTACGAAAGTGTCTCAACATACCTGGCCCCTTGCGGAATGTTCGATGACCCCGTAGGAAACGCGACGCCGATGTCACGATCGTGCTATTGCCGAGCCCCCAACTGTAGCCCGACATCCACCAGCATATCGAGGCAATGAACACACTCAATGCCCATGGCTGTCGGTAAGCGCTGAAGACAATTACTAGGGGAAAGCCCTGTCAGTGTCCTCTACATCCCGTGTCAACAAGCTGCAGTGGCAACCTGCTGCCAATGCTCGGACGATCCACGAACAACGGACAACGGTGCTACAACCAACCTCGTTGCGAGGCGACCACACCGGCTTGAAATCGGCTCCGGGCATCAAGTTCCCGCATCAGATCCGCGATCATCCGGCGAACCGTCCGTACGGAAACGCCCAGGTGGCGCGCGGCCGCTTCGTCCTTGGCGCCCAGGCTGAGCAGGCGCAGCAGCTCGCGTTCGGGGCCGGTCGGGTCCGCGTCGGAACCGGCGGAGCCCGGGCCGACCAGCAGATCCCCTTCCGAGCCCGGTAGCGGGGTGGCGTCCTGCCACATCTGATCGGCCAGGGCCACCGCCAGCTGGCTCAGCGTCTGGGTCCGGACCAGCAGCGCTCCGTCGTCCGGGGAACCCGCGGTGACCAGGATGAGGCACAGCCATTCGTCGACCACGGTCACGTCGATCAGGGGATGCTCGTCCCCGATGCGCAGGTCGAACCCGTGACCCACCAGGTCGCGGGCGTACGCGGCGACCCCGTCGTCGGTGCGGGTGGTCGGTGGGAAAATGCCCCGCATGGCGACGCCGCGTTGCAGCGCCCGCTGCTCGGCCGGCTGGATCTCCTTCACGGTTTCCGGGGCCACCAGGGCATCCGAACGCAGCGACACGATGTCGCGCTCGGCCCTACTGATCAGACCGACGAGCTGGGCCCGGACGGCGTCGGCCCCCTCGAGCCGGTCGATATCGGCTCCGCCGGTCTGCCGGTCCCGGGTGTAGTCGGAGACCAACGCGCTGACCTGCACGCGGGCCAACGCGATCTGTTCGTGGCGGCGCAGAAGCTGTTCGTGCCGGCGCAGCAGCTGGTCGTGCTGCTGAGCCAGCAGCTGATCGAGGACCCCGTCGGGGGGGACCGCCAGCAGGCGTCCCGGCCGGTCCCGGGACGGGATGAGCAGCGCCATTCCGACCAGACGGTCGGTGGCTCGCCGGATCGCCGCCGCTGGTTGGCCGAGCGTCTCCACGATGTCTTCCGGCGTGGTGGACGGATCGAACAGCCACTTCCGGTAGACGGCGTAGGTCACTTCATCGAGACCAAGAATGTCGAGCACCGACGCCTCCAGCCGCCGCGGTGCGTCGCGTGGACGGGCCGAGCGAAAGAAATATGAACAAGCCCCCCGGGTCCAGACAGCGGAGCCCGGGTCACCGCGCGGCCCCGGACGCGTCCGACCCAGGGCCGCGCGGTAACCAGCCACCCCGGGCCGGAAATCTTTAGCTGGTCACGCTGTACGCCTCGCTCTCGACCACGTCGAGCGCGTGCCGGACCAGTGACACCAGCGTCCGTCGCACCGACTCCCGCTGGCGGGCGTCGCAGAAGACGATCGGTCGGCGCTCGTCGATGTCCAGGGCGTCACGAATGTCGTCGATCCGGTATTCCTGACCATCGGCGAATTTGTTGACGGCCACCAGGAACGGGATGTCGCGGTCCTCGAAGTAGTCGACCGCCGGAAAGGATTCGGCCAACCGCCGGGTATCGACCAGCACGACGGCGCCGATCGCGCCGAGCACCAGCTCGTCCCACATGAACCAGAACCGCTGCTGTCCGGGCGTGCCGAACAGGTACAGGATGATGCTGTCGAGCAGAGTGATACGCCCGAAGTCCATCGCCACGGTGGTCGTGGTCTTGCCGCTCACCTGGGTCGTGTCATCGATGCCCAGGCTCGCGGTCGTGAGCGCGGACTCGGTGGTCAGCGGCGGAATCTCGCTGATAGCACCCACGAACGTCGTTTTGCCGACTCCGAAGCCGCCGGCGACGACGATTTTTACCGGCGCCGGCACCTCGAGTCCGCCGTAGTTAGAGGGTCTGGAGTCCATCGAGCACCCTTTCCATCAACGCGGTGGCGGGTCGCTGCGTCGGCCTCTCGGGTCGGTGCAGGCTGACCAGACCCGCTTCGACCATGTCGCCGACCAGCACGCGGGTGACACCAATAGGAAGTTGCAATTTGGCGGAAACTTCGGCAATGGATTGAATCCGTCGACACAGCATGGCGATGGACTGTTGTTCGGGCTCCAACGCCCCGACCAATGAGACACCCCGCTCGGTCGTCGTCAGCAGTGCGACGAGCTCAAGCGCGTTGTTCGAAGAGCGGGTTCTTCCACCGGTTACGGCGTACGGCCGGACGACCGGACCCGCCTCTTCGTCGAACCATTCGTCTTCGCTGCTCACCTGGTCTCCTTGAGGCCCTTACTCCAATGAGATCAGTCCGGTCAGCGCGGCAGCGTCGCCTGCATCTCGGCTCTCAGCTCGGGGGTCAGGAACTCGCCGACCCGGATGACCAGCAGGGCCATCTCGTAGGCGATGAGGCCGATGTCGGCCCCGTCGGTGGACAACACCGCAAGACACGACCCGTCCCGGATCGCGGTCACGAAGAGGAATCCGAGTTCCATCTCGACGATTGTCTGCCGCACGCTACCGCCCCCGAAGAAGCGGCCGGCGCCCTGCGACAGACTGTTGAAACCCGACGCGACCGCGGCCAGTTGGTCAGCCGTCGTGCGGTCAAGACCGTGGGACGTGGCCAGCAACAGACCATCGGACGACAGCACGATCGCGGTCGTCACCTCGGTGACTTTTTTCTTGAGATTGTTGAGCAGCCAGCTCAGGTTCTCGGCCGCCTCGGAAGAGCGCCGCACGGTCACTCCTGGATTTCGTTGTCGTCGAAGGTCTGGGAACCATCCTGAATTCCGCGCCCGAAGTTGGACTGGAATGAGGACATCATCGCCCGGATTTCATCCGGTGATCGGGAACCGGCCAGCATCGGCCGACCGGCCGAGGCCGCCGGCGAACTGTCCAACGGCTCGGCCGCGGTCTGGTTGCCGGCCCGCAGCTCGGGCGCCAGACTGGCCCGGCGCTTGCGCTTGGGCAGTCCGACATCGGTCGTACGGGTCGGCGCCGGCGAGTCTTCCCGGAAGCTGGGCCCCGGCCCGGGCGTCGGTGGGCCGGGCAGGTAACGCAGATCCTCGGACGCCCGCTGATCGCGGTCGTAGGCCGGCGGCTCGTCCCAGGTCGAGCCGGTCCGGGCCGCCGTCGGAGCGTCGTTGTCGAACGACGGGCCGGCCCCGAACCCGCCCCCGTACGACTCGTCCCGGTCCAGGGGCCGGTCCCGGTCGAACGACGCCTCCTGCTCATAGGACCCGTTCTGATCGAAGGACCGGTCCGACCCGAACTGCGACCCGCCGAACGTCGCTCCCCGGTCGCCGAACGAGGACGGCCTGGTGGTCGGCGGGTCGTCCTCGCCGGGCGGGTCGCGGAACGCGGGTCCCGATCCGTAGGAGGTACCGGACCGCGCCGGCCGGGAGCCGTCCGGCCCGCTGCCGGCGGGCCCACGGTGGAACGCCGGTCCCCCGTCCGGCTCCGGTCCCCCGTCCGGCTCCGGGCCGCGACCGAAGACCGAGCCGTTGCCGCCCGCCCCGTTACTGCCGCCGCTACCGGACGGCAGGGCCGGCCACCGCGGGCTGTCCTCGCGACGCCCGACGGGCAGTCCGAGGGCACCGTTGGTGCTGCCGTTGCCACCGCCGTTCAGATCGCTGCCCTCACCCCGCTCGTTGACGAACCAGCTCGAGCGCACCGTCGCGAACACCGGCAGGTCGTCGGTGAGCGGGCGGTCGAGTTCCTGGCTGGCCACCGGAGCGGTCGCGTCGCCCGAGTAGACCTCGGCGTGGTCCAGCAGGTTCGCGCGGTTCGAAGCCTCGTCGTCGCTGTCGGACTGGATGAAGTCCGGGTCCTGCGGGCGCAGCAGCGCGCCCGGCAGCAGCACGATGGCCAGGGTTCCGCCGTACGGCGACGGCCGCAGCCGGACCCGGATCCCGTGTCGCTCGGCGAGCCGGCCGACCACGAACAGCCCGAGCCGCTCGCTGGTGGACAGGTCGAACGGCGGCGGGTTGGCCAGCCGGTGGTTGATCGCGACGAACTCGTCCTCGGTCATTCCCAGGCCGCGGTCCTCGATCTCGACGACGCAACCGTTCGACACCTCATGCCCGGAGATGTTGACCGGGGTGTGGGGCGGCGAGAACGACGTCGCGTTCTCCACCAGCTCGGCCAGCAGGTGGATGACGTCACCGACGGCGTGCCCGCTGACCGGCGCGCCGGTCACCGGCAGCACCTTGACCCGGGTGTAGTCCTCGACCTCGGCGACGGCTCCGCGGACCACGTCCTTGATGGCCACCGGGCGCCGCCAGCCACGCGCGGGCTTGGAACCCGACAGGACGATGAGGTCCTCGGCGTGGCGGCGCATGCGGGTGGCCAGGTGGTCGAGGCGGAACAGCTCCTCGAGCTCGTCCGGGTCGGTTTCCTTGCGCTCCAGCTTGTCGATGACCTTCAACTGCCGGTGCACCAACGACTGGCTGCGCCGGGCCAGGTTCAGGAACGTGTCCCCGATGCTCTTGCGCATCGCGGCCTGCTCGACGGCGGTCCGGACGGCGACCTCGTGCACCGTGGCGAAGGCCGCCGCCACCTGGCCGATCTCGTCCCGCGACTTCACCAGCACCGGGAAGGTCTCCGACTCGGGGTCGACCGGCTTGCCCTGGTGCAGACGCTCGACCAGGCCGGGCAGCCGCTCGTTGGCGACCTCCAGCGCTCCACCGCGCAGCCGCCGCAGCTGGCGGATCATCGGGCTCGCGACGAGCAGCGAGATGCCGATCGACAGCACCAGGATCAGCAGCGTCAGCAGCCCGCCCGACCAGGCCCGCTGATTTGCGGACGAGGCGAGGCTGGTGCTTCGGGTGCGCAGGTCGTTGGACAGCCGCAACTCGACGGTCGAGAGGTTTTTGATCTTCGCGTTGGACGTCGCCAGCCAGCGGGCCGGATTGACCGTGATCCGGCCACCGGCCTGCTGGGCCTGGGCCAACGCCTGGTCCCGCAGCGCCGTCATGGCGTGGTCGGAGGTGCCGAGCGTCCGGGTGTAGTAGGCGCGCTGCGGGGCCGACGCCGTGTTGCGGAACTGGGTGAGCCAGGCCTGCTCAGCGCCGGCCGCGGTCTCGACCAGCTTCACGGTGGCCGGGTTGGTCAGGCGCAGGAAGATGATCTCGGACGTGTAGCCGAACTGTTGGTTCACGGCTTCCGTGGCCTGGGCCGCGCTGGTCAGAACGCCCGCGCCGTTGACCAGGTCGGCGTTCTTGCTCCCCGAACTGATCTGGGCGTCCAGCGACAGCAGGTCGGCGATCGCCTGCGTGTAGTAGGTCGATGCCGAGAGGACCTGGGCCGTCTTCGCGTCGATCTGGCGCCGAAGGGTCGTCAACCTCGCCAGCTGCGTGCCCGCCGTCGCCTGGGTCGTACCGAGGTGACCGCGGGTGCCGGCCGGCAGGCTGGCGATTCCCTGCTCATAGGCGGTCAGCGCGGTGGTGACCGCCTTGCGGCTACTTACCGCGCTCGCCGTCTGAGTGGCCGGATAGCCGGCCCCGATATAGGACGAGACCGCTCCCCGCTCGTTCTGCAGCGCGGTGATAAGGCCGTCGACCTTGATCGAGAATGTCGCCAGATCGCGGACGCGGTTACTCGCCCTCACGTTGGAAAGGTTGTCGCGCACCTGGAAGAAGCTGAGCAGTGTCAAGGTGAACAGGGGAACAATGAGAATCGCGGCCAGCTTGGAGCGGATCGGCCAGTTCTGTAGCATCCGAGCCTCTCGTCCGTCGCCCGGGCCGGTGCCGGCACAGAGCGATCGTCTTTCCTACTGCTGTCAGGTCGTGGGTGAAGCCGTTGTCCAGGAACTCATTGCGCGCGCACAAACCTGGGTGGGATGCTCGGACTCGCCGCCCGGGCCGCGTCGCGGTGCGACCCACAGTCGGCTGGCCCATCGGCCATCGGGGGCTTCCGGCCTGTCCTCACCGTCTCCATGTTGAATGCCTTCCGAGCGAAAACGATCAGCCGCCGGACGACGACCAGTCGAGCACTTGTCCCTATCCAGCGCAGCGCTGGAAGCTTATTCGGTGGCGCGACCGCCCTTACACCGGCACCCATTGCAAAGCGAGCATCGGATCGAGACCCGGCTACCCGTCGTTGCTTCCCGCGCCCGGCGGCACCCGCTCACCGGGAAACAAAACCCCAGGTGAGACCCAGTGTCGCCGCCACAGGTAATGATCGTGTTAGACGATGGTGCCGGGTTTGGAACTTTGCCACCGCGGCCCGATCCGCCCATTGGATCGCGGGGTTAATTCTGTGACCAATCCCTCATTGAGGTAGGCGAGAGCCCAAAAGAGACCACTAAAACAGCCTGGACCCCGGCCCTCACCCACCTTTTCTCATCGGCAGTCAAGGGATAGGAAAACAGCAACGCAACAATCGAGTTAACAGTGCACGGCGGACGGCCCGTAGCGACGGCCCGATCGCGCTCGCGGACCGCTTGGTCACCTACCGGCCCGGTCGGCGCCGGCCGGGCCGCGTTCCTGGCCGACGACCGGCACGACCTCCCCCGATCACCGCCGGGCGCCCCCGGGCCCGGCCGCCGGTTGGTCGGCCCGCCTGGGCCGGGCGGTTCTGGTGGCGGTCGCCGCGGCTTAGCAGCCCTTCACCGGCTGAGCCGGCGACGATGGCGCCTGGAGGGTCAGGTGGTCGGCCGCGCCCTCGAGCTCCAGCCCGGCGGCGGTCGTCCGGGCGCCGGTGAGCCGCGCATCGAACGGCAATCCCTTGAGCGAAAGCGGGACGGGGACCGTCGGACCCGGCAGCGGCACCGAAATCCCGAAGACGTCGATGCTCTTGACGGTGATCGTGAGCTGCTGACCCCGGGCCCCGAGTTCGACGGTTGCCCCGCCCTCCTGCCCCAGAACGCGCGCGGTCACCTTGGCCGCGTTGCCGTCCGGGGCGAACTGGACGTGCAGAGGCTGGTTCGCGAGAGCCTGGTTGACGTCGGCATAGTCCAGCAGCACGGCGATGGTCACCCGGTCCACCGGGATCTTGCCGGGCTTTCCGAGGATCTTGGTGACCGGTAGGTGCAGGCCCTTGAGGTGAGCGTTCACGCGATCGACGCAGATTCCCGGCAGCTGTAACCGGTGCAGCGTGAACCCGAGGTCGTCGTACTTCCCGAACACCACCTGGGTGAGAAACGGTACGCCTCCCACGGAGGCATCGACCTGGTTGGGAAGCTGCTGGTCCTTCTTGATCTGCGCGGCGATCTGCCCGGGGGCCACGTACGCCGCGACCCGGTCCATCGTGACCAGCGCGAGCAGGACGACCAGGCCGACAATCAGAAGGACGCGCCCGCGGCGGCGCTTCGACCGGCCCGCACCGCTCCCGTCACCCGGACCCTTTCCACCATCCGCGCCATTCCCGCCACCCGCGGCGGTGGCGACGGGCGCCGCACGGGGGCCGGGCCGGGGCACCGTCGGTCGGGTCCCGCCGATCGGGGCGGGCTCGGCTGACGACCGGTCGCCGTCCCGGCGGGGTTCCACGATGTCGGGCGGGGCATCCCGCGCCCAGGGCGATCCGTTCCACCGCGACTCGTCCCACGGCGGTCCGGCGGGCGACGCGCCGGCCGGCGCCTCGTGCCCCGGTTCGGCCGGGGGTTCGACCGGGACGGCTTTCGCGTCACCCTCACCTGGATCACCCATGCCGTCGCCCCCTCCAGCCGGGCGGGCACCGAACCGCCCGGTGCCGCTCCCCGCCGGATCATGTCACGCCGACCCGTCCACCCGGACCGGGCGATCGACTAGTGAGATAGTATGCTAGCATCTGAGCATGGCCGGTGAGGACGTCAAACAGTTCAACGTGTATCTGCCGGTCGAGCTGATCAAGCAGGTCAAGCACCGGGCCATCGAGTCGGAGCAGTCGCTGTCGGCCCTGGTGGCCGACGCGCTGCGCGCCTACCTCAACGACCCGCACCGGTAGTGCCGGCCACCACCCCCTGGGAAAGGAAGTTGACATGACGACCGAGGGCATCGAAGCGGTGTTTCTGGAGACCCACAACTGGGGCCGGGCCGCGAAGTTCTTTCAGGCGCTGGGCTTCGAACTGGAGTTCTCGACCGACCACAACTCCGGTCAGCTGCGCAACGGCGATGGTCCGTACGTGTTCATCGCCGAGGTCCCCGAGGACCGGGAGACTTCCATGCAGGTCGTGCTGAAGGTGACCGATGCCGGTGCGCTCAGCAGCGATCCGGGGGTCGAGGTGGTCACCCCGTTCGCTGACACGCACTACGGCACGAGAGAAATGACCGTCCGGGATCCCGACGGTCGGATCTGGAGCCTGCAGGCTCCCGGTCAGAACTGACCGGGGCTGAACCTCATGGCCGACCAGAACGAGGCTCCCGACAGCACCGC
>JAMFSN010000088.1 GCA_026225295.1 Frankia alni
AGCCGAGTAGGATCTCTCCGTAATGGGCCGATGACAGAAATCGCCCGCCGAGCGGGGCCGTAACCAGGCTCCGAGCGCTCCGCCAGCGGGTTTGCGGGCCAGTGGGCCAGTGGGCCGAGGGTTCGTCCGCGAGTCGGCGACGTTCCACGGGGGGATCCGGCCATGCCGGCGGCACCAGCACAACCAGCACAACCAGCACCAGCACAACCGGGCCCGGAGCCCCGGCCGGGCGGCGAAGGGCCGGGCCGGCGGGCTGCGGCCCCCACGGGTCCGGTCCGACGGGCACGAACCGCGGCGGGGGCCGGCGCGGCGGACCACCAACGGGGGCCGGCCATGAGCTGGGGAGCGCCTTTCGGGGCGATCGCGCTGGATGTGGCGGCCACGTTCGCCCTGAGCGCCTCGCACGGCTTCCGGGACGTGCGGCCCTCGGTGCTGGGGGTCGCCGCCTTCCTGGGTTCGATCTACCTGGTCGGGCTGGCCCTGGCCGCGCTCGGCCCGAGCGTCTCGTACGCCGTGTTCGGCGCGGTCGGCACCACCTCGGTGGCCGTCATCGCGATGGCCTGGCCGGGCGAGCCCGCGACCTGGGGTCGGGTGGGCGCGTTGAGCCTGATCGTTCTGGGGGTTACCCTGCTGCCCATCGCCGGCCGCCACTGACCCGTCCGGCCCGGCGGGACCGCGCCCGGCGGCCCAAACGGCGCCCAACCCACGACCGTGGTCGGCGGTCGGGGCCCCGGGGTGGCATTTCGTTCAACGCCCGGGTGTCACACACTGGTGGATGTGACGGTCCTCGAAACGCCGACCACCGACGACGGGATCAGCGTTGCCGGCCGGGGGCAGCCGACCCGAACCGCTGACTCCGGGCCCCGACGGCGCGGCTGGTGGCGCCCTCGCCGGCCCGGGCGGGCCGCCGCGACCCGGGCCGCTGGAGCCGTCCTCGCCGGGATCGTGCTGTACCTGGCGTTCCCCCCGGTCGGCTGGTGGCCGCTGGCCCCGGTCGGCGTGGCGGGCGCCGCGCTGGTCGTTCGCGATCTGCCGCTGTGGCGCTCCTACCGGCTCAGCGTCCTGGTCGGGCTGGCCTTCCTGCTACCCATGCTGCGGTTCACCGCGTTCGTCGGGTTGGACGCCTGGCTGCTGCTCGCGGTGGCCGAGGCGGCCATCTTCGCGCTGCTCGGGCCGGCCACCACGCTGGTCATGCGGCTGCGGGGCTGGCCGGTCGGGCTGGCTCTGCTGTGGGTGGCCCAGGAGGCCCTGCGGGGCCGCGAACCGTTCGGCGGGTTCCCGTGGGGGAGGCTCGCGTTCAGCCAGCCCGGTTCACCGTTCACCGCGCTGGCCGCCGTCGGTGGTGCTCCCCTCGTCACGTTCGCGGTGGCCCTGAGTGGGGGTCTGCTGGCCGCGGCCACCCTGGGTGCCCACCGGGCGGTGCGCGGTGCCCCACCCGCCGATTCAGCGGCGTCCAGCGGCAGTGCCGGGCCGACCGGTCTCGCCGGGCCGGGGCGGACGCGCGGCTGGGTCAGGCCGGTCGCCCTGCTCAGCGCGACCGTCGCGGTCGGGGCGGTCGGTCTGGCCGTGCCGCTGCCGACCGGAGCGCAGGCCGGCTCGGTCAACGTGGCCGCGATCCAGGGCAACGTCCCCAACGACGGGGGCCTGGCCGCGCTCGGGCGGGCCCACCAGGTCACCGCCGACCACCTGGCCGGAACCCTGGCCCTGGCCGCCCGGGTCCGGGCCGGCCAGGTCGCCCGGCCCGACCTCGTGCTGTGGCCGGAGAACTCCTCCGACCTGGACCCGTTCGTCGACCCGGTGGCCGCCGCGATGCTCTCCCAGGCGTCGCGGGCGATCGGCGAACCGATCCTGGTCGGCGCCGTGCTTGACGGCCCCGGGGCCGGTCACGTCCGCAACGCCGGGCTGACCTGGGGACCGAACGGTTGGCTGGGCCAGCTGTACGTCAAGCAGCACCCGGTCCCGTTCGCCGAATACCTGCCCGGTCGGTCGGTCCTCCAGCAGGTCGTCCACCGGTTCGCGGTCGACATGCCCAACGACTTCGTCAAGGGCCGGGCGCCGGGGGCGATCACGCTCAACGGCGTGCGGATCGGCGACATCATCTGCTTCGAGGTCGCCTACGACGGGCTGGTCCGCTCGGCGGTCGACCATGGCGCGCGGTTGCTGGTCGTTCAGACGAACAACGCCTCCTTCGGCCGCAAGGGGGAGAGCCAGCAGCAGCTGGCCATGACACGGTTGCGGGCGGTGGAGTTCGGCCGGGCCACCGTTCAGGTGTCAACCAGCGGCCAGAGCGCCCTCATCGCGCCGGACGGTCGGGTCCTCACATCCTCCGGGCTCTATGAGGCGGCCCAGTTGTCGGCCCGGCTGCCGCTGCGCACCTCGCGGACCCTGGCCGACCGGCTGGGGGTCTGGCCCGAGACCGCGATGGTGATCCTCGGGCTCCTGGCCCTGGCCGCCGGGCTAGGCTCCCTGCGGTCGGCCGGACCGGCGGGCGCGCCCCGCCGGCCGACCAGGGCGACCCCGGTCGGGGATATCGGTGGCAAGCTGGGCGATCCCGGCGCGGTCGAGCCGGACCAGGGCCGCGGGGGCTCCGGTCGGGCCGGCCCGGGCAGCGGCCGGACGGGTGGTGGCGACCGCGGGGCAGATGACGGCGAAAGGAGCCGGGTGGACGGCGACCGGATCGTGGTGTGCGTCCCGACGTACAACGAGCGGGAGAACCTGCGGGAGATCGTCACGCGGTTGCGTACCGCGGTAGCGGCGGCCGATGTGCTGGTCATCGACGACGGCAGCCCGGATGGCACCGGGAGGTTGGCCGACGAGCTCGCGGCCGCCGACGCCCACGTCCGGGTGCTGCACCGCTCGGGCAAGGCGGGCCTGGGGGCCGCTTACGTGGCCGGGTTCAGCTGGGCCCTCGACCAGGGCTACGACGTCGTCGTGGAGATGGACGCGGACGGCTCGCACCAGCCCGAGGACCTGCCTCGCCTCCTCGAGGCGCTGCCCGGTGCGGACCTGGTGATCGGGTCACGGTGGGTGCGCGGTGGCGAGGTGCGGAACTGGCCGATGTCACGCAAGGTGCTGTCGAGGGGGGCGAATGTCTATGTACGGGCGGCTCTCGGGATGCCGGTCGCCGACGCCACCGCCGGTTTCCGGGCCTACCGGGCGGCCGTCCTGCGGGACCGGCCGCTCACCGAGGTGACCTCGCAGGGCTACTGCTTCCAGGTCGACCTGGCCTGGCAGGCCTGGCGGGACGGGTTCGCGGTCACCGAGGTCCCGATCACGTTCGTCGAACGCCAACGCGGTCAGTCGAAGATGAGTCGGGCGATCATCGCCGAGGCCCTGTGGCGGGTCACCTGGTGGTCGGTCCGCTCGATGCGGGGCGGGCCGCGACGGATCCACCCGGAGTCGACCGTCGGCCAACCGGCGCCCGTCGCCGGCGAGTGGGCCGGGAACAGCGCCGAGCCGACCAGCGCGCCCGGCCCGGCGGACGCGGCGGACGCGGCGGACGCGGCCACCACGGGCCCCGTCGCGACGGGCGGGCCGGCCGGACGGCCGTCGGAGACCGGCGAGCACCCCGACCGGGTCTCCGCCTGACCGGTGGCCCGCCCGGGGCCCGGTGGCTCTGGATCGCAGACGACGGACAGCGTTCGACGGCCCGGGTCCCCCACGTGGGGGACCCGGGCCGTCGAACGCTGGTGGCGCCGGCCGATCAGGCCGTCTTGCGCCCCGGTGCCTTACGGAGGACCTCCAACCGCTCCGCCAGGACTTCTTCCAGGTCGGCCGTGGTGCGCCGTTCCATCAGCATGTCCCAGTGGGTACGCGGTGGCTTGCTCTTCTTCGGTTCCGGACGTTCACCGTCAACGATGACCGAGCTCGTGCCGCACACCTTGCATTCCCAGACCGCGGGAACTTCGGCATCGGCCGCGAACGGCATGGTGAACTGGTGCCCGTTCGGGCAGTCGTAGGACGCCGTCTGGCGCGGCGCCAGCTCGGTGCTGCGGTCCGTTTCGTAGGACACGGCGCCGAGCCGACTTCCACGCAGGATGCGCTCGCCCATGTGGGACCCCTTCCGAGCGACAGTACAGTTGAATCTCTGCTTTCCCAACGCACGAACGGTGGACGGCGTTCCCACCACGAGAGGATCGGTAACGAGATCGTGGTCACACTCCGTGCACAAACTAGCCCTCTGGCGCTGACAGAGCGTGCTCAGCTGGGCCTCGTCGGCCTGATGGGGGCCCTGCGATGCACGATCGGACTGGTTGGAATCGCCCAACCGGCGCTGCTCGGCCGATTTTCCGGCCTGGACCGCGTCACAGCGGAGCGTACCGACTGGCTGACCCGGATGGCGGCAGTGCGTGACCTGGCCCTCGGCACCGGCCAGCTGGTCACCGCCGCGCGCCGGCCGGCCGGGGCGTCGAAGCTTGCCGACGCGCGACTGTGGGTGATCGCCGGCGCGCTGGCTGACGCGGGCGACACCGCCACGCTGGGAACGGCCGCGGCCACCGGCCGGATCGCGCCGGCCCGGGGCGCCCTGTTGAGCCTGGCCGCCGCGGCGGCCGTGGTCGGAGCTCTGCCGGTCCTGGCGGCCCGGGGCGCCGGACCCGAGGCGTAGCCGGCTGGGCTGTCCTCCGGGACAGCGGGCCGGCGGCCAGATCGCGGAGCAAACTGGAGTCATGACCGAGACACCGGAGCATGTTGAGCATTCCGACGCCGAGTGGCGGGCCCTCCTGCCGCCCGAGCGGTTTGCGGTGCTGCGCGAGGCGGCCACCGAGCCGCCGTTCACCGGCGCCTACACCTACAGCAAGGCCGAGGGGGTGTACCACTGCGGGGCATGTGACGCCCCGTTGTTCTCCTCGTCCACCAAGTACGACTCGGGCTCGGGCTGGCCGAGTTTCACCGAGCCGTTGGTCGCCCAGGCCGTCGAGCTGGTGCCCGACAACTCCCACGGGATGGCCCGCACCGAGGTGCGGTGCCGGGTGTGCCATTCCCATCTCGGGCACGTGTTCAACGACGGGCCGGGGCCGACCGGCGAGCGCTACTGCATGAACTCGCTGGCCCTGGAACTCGAGGACGACCCCAAGCCGGCCTGATCGTCGGCCCGCGCCACCGGACGGCGGCCGCGCCCCGCGTCGCCGCGGTCCGGTCAGGGGTGCAGGACGAGGGTGGCGCACTTGGCGCTGCCGCCGGCCCGCCGCAACTCGTCCGTGGCCACCGGCACCGGCACGAATCCCCGGTCGCGCAGCTGGGCGGCCAACCCGACCGCCTCGGCGGCCAGCACGACGTGGAGCCCGTCGCTCACCGCGTTGAGCCCGAAGACCTCGGCGTCCGCCTCCGACGCGATGATCGCGTCGGGGAAACGCCGGGCCAGCTCGGCGCGGCTGGCGGGGGAGAAGGCGGCCGGCAGATACGCGACCGTGGTCCCGTCGAGCACGGCCAGCGCCGTATCGACATGGTAGAAGCGCGGGTCGACCAGCTCCAGGGTGACGACCTCCCGCCCCAGCAACGTGGCCAGCTCGGCGTGGGCCCGCCGGTCGGTCCGGAAGCCGGTGCCGGCCAGCAGCACGTCCCCGGCCAGCAGCACGTCGCCTTCGCCTTCGTTGTCGAACGTCGGCCGGTGCCGACGGGTGATCCCGGCGGCGGCGAACCAGTCGAGGTAGGCCTCCTGCTCACCACGGCGCTCCGGGTAGCGGAACTTCACGCCGACCGCCGTGTCGCCGATGACGATGCCGCCGTTGGCGGCGAACACCATGTCGGGCAGGCCGGGCTCCGGGTCGATGACCTCGACGGTGTGGCCGAGGTCCAGGTGCACCCGGCGCAGCGCGTCCCACTGGCGGACCGCGCGCTCGACGTCGACCGGCCGGGACGGATCCATCCACGGATTGATCGCGTAGGTGACGGCGAAGTAGGTCGGCGGGCACATCAGGTACCGCTGCGGAGTGGCCCGGCGGGCCGGGACCGGGGGGCTGCTCGGGCGGACCCGCGTAGAGACGGTCATCGGAGCGCTCCTGGGCTGAAGGCGGGTAACAGGGCCGGTGCGCATCGCACCCGCTGATGAGGACGGGCCCGACGCCGGTGGCGGGCCCACCAACCACTGTAGGAACGTGCCAGGCTTACAGAAAGCCGTCAGTCTTGCGACCTAGGAGCTGTTCATTGCGCATCGATGCTATTGACCGGCGGATCATTGCGTTGCTCAGTGAAGATGCCCGCCGCAGCTACGCCGATATCGGGGCGCTGGTCGGCTTGTCGGCCCCGGCGGTCAAGCGCCGGGTCGACCGGCTACGGGCCGATGCGGTGATCACCCGGTTCACCGCGGTGGTCGACCCGGCCGCACTCGGGTGGGCTACGGAGGCATTCGTGGAGCTGTTCTGCCGGGGCCGGACGTCGACCGCGGCGATCGCGGCCGACCTGCGCGACCATCCCGAGGTGGTCGCCGCCTACTCGGTGACCGGCGAGGCCGACGCGCTCCTGCATCTGCGGACGGAGAGCACCGGGCATCTGGAGGAGACCCTGGAACGGATCCGGGCCAGCCCGATCACCGATCACACCCGCAGCGTGATCGTCCTGAGCCGGTTGATCGACCGGCCTTTGGACCCCCGACCCGACCCGCAACGCGACGGGGGCGACGCCGCCAGCTGAGGTGACGTGCCGGCCGCCCGGGTGGCCTACGCCAACGCCGGCGGGTCGAACAGGGCGCTGACCGACTCGCCGTTGTGGATCCGGCGGATCGCCTCGGCCAGCGCCGGGGCGATCGACAGGATCCGCAGCTTGGGTACCTGGATCTCGGTCGGGATCGGCACCGTGTTCGTGCAGACGATCTCCAGGACGTCGGGCTGGTCGCCGATCCGCTTGAGCGCGCCGTCGGCGAACAGCCCGTGCGTGCAGGCCACCCGGACGGCTCGGGCGCCGGCTTCCCGCAGCCGGACCAGCAGTTCCAGGATCGTGGAGCCCTTGGCGATCTCGTCGTCGAGCACGATCACGTCCCGCCCGGCGACCTCTCCGATGATCGAGGTGATGACCACCCGGTCGTCGGCGAACCGCTGCTTGGCGCCGGCCGCGACCGGCACCCCCAGGATCCGCGCGAAGGCGGCGGCCTCCTTGGCGTTCCCGAGGTCGGGGGAGACCACCGTCGTGCGACTCAGATCGAGGCCCCGGAAGTGGAGGGCCAGCTCGCGCAGGGCGTGCAGGTGATCGACCGGGACGCTGAAAAAACCGTGGACCTGGGGCGCGTGCAGGGTCATGGCCAGTACCCGGTCGGCGCCGGCGGTGGCCATGAGGTCGGCGACGAGCCGGCCGCCGATGGAGATCCGGGGGGCGTCCTTCTTGTCCGACCGGGCGTAGGCGTAGTGGGGGAGCACCACCGTGGTGCGGGCCGCCGAGGCGCCCCGGGCCGCGTCGACCATCAGCAGCAGCTCGACGAGATTCTCCTGGACGGGCCGGACCAGCGGCTGGACCAGGAAGACGTCGCGTTCCCGGCAGTTGGCCATGAGCTGCACTTCGAGGCAGTCGTTGGCGAACCGCTGGACGCGGACCGGGTGGAGCGGGACTTCCAGCCGGCGGCAGACCTCGGCCGCGAGATCGGGATGGGCACTGCCGCCGAACACCGCGATTTCTCCCCGCATGAGACCCATCCCACCACGCGGCCGAGCCGCGCCGCCCACGGTTGCCCGCCAGATCACACCGCCCGCCCGCCGGCTCCGGGCGGGCCGGACGGCCGGCCGGAGACCGGGCGGCGACTCACCACCTTTGGGGAGATCATCGGGCGCCGTTTTGTCATGGTTCGACAATTTCCTCGACCACGTCCTAGGGGAGTCGACAAGGTGGACCCGGCGGCTCCCCGCACCCGACGCCGACCACCAACCTGATCGGCGTCGGCTACGCCACCGGCGGCCGCTACGGCACCTTGTGGACCCAGGACTTCGGCAAGCCGTAAATCGCGATCCGCCACACGCCGTCTGGAACCGCCGGAGCAGCGCTAACCTTCGTTTGTGGAGGCCTTCTTTCACGTGACGTCGGTCCTCAACCGGGACTCGATCCTCGCTCACGGACTCGACTGGACACGTATGGGTGCGGCGCCAGGGATCGCCGGCAGCCGTCGGGCAGAACAGACGGGCTGCTTCCTGGCGCGGGACGAGTTCGAGGCCGGCTGGTTCGTGCGGATGAACAACACCGGCGGCGCGGTCGACGTGTGGGGCGTCAGGGGCGTCGAGGCAACCAGCCTCGTCGAGGCGCCGGAAGGGTACCTGTACTTTCCGGGCGTCATCCATCAGGTCGGTCTGCGCCTGCTTCGACGCGATCTATCACCCGGGGACGTCTGGACGCCGTGAGCCGCTGTTGACCGGTCAGCGGATCAGTCTCTGACCAAGCTCGGTCAACCCCACGACTAGGGTTCCCTTCGTGCGCAGTAGCCGCTTGGCGTGGTGGTCAACCGGCCCTCGGTGTGGGCCGACCGATGACTCTTCCGCGCCGTGCTGGTCTGTATATGCCGAGGACCGACTCACGGGGAGGCTGACGCCGTGCGGAAACTGACCTTCGGCATGAACCTGAGCCTGGACGGCTACATCGCCGCGCCCGGCGACGACCTCGGCTGGAGCGTGCCGAGCGACGAGCTGTTCCAGTGGTGGTCCGACCGGGTGGGGGCGACGGGCCTGACGCTGTACGGGCGCAAACTGTGGGAGACGATGAGTTCCCACTGGCCGACCGCCGACCAGCAGCCTGGCGCCACACCGGCGGAGATCGAGTTCGCCCACCGCTGGCGGGACCTGCCCACAGTGGTGTTCTCCTCGACGATCAGCGCGGTCGGCTGGAACACCCGCCTGGTCACCGGCGACGCGGTCACCGAGATCACCCGGCTCAAGGCCGAGGACGGCGGCCCCATGGACCTCGGCGGCGCCACACTCGCCGCGGCGGCCATGCGGGCCGGGCTGATCGACGAGTACGTGTTGGCCACCGCACCGGTCTTGGTGGGTCGCGGCACGCCGTTCTTTACGGCCCTGGACAACTGGGTGAACCTGAACCTGGTGGAGACCCGGGCGTTTCCCGACGGCGTGGTCCTGACCAGGTACGAGACCAAGCGCTGAGCGCCCGACGTCG
>JAMFSN010000089.1 GCA_026225295.1 Frankia alni
GACTCCCGGGGCCGTCGGCGTCCGGTCAGCCGGGATGACGCGCCGCGTATCCGGCAGGCTGTCGAGACGGTGCTCGCCGACCACTCCTACCGGGAGGCCGCTCAGGCGACGGCCGCCCAGACGGCCGCGGCTCCGGCGGTCGGGACGCTGATGGAACAGCTGCTCCAGCGCCAGTAAGCCGGGCTGGTCGCCGCCGGATCGGGCAACCGCCTCCCGGCCCGCACGTTGCTCGGTTGGGGCGCGCTCGCCTTCGGGGCACTCGATCTGGCCCTGTTCCTCTACCCCGGCCACCTCGTCGTCGGCGCGCTCGCACTGCTCCTCCTGCCACGGGGTGGGCGTGCTCGGCGGGGTCGGCCAGTTGGGCGCGGGGATTGTCCGGGATAGGAGCGCGGTGAGGGCGGCCATCGCGATGACCAGGCCGAGGTCGATCCAGAGCGCGATCTGGGCCGCGTGGGCGTACTGCGCCCGGCCGGCATCCTCGGCCAGACCGCCACGGCCGGTCGTGACCCCCGCCACGTCAAGCTAACCTTGACCTTCCGAGCGCCGTCAAGGTTAGCTTGACGTCATGGGATCTATACGGAACCCCGCGCCAGGCGAGGGTCGGCTAGAGACGTTGTGCTGCTCGTTCTGCACCAAGGACAAGACTGCGGTGGTCAAGCTGGTGGCCGGCCCGGGCGTCTACATCTGCAACGAGTGCGTGGACCTGTGCAACATGATCATCGCCGAGGAACCCGCGGCCGCGTTCGGTGCGTGGGACGAGCGGCCGGACGACGACCTGCTGGCCGGCCTGGCCAAGGTTCAGGCGGTAGTGGCCCAGGCCGATGCCGCCGTCCACGACTACGTCGACGCCCTGCGCGGCCGGGGCATCAGCTGGACCCGGATCGGAGCGACGCTCGGTGTGTCCAAGCAGGCGGCCTGGGAGCGGTTCTCCGGCGAGGACTGAACGCTCGCCCCAAGGTCAACGGCGCGTCAAGAGGGCGAAGTGACCCGGGTGTACGGCATCGGGGCCGAGGCTCCCGGTCAGCCACTGGCCGGTCAGCCACGCGCCCAGGACAGTGGTCGCGACCAGGAAGATGATCACCAGGGTGCGGGCGGCGTCAGGCGTCGATCCGGGGCGGGTGGGGGTCGCTGGGTTGGCGGGGCAGGGGATAGGTAACGCCGGTGAGTTGTTCGGATTCCTGCCACAGGCGGCGTTGGGCCGCGGTGTCGTGGGAGCGGGTGTTGGATTCGACTCGGGCGGGGTGTCCGGTGAACTGGGCCCGGCCGGGAGGGCCGTAGTAGTCGCCGCCGTGTACGTCGGGATCTGTCGCGGCGCGCAGTGTCGGTAGGGCGCCCATCTGCGGGGACTGCAGGAGCCAGGAGGTGACTGCGCGCAGGCGGGGGCTCAGCGCGGCTCTGGCTGGCGCGGACATTTCGCGGCCGAACTCGGTGCGGGCGTTGCCCGGGTGGGCGGCCACGGCGATAGTCGACACGCCGGCGGCGGTCAGGCGACGGTGCAGCTCGTAGGTGAACATCAGGTTCGCGAGCTTCGATTGGAAGTACGCGGTCGAATTCCGGTACCGGTGCACGGAGTGCAGGTCGTCGAAGTTGATGACGCCGCGGCGGTGTCCGATGCTGCTGACGGTGACGACCCGCGAGTCGGGTGTGGCCAGCAGCGTCTCCAGCACCAGTCCGGTGAACGCGAACGGGCCGAGGTGGTTGGTGGCCAGGGTCGACTCGAAGCCGTCCTCGGTCAGGTTGTGATGGCGGCGCATGCCGCCGGCGTTGTTGATGAGGACGTCGATGCACGGGTGGTCCGCGCGCAGCGTCTCGGCGGCTCGCCGGACAGAGGCCAACGAAGCCAGGTCCAGGGCCAGGGTGCTGACTCTCGCGGAGGGGGCGGCGGAGGCGATGCGGGCCTGGGCGTCCGCGGCCCGGCCCGGGTTGCGGCAGGCCAGCACGACCGTGGCGCCGCGCTGGGCGAGCACCTGAGCGGTCTCGAAGCCGATTCCGGTGTTGCCGCCGGTGATCACGACTGTTCGGCCGTGCTGGTCAGGGACGTCGTGCGCGGTCCATCGGGATGTTGCCGGGCTGCGGGTCATGGTGCTGCCTCCGTTTCCTGCACGATAGAATCGGAACGTCCGTCCCGGTTCTTGAACAATACGGGACGGGCATCCCGTTTGTCGAGATGGGAGAGAGACGAGGTCGCTGTGATGGCGCGGCAGCCGCGGGCCGATGCCCAGCGCAACCGGGCGCGGGTGCTTGAGGTGGCGGCGCGGGTCTTTGCCACGGAGGGGCTCTCGGTGCCGGTGCATGAGATCGCCCGGCGCGCCGGGGTCGGTACCGGTACCGTGAGCCGGCATTTTCCCAGCAAACACGACCTGTTCGCGGCGATCCTGCTCGCCCGCCTGGAGCAGCTCACCGCCGAGGCGGACGCGCTGAACCAGCAGACGGATCCCGGTGTCGCGTTCTTCACCTTCTTCGCAACTCTGGTCCACGCGGGCGCTGCCAACCGGGGACTGGCTGAAGCCCTCGCCGGCGCCGGCTACGACCTGGAATCGGCCGCCGCGGACGCCGGCTACGACGTCACAGCGGGGCTGCGGGGCTTGCTGACCCGGGCCCAGCTTGCCGGGGCGGTCCGCGACGATGTCGACTCGGCCGACGTGAAGGCATTGATGACCGGCTGCCTGTCCCGCGTGGGCAGCGGCGGCGGCGCCGACACCGCCGCTCTCGACCACCTCACCGCGGTGGTGTGCGACGGGTTGCGCAGCAAGCCCGGCTGACGTTTTCTGATTCGCGATGATCTCTACCTGGCCACCGGGTAGCGCCGACCTCGCGGGCGCCTCCAGGATCGGCGCTTTGCACTTCGTGTCGCGCTCCGGGCGCTGCCGCCGGGTCGGAATCCATGTTTGTCAATATATTAGGTGTGCCTTACTTTAACGAACGTGACGTGGGCTGACGCGGTTCCGAACCTGCTGATCGGGCTGCGTGAGGGGCTCGAGGCCGGGCTGGTGGTGAGTATTCTGCTGGCCGCGGTGCACCGGAGTGGCCCGACGTCGGCTGATGGCGGCCGGGTGTCGTCGGCGCCGGTGTGGCTCGGGGTGCTGGGCGCGGTGATGGTCGCCGGCAGCTTCGCGGCGGTGCTGACCTTTTCCACGAGTGTGCTGTCGAGTCGGGCGCAGGAGGCGGTCGGCGGGGTGCTGAGCGTGCTCGCGGTCGGGTTGGTCACCGGGATGGTGTTCTGGATGCGGCGGGCCGCCGCCACGTTGTCGGCTCATTTGCGGGGCGAGGTCGAACGGGCGGCCGCGGTCGGAGCGGGCGCGTTGACGCTCACGGCGTTTCTCGCGGTCGGCCGGGAGGGCCTGGAGACGACCCTGTTCCTCTGGGCGGCGGTGAAGGCGTCGGGTTCCACCGCCGCGCCGCTGGCCGGCGCGGGGGTGGGGTTGGCGGCGGCGGTCGTGGTGTGCTGGCTGCTGTACCGGCAGGCGGTGCGGATCAATCTGGGGGTGTTTTTCCGCCGCACCGCGCTGGCGCTGATTGTGATCGCCGCCGGTGTCCTCGCCTACGGCCTGGGGGATCTGCAGGAGGCGGGCTGGCTGGCGGGCCGGCAGTGGATCGCCTTCGATCTGACCGCGCACGTCGACCCGAACACGTGGTGGATGGCCATCATCACGGGGGCGACGGAGTGGGCACCGAAGATGACGGTCCTGCAGGTCGTCGCGTGGCTGGTCTATCTCGGGATCGTGATCCCGGCGTTCGTGTACGCCGGCCGTTCGGGAGTCTCGCCGCCCGCCGTCGCCACCAACGCCGGCCGGCCGGTCGCCGCCCGCCCGGCCGCCCGCCCGGCCGGCCCAGGGGATCGCGCGGCGGGAGGTCGGTGGGAGCAGGTCGCGGCGCGCCGGGTGTGGCCGGTCGCCGGCGTGCTGGTGGCGGTACCCGCCCTCGTGGCCGGCCTCGTGATCGTGGCCCTGCCCGCGGCGAGCGCCGCGACCACGACCGCGGTCACCGTGACGAAGACGACGTGCGCGAAGGACTGGACGGCGGGGCACGTCGGAACGCAGACCTTCACGGTCCACAACACATCCGGGCGAGCCGGCGAGGTCAATCTGGACAATGCCAGCGGCGGGGTCGTCGCGGAGATCGAGACCCTCGGCCCGGGAACGACGGCGGACCTGACCGCCACCCTGGGGCCGGGTTCCTACACGGTCACGTGCCTCATGTCCGGCCAGCCGGTGACGAGTTCTGGTCTGGTCGAGGTCGGCGGCCGGCAAACCAGCACCACCACCGCGGTGAAGCCGGTCACGCTGGCCGACCTGACCGGGCCGAACACCGCCTACCAGAAGTACGCAGCGGGCGATCTTGTGACGGTGGCCAAGGATGCCGCCAGAATCCGCGCGGACCTGGCCGGCGGGAACATCGCGGCCGCGAAGGCGGACCGGCTGACGGCGCAGCTGGACTGGGAACGGGTCGGCGCGTCCTACGACAGCTTCGGCGACGAGGGCCTCGCGGTCGACGGGCTGCCCGACGGGCTGCCCGACGGTGTCGACGACCGGGACTTCACCGGGCTGCACCGGCTCGAGTACGGCCTCTACCACGGCCAGAGCGCGGCGCGGCTGCTACCGGTCGTGGATCAGCTGAACACGGACATCGCGACCGTCCAACGGAAACTCACCAGCGACGACATCGCCGGCGACCCCACGAACCTCCCGATCCGGGCGCACGAAATCCTCGAAGACGCCCTGCGCGACCACCTCTCCGGCCTCGACGACCAGGGCGCCGACGCCGCCTACCCACAGACCTACGCCGACACCCAGGTCACCGACACGGTCCTCGGCGAACTGGCCCCGCTGATCACCGCCCGCGCCCCCACGCTGCTACCCCACCTCGACGCCCAACTGGCCACCCTCCAGCAGGCGCTGCTCGCGACCCGGCACGCCGGCCGGTGGCGCCCGGTCGGCCCGACACCACGCGCCGACCGGCAGCGGGTGACCGCGGCCATCGGGGCCGCGCTGGAAACGCTGTCGTCCGTCCCCGACCTGCTGGAAGTCCCCCCCAGCCACTGACCCGAGCCCGACGATCGGACACCGACCCACGATGAACCCCACCCCGCGAGCGTGACCCCATGAGCCTGAAACCGATGAGCACCAGCCGACGCCACTTCCTGACCGGGCTGGCGGCCGGGGCGGCCGGCACCGCCCTGACCGGCGGTGTGCTGATCGGCGGGGAGCACGCCGACGCCGACGCCACCAGCGGCCCCCCGGTCGCGGACACCTACCCGTTCCACGGTTCCCGCCAGGCCGGTGTCCTGACCCCCGGGCCCGCCGACAAGCAGCACGCCGCAGGCTTCGCCGCCTTCGACATCACCGCCACCAACCGGAACGACCTCGCCGATCTGATGAAAACACTCACCGACCGGGCCCGGTTCCTCACCGCCGGTGGCAGCCCACCCGACCTCGGGGTCGGCCAGCCCCCCTCCGACAGCGACGTCCTCGGCCCACACCTACCCGCCGACGGCCTCACCGTCACCGTCAGCGTCGGATCCACCCTCTTCGACAACCGCTTCGGGCTCACCTCCGCCAAACCAGCGAAACTGACCGCGATGAAGACCTTCCCCAACGACTCACCCGATCCGGCGTGGCTCCACGGAGACCTCCTGCTCCAGCTGTGCGCGAATCATCCCGACACCATCCACCACACCATCCGTGACATCACCAGACACACCCGCGGTGGAATGCAACTACGCTGGAAAATCGAAGGTTACAACTCCCCGCCCCGCCCCACTGGAACGTCCCGGAACCTGCTCGGATTCAAAGACGGCACCGCGAACCCCACCGGTTCGACAGCCAACACTCTGATCTGGGTGAACGACCCCCACGAACCCACCTGGGCCCACGGTGGCTCCTACCAGGTCGTCCGCCTGATCCGGATGCTGGTCGAGTTCTGGGACCGCGTCTCCATCAACGAACAAGAAGGCATGTTCGGTCGCCGCCGAGACTCCGGCGCCCCCCTCGACGGCACCACCGAGTTCGACACCCCGAACTATTCCGCCGACCCGCACGGCAACGTCATCCCCCTTGACGCCCACATCCGCCTGGCCAACCCCCGCACAAATGCCACCGCCGACCAGCGAATCGTGCGCCGCTCCTACAACTACGACCTCGGCCTCGACGAAAACGCCAACCTCCAGGCCGGGCACATCTTCGTCGCCTACCAGCAAGACTTACACCGCCAATTCGAAACAATCCAAAACCGGCTCATCAACGAACCCCTCATCGACTACGTCCAACCCTTTGGCGGCGGCTACTTCTACACCCTCCCCGGCATCACCACCACCAACGACTGGTACGCACGCACCCTCCTCACCTGACGTCAACACATACCGCCCACCACCACCGGCCGAACACACGGTGATCCCGGAATCGTCAGGTGCCGAGCAGATCGCGGAACGGATCCTGCTCGACCTGCAATCCCGTTCTGTCCGAGGAATAGACGTTCGGCCGGGCGCTGCCACACTCCGCCGTAACCGACCACGTGGCCGTCACGCCTGGCGGGCATCGGCATCGGCATCGGCATCGGCGTCGGTGCCGGTGCCGGTGCCGGTGCGGGCGCCCCACAGCTCGGCGATGCGCCCGTCCGCGATGCGGATGATCTCGATGAGTTCGCCGGTGTTGTCGTTCAGGCTGGAACGGACCGTGGCACGGTCGCCTTCGGCGATCACGTCGAGGACTTCGGTGCGCAGGTGGGGCGCGGCCGTGCGCATGGCGAGCCAACGCTGTTTCACGGCGTCGGTTCCCCGGGACCGCAGCGGGTGGCTGTAGAAGTCGGCGGTGAAGATCCCGTCGACGGCCCGCAGGTCGAGCGCGTTGAACGCCTCGTGCATGCGTAGCGCGAGGTCACGGCCGGGCTGGCTACCCGTCGGCGGGCCGGGGGCCGGGCCCCCGTCGTTGCTGAGCGCCTGCGCAAGGGACCCTGGCCGACCGAACGCGCGGGCCAGGCCCACGTGGTCGCCATAGTCGCGTGACTCGACGATGAGCCCGTCGCGGACGCGCATTACGAAGACGCACGGCACCGTGAACTCGCCGCCCTCGGCCGTGCCGGCGTAGGCGAACTCGAAGACGACGACCTCGGGATCCGCCGTCCGGTGCACGACCATGCCGGTCGGTTCGAACCGTCGGACGCCGGGTAGCTGATCGCCCGCTCGCGCAAAGTGCTCACGCAGCTCGGCGCGGGTGCGCAACGGACGGTCGCCGAGCGGCGCGAGCGGATGTCTCACGTCCGTCCGTTCGCGGTAGAGGCCGGCCAGCGCGTCGAGCTGGCGTTCCCGGTCGTCCGGGGTCAGATCCCCGGCGACCAGTTGGCTCACGCCGGTAGCGACCGCCCGGACGACGTCAGCCGGATCGCGGGTCGGTAGCATCAAGCCTCCAAACGAAGTCCGAACTCCGGTACCGTACCGAAGTCTGGACTCCGTTTGCAACCGTTCGTCGATGGGAGGCCGGCCTGGCATGCGGAGAAACGCCGCCGCCAATCGCGAGCGCATCCTCGCTGCCGCCGAGGCGGTGTTCGGCGAGCACGGCGCGGTCGGCTCCACGGAAGATGTCGCGCGCCGTGCCGGCGTCGGTATCGCGACGGTGTTCCGTCACTTTCCGACGAAAGCCGCGTTGGTGGAGGCGGCGCTGGTCCGCCACTTCGAGCTGCTCAACGAGCAGGCGTCCCGCCTGGCGGCGAGCCCGGACCCCGGGTCGGCGTTCCGGGACCTGCTGCGAACAATGATCGAGGCGGGTGCGACGAAGCTGACCCTCGCGTCCCAGATGCCGGGCGGACAGTTCCCGCCGAGCGTCCGGCAGTCGGCGGACAGACTGCGGGCGACAGTGGAGGATCTGCTCGCGCGCGCGGCGCGGTCAGGCGCTATCCGGCGGGACGTCACGGCGGAGGAGGTCTACCTCCTCATCCGCGGACTCGCCCAGGCCTGCGCCACCGAAGCCACGACGCCCCAGACCCTCGTTCGCGCCATCAACATAGTGATCGCCGGGCTGAGCACCCAAAGCCAGGAGCAGAACCCGGATCAGGCCAACTGAACGTCACCAGTGCCACCCGCCGATCTTCCGCTCGTAGCCGCGTCTTTGCCGGGTGCACTCCGAACTTTTCGCCCCTTTTCGAAAGTCCGGAGATCGTGCTGTAGCCCGCGTACCGGGCCCTCCGGGCCCTTGATGTCAATCGATTTCCATCAAGGCGCGTCAGGCGGCACGGCCCATCCGGCCGGTGGCCCCGCCGGGTTTCTCCAGCGTTTCCCGATGCCACCGATGACGATCTCAACGATGCTGTCGGTGTTGACGCTCGAGGTGTCGCTGCGGGCGAGCACGCGGAAAAGCAGGGAGCCGATGATGGCGTCGGTCGCCGCTTCAAGATCGGCATCGGCGCGCAGTTGCGACTGCTGCACGCCGACGGCCAGGCGGTGCATCAGTCCTTCCCGGACGGGCCCGGTCAACTGGTCGTAGAGCCGACCGGCGTCGGCGTCGCTGTCCGCCGCGGCCGCCGCGAGGCCCCGGACCAGCGCCACGGCGCCGGGATAGGTGTGCCAGGCGACCTGCTCGCGGACCCAGGCTTGCAGGTCGACCAGGACATCGCCGGTGTCGGCGGGGGTGCCGGCGTGGATCGGCAGGTAACCCGCCAGGACAACCTCGGCCACGACGGCGCTTTTCGATCGCCAGCGCCGGTAGATGGTCTGCTTGCCGACCCCGGCGCGGGCCGCGATCGCCTCAATCGACAACCGCTCGTAGCCACCCGAGGTCAGCAGGTCACGTGTCGCCTCGAGGATCGCCTGGTGCGCCAGGTTGCTCCGCGGACGCCCGCGCGGCTTTTCGGAGTCCCGCTCGGATTCGTGCTCAGGCCTGGACACCCGACCATCTTCCCATAACAATACGGACCGTCCCGTAAGCGAAGGGTGGGAGTGGGTCCGTGGAAAAGGGTGTGGCGGTCGTTATCGGCGTGGGCGGCATGGGCCTGGCGATCGCGCGCCGGGTGGGCAGCGGTCGGGCGCTGCTGCTCGCCGACGTCGACGAGGCCGCTGTGGCGGTCGCCGCCGGGCTCTTGCGCGGCGAGGGGCATGACGTGACCACCCGGGTGGTCGATGTCTCCGACGGCGACTCGGTGGCGGCGCTGGTCTCGGCCGCGGCGATGATCGGGGAGGTCACCCACGTCGTGCACACCGCGGGGCTGTCGCCGGTGCAGGCGTCGACGGCGGCGATCCTGCGGGTCGATCTGCTCGGGGTCGCGTACGTGCTGGACGCGTTCGCGGCGGTCGTCGCCCGCGGGGCCGCGGGGGTGGTCATCGCGAGCATGGCCGGGCACATGGCGGCGAAACTACCCCCCGACCAGGAGCGCGCGCTTGCG
Organism: Frankia alni; assembly: GCA_026225295.1. Lineage (GTDB taxonomy): Bacteria > Actinomycetota > Actinomycetes > Frankiales > Frankiaceae > JAMFSN01. Next base: position 9,370 of record JAMFSN010000089.1, read on the forward strand.
GCGACGCCCACGCGAGAGCTGCTCGGATTGCCGTTCCTGGCCCCGGACACGGTCGGCGACCCGGCCTCGGCGTACGTCCTGGCCAAACGGGCCAACATCCTGCGGGTCCAGGCGGCCGCGGCCGGCTGGGGAGAGCGCGGCGCGCGGGTCAACTCGATCAGCCCGGGGATCATCTCCACCGCCATGGGCCAGCAGGAGCTGGCCAGCGAAACCGGGGACGGCATGCGGGCGATGGTCGACATGTCCGCCGCCCAGCGGCTCGGCACGCCCGAGGACATCGCCGCCGCCGCGGCGTTCCTCCTCGATCCGCAATCCAGCTTCATCACCGGCACCGACCTGCTCGTCGACGGCGGGGTGGTCGCCGCCGTACGCCCCCTTCTGCCGGCCGGTTGACATCCACCACTCCCGACCAGGTCGGCCTGCCCTGTCCGGCCGGCCCGGCCAGCAGATCACCAGGAAAGAGGAACAAGTGATGATCAGAAACAGAGGACGGTTACTGGTCGGGGCGGTGGCTGTTCTCGTCGCCGCCGCGGGCTGCGGCTCGTCGAAGTCGGGTAGCAGCGCGAGCGGTGCTGGTCACAGCGGCGGCACCACGACCGTCACGGTGGGGCTGTTCACCGATCTCACCGGCCCCGCCGCGTCGGGGAACAAGACCAGCGTGGCCGGGTTGAAGGCGGGGGCCGTCTACGCGGCGCGTAGCGGGTACACCGTCAAATACGTCGTGGCCGACACGGCCTCCTCGCCGACCAACGCGCTCGCCGCGGCACAGAAGCTCGTCATCCGCGACCATGTCACGGCCGTGATTTCCCACTCGGCGCTGCTGTTCGCCGCCTCCAGCTATTTCACCGCCCACCATGTCCCGGTGATCGGCGCGGACGAAGACGGCCCCGAGTGGATCACCTCCAAGAACATGTTCTCGGTCTTCGGTGCTCTGCACACGACGAAGGTGTCCACCACCGTAGGAACCTTCTTTAAGGGCCGGGGCGTCACGAACCTCGCCTCGATCGGGTACTCGATCTCTCCGATCTCCGCGGAGGCGGCCAAGGCATCGGCGGAATCGGCGCGGGCCGCCGGCATCAAGGTCGGGTACCTCAACGCCCAGTTCCCCTTCGGGAGCACCAACGTCGCCCCGGTCGTGCTGGCCATGAAAAACGCCGGGGTCGACGGATTCGTCGCCTCGGTCGACCCGAACACCGCCTTCGCGCTGATCGCCGGCCTCCGTCAGGCCGGGGTCACCCTCAAGGCGGCCTACCTCCCCACCGGCTACGGCGGTGATCTCCTGCAATCCGGTCCGGGCGCCGTGAGCGCCGGCCAGAACGCCTATTTCTCGCTGGGCTACGAGCCCATCGAGATGAAGACCGCCGCCACCAAGCAGTTCGCGAACGACCTCAAGACCGCCGGCGTGACCGGGGCCGCGACGTTCACCGAGTACGACAACTACGTTGCGGCCGGCCTACTCGTCCGAGGTCTCAAAGCCGCGGGCGCCCACCCGGCACCAGCCTCGCTCATCACCGCCCTGTCCGGGATCCACAACTTCGACGGCCTGGGCCTCTACGGCGGTCACACCGTCGACATCAACGACCGCGACAACATCGTCGGCGGAGCCGGAAACTGCCAGTGGGTCACGAAACTGAGCGGCACCACCTTCACCCCGGTTCCGGGAGCCGACCCGGTCTGCGGCACCGTCATCCCCGGCAAAACCGTGTCCCCCTCCTCCTGAACCCCCGATCCGAGAAGACCCAGCGGTATAGGTCGGGTCACGCGGCCGACACCCCGACCGACCGGCAGCGAGGAGACGCACATGAGCTACACCCTGGATGCGGGCCTCCTGGAGGCGGTCACCGCGATGTTCGCCTCCGGTAGGCAGGCTCCCCAGCCCGCGCCCCGGGACGACTGGAAAGCGGTGCGTACGAACGGGGAGGCCGCCCTGGCCGCTTTGGAGGCGGCCTCCCCCGAACATCCCGACGTCTCTCGCACGGACTACTCGACCCCGTCGTACGACGGGGCGCACATGACGGTGCGCTGGTTCGCACCCGAGCGCCACGACTCGTCCGGGACCGGGCCGGCGGCGATCTATCTGCACGGCGGAGGAATGATCCAGGGCACGGTCGAGCTCTACGACCGCTTCGTCGCCGCCTACGTCGCGGACAGTGGTGTACCGATGCTGGCGGTCGACTACCGCCGGGCCCCCGAACACCCGCACCCCGCCCCGGTGGAGGACAGCTTCGCCGGTCTGGCCTGGCTCGGCGCCCACGCGGGCGACCTGGGCATCGACCCGGGCCGGATCGCCCTGATGGGCGACAGCGCAGGCGGCGGCCTGGCCGCCGGAGCCGCGCTCCTGGCCCGGGACCGGGGCGTGCCGGTCGCGAAGCAGATCCTGATCTATCCGATGCTCGACGACCGGAACACCGTGCCCGATCCGGCTCTCGTGCCGTGGGCGGCCTGGTCCTACGACGACAACTACACCGGCTGGCATGCCCTGCTCGGGGAAAAGATCGGACAAACAGACGTTCCGGAGACGGCCGCTCCCGCCCGCGCCCTCGATCTCGCCGGGCTTGCACCGACCTACATCGAGGTCGGCGAGCTCGACATCTTCCGCGACGAAGCCATCGCCTACGCCCGACGGACAGCCGCGGCCGGCACCCGGGTCGAACTCCACGTACACCCCGGCTGCCCCCACGGCTTCGACCGCATCGATCCCCACGTCGACGTCGTCCGACGCTCCCGAGCCGACCGGATCCGCGCTCTCAACAGCTACTGATCTCGCTACCGGGGCGGTACGTCCATCCGCGCTCGGCCTCAGTTCGAAGCACGGCGAGCGACAGTCCCAGCCTGAGGGGCCGCCCCCTCCGGTACCGCTCACCAATCGGCCGCAATCGCGTCACTGAGTTCGGCTCAGTGGTGTTCCTTGACGAAGGCCAGAGCCGCTTCGGCGACCTCCCGCCAGCCGCTGTCGAAGACCAGCGAGTGACCGCGGTTCGGGATTTCCCGGACTTGGGCGAGGTCCCGGTGGGGGACGTGACGAGCCCCGTCGGTGGCCACCTGAGACACGCCGACGGGCGGACGTGGACGGGTACCCGGGCTTCAGGGTGCGTCGAGGGCATCGAACTGGTCGGTTGCCTCGAGTCCTGTGCAGGGTCCGGCCGACCGTCGTCCGAGGTGGTCAGCGGTTGGTTAAGTAGCGTGTCTAGATCATCAGCGATGTCGGTGTCGTCGAGGGGGTGGCGTGGGAGTAGTGGCGCAGGGTGCTCGCTTCGCGACGTCGGAGGTGTCGAACGTGGTGCCACCGGCGGCGACGAAGGCTTCGAAGATCTGACGCGAGGCCTCCCGACCGGCACTCGGGTCGGCGGTGCCGAAGTTGGCGGTCCCGAGCGCGTATTCCGAGACCCGCAGGCCGGTAGGCCGTCCGAACGTCTGGTAGCGCATGACAACTCCGGGAAGGTGTGACGCCAGGTAGGCTCCTGGCACCGTACCAAGTAAAACGAGGGGTCGTTCTCTTCATGCCGAAGGTAGGTCAGGCGCACCTCGACGCCCGCCGGCAGCAGATCGTTGATGCCGCGCGCGCCCGCTTCGCCAGCCACGGCTTCGCCCGGACCTCGATGGCCGATGTCGTCTCCGAGTCAGGGCTCTCCACCGGGGCGATCTACCGGTACTTCACCAGTAAGGACGAGATCGTCATCGCCGTCTGCGAGCAGGCGGGCGACGCCTTTCCGAAGGCGCTGACCATCGAGGCCGTCAACAGTTTTCTTGAGTCCCTGAGGGTGTTGGCGCGGGAGACGGGCCATGCTCGGTTGGTCGCTCAGATCTACGCCGAGGCGGCGGTGTCCCCAGCGCTCGCGGCGGTCGTTCAACAACAGCTCGCCACGATGCGCGCAGCGGTCGCTGAGCTGGTGCCTGGCCGTCGTCGCGACGATGCCGAACAGATCGCCGAAGCCTTCGTGGCCGTCTGCAGCAGCTACAGCCAGCAACTGGCGGTCCGTGGCGATCTGGACCCCGCACCGTTCACCGCAGCATTGATGGCGATCACAAAGGGGTAGTCACGGCCCCTCGTACCTGGGGTACTCGTCGGTCCGACGATCCTCAATGGTCTGCTTGAGTCCACGACGTGGCGTACGGGTAGCGACGGGTTGAAAACACGCCGTGTGGGCGGTTCGTGACGTAGCTATCTTGCCTCGTGCGGCCTGGGATTTGGTACAGGATTCGTGACATTGGGTATGACGGCGGCGATCACCGGGTTCGTCGGATATCTGGCTCTCGTAAGCCGGCGCACCGCCGACGCCTCCACGACCCCATATTCAGCACCGGCCGCCGGAGCGGCACGTCCGGCCCCGTAAGGGACCGCGACGGCGCCCAGGGCGCTGGAGGGCAAGGCGACCTTAGGTGACGGACTACGTCCTTGAGTTAGGCCGATCGAACCGACGGTGCGAGGCCCAACGCCCGGGCCACTCGCTCATCGTTACGGCGGATCCGGCCCCCCGGGGACCGCTCGACCCGCTCGGGCGCTTCCACGGCCGGCGGAGCCGTACAGTCGGAGGTCATACAGCCGGCGATCTTGATCACCGCGTTCACATCTTTCGTCATGAAGATGGTGGCGCCGCGCGGTTGTGCCGCCGACCGTGCCGTTCCCGACGACGAGACCGTTGCCTGGCGGGACAGGGCGTCCGAAGGAGTGCACGCGGGTATGGCCGAAATGATGTCCGAGACTCGACCCGGCCCCGGCGCCGATCCCCAGGCCCGGGGAAACGACGACGACGGGAGACATCCGTCCTGCGTCGACCCCCGGGTAGGTCCCGAGAACCAGGTCGGTCATCGGCTTCCCCGCACGCGGGTCTACC
>JAMFSN010000090.1 GCA_026225295.1 Frankia alni
CCGATGTACCAGTCCGGCTGGGACGCCGAGGACACCTTGGACGGGTCGTACGGTCCGAACAGCCAGATCGGGTTGATCTGGGCCAGACCGCCGAGCAGGGCCAGCATCGCGAACGTCAACAGGAAGAAACCGGTGCTCTTGGCCGCGAAGACCGGGAACACCCGGTGGCCGACCACGTTGTGCTCGGTCTTGCCGGGGCCGGGGAAGTCGGTGTGCTTCTGGTGCCACAGGATGCCCAGGTGGGCACCGATGAGGGCCAGCAGAATCCCGGGCACGAGCAGAATATGGACGACGTAGAGCCTTGGTATGAAGTTCGTCCCGGGGAATTCGCCGCCGAACACGAAGAACGAAACCCAGGTTCCGGCCACCGGTATGGACTGCACCACCGAGGCCGCGATCCGGACCCCCGTACCCGACAGCAGGTCGTCCGGCAGCGAGTAGCCGGCGAAACCCTCGACCAGGCCGAGCGTCAACAGGCCGACGCCGATGAGCCAGTTGAGCTCGCGGGGCTTGCGGAAGGCGCCGGTGAAGAACACCCGGGCCAGGTGGGCGACGATCGCCGCCACGAACAGCAGCGCCGCCCAGTGGTGGATCTGGCGGAACACCAGACCGGCCCGGGTGTCGAAGCTGATGTCGAGCGTCGACGCGTACGCCCGGCTCATCTCCACGCCCTTGAGCGGGACGTAGGAGCCGTTGTAGCGGACCTCGGTGTTGCTCGGGTCGAAGAACAGCGTCAGGTAGACGCCGGTCAGCAGCAGCACGATGAAGCTGTAGAGCGCGATCTCACCGATCAGGAACGACCAGTGGTCCGGGAAGACCTTGTTCAGGTTGCGGCGGATCGCACTCTGGGTGCCGTACCGCTCGTCGGCGTTCCGGTTCGCCTTCCGAACCGGCCCGGGCCGCTTGACGAATTCCGGCTCGGGAAGGCTGGCCGTCATGAACGCTCCCAGAATGCGGGGCCGACCGGCTCGTCATAGTCGCCCTGGCTGGCATAGAGGTAACCGTCCGGGTCCACCGCGATCGGAAGCTGCGGCAGTGAACGACTGGCCGGGCCGAAAATGGCCCGGCAGCCGTCCAGGACGTTGAAGACCGACTGGTGACACGGGCAGAGCAGGTGGTGGGTCTGCTGCTCGTACAGGCTGACCGGGCAGCCGGCGTGGGTGCAGATCTTCGAGTAGGCGACGTGGCCGTCCACGACCCAGTTCTCGCGACCCTTGCGGGGCTTGTTCGCCCCGGCCGGCAGTCGGATGAGCACCGTGGCGCTCTGGGCCTTCTCGTTGATCGTGAGCTGCGGGTCGTAGTGCGTCCCGGTCGCGGTGGGGATGGGCACGGCCGGGAAGACGGTGGCGATGCCGCCGATCTCGAGGTCACCGAGCTTGACGAACGTGCCTTCGTCGGTGACCAGCCGGGCGCCCTTGACCCACTGGGTGTGATCGAGCGTCTTGCCGGGCTTGCTGTTGTAGAGGTTCAGCAGCGGCACCACGAACACCCCGCCCAGCGCGAGACCGGCGCCCAGCAGGGTCCGCCGCACCAGCGGGCGCTTGGCCAGGCCGGCGTCGAGGACGCCCGCCGCGACGGTCTCCTCGGTGGCGGCGATCTCCGCGTCCGAGGACTGGAAGACCTCGCGTTCCTGGACCGCCTGGATGTGGGGCATCAGCCGCTTGGCCCACAGGATGACGCCGAAGCCGACGCCGCCCAGCGCAAGGGCCAGGCTCATCCCCATGGCCGGCGTGTAGTACTGCTTGTGCTTGTCGCCGACGAAGTTCGTGACGATGAACCCCAGGGTCCCGAACACCGAGATCATGAACCACAGCGCCACCAGGCGTTCGGCCCGGCGCTCGGCCCGGACGTCGACCTCTTCGGCGATCGGGGCGCGTTCCTCGACGCCCCCCGGGCCGCCCGGGGCGGCGAGGCCGCTGGAGCCCTCGCCCCGGGAGTCGGTCTGATTCGGCGGCGTGGCCAGCTGCTCCGGGCCGTCGTGTGTCACGTAGGGCTCGCCCCCGCTGTCGTGGTCGGTCATACCTTCTGCCTCGCTCCGATCCACAACGCGGCCACGAGCAGGCCGCCCAGCCCGACCAGGATGGCCACCAGGCCCTCGGGCACCGGACCGTAGCTGCCCAGGCGGTTTCCACCGGGGCTCTTGGCGTGGGTGATGTCCCGGACGTAGGCCGCGATGGCCACGGACTGGGTGTTGCTGATCTGCCGGCTGCCGAACACCGGCATCGACTCGGGACCGGTCCGCATCGCGTTGAGCACGTCGTTGGCCGACGACTGGGTCAGCGACGGCGCGTACTTGCCGTAGGTGAGCGGCGCCCCCTGGCCCGCGGCCTGGTGGCACTGCGCGCAGTTGGCGCGGAACAGTTCGCCACCGAAGGCCAGGTCGGCGTCGTCGAGCTGGGTCTTGGTGACCTTCGCGGCCACCGGGCCGCCGCCCTGGGCCTGGATGTAGGCGCCGAGCTGGTCGATCTGCGTCTGGTTGTAGACCGGGTCCTTGCGCTTGGCCTCAGCGGCCGGGGCGGCCAGGGGCATGCGCCCCGTTCCGACCTGGAACTGGACCGCCGCAGAGCCGACGCCGATGAGGCTCGGCGCCTGGTTGCCGCCCTCGGCGTTCATGCCGTGGCAGCTGGAGCACCCCTGCAGATAAAGAGCCCGGCCGGCGCGGACGGCCTCGCTGCTGTCGGTCGAGTCCTGGGCGGAGCCGCTCGGGGCCAGCAGGGCCCACAGGGCGCCGGTGGTGACCAGCGCCAGGGCGACGACCAGGAAGGACGAACGCCGACGACGGCGCGTCGAGGCTTTCGCGGCGTTCACAGATGCAGTCATGTCGCTCACTGGAGGAGGTAGATGGTCGCGAAGAGGCCGATCCACACCACGTCGACGAAGTGCCAGTAGTAGGACACGACGATCGCGGAGGTCGCCTTCTCGGGGGTGAACCGCCCGTAGGTCGACCGGGCCAGCACGACCACGAAGGCGACCAGCCCGCCGCAGACGTGCAGGCCGTGGAACCCGGTGGTCAGGTAGTACACCGACCCGTAGGCGTGCGAGGAGATCGTGAACTCGTTCTCACGGAAGTACTCGTTCGCCTGCCCGCCCACGAAGGCGGCCCCCATGAGCAGGGTGATCAGGTACCACACCCGCAGCCGGTAGACGTCGCCGCGCTCGGCGGCGAACACCCCGAGCTGGCAGGTCAGGCTGGAGAGCACCAGGATCGTGGTGAAGACCGCGGCGTAGGCGATGTGCAGATGTACCGGCCCGATCTCCGACCCGCGGGGGTCACCGGTCACTGGCGGCCAGTTGCCGTTGTTGACCGATCTGATCGTGTAGTACATCGCGAACAGCGCCGCGAAGAACATCAGCTCCGACGCGAGCCACACGATCGTTCCAACCGACACCATGGAGGGGCGGTTGGCCGTCGGGTGCGGCGGGGGAGCCTTCTCGAGGACAGGTGCTGAGGCCACGAGCAGCATTCTGGCACGCCCGCCGCGCGGCGCCACCGAAGGTTCGACGTCCGGTAGTACCGCCACACCAAGTGATCTTCGACAATCGGTCGAAAACGCCTGTCCAGGGGTCTTCGACGCGCTGTAGGACATCGGGTTGAGACGAGGCTTACGCTGGTCCGCGTGAGCTTCGCCGCAGCCGTCCCGCCCGGGTCCGGGTTGGCATCGGCCCTGTCCGGGTCGGTGCCGGCCCACCCCGCAGCCGCTTTCGAGGTCGGGACCGTGCCGCCCGCGCCCACCATCGGCCGGCTCCTGTGGCACGTGACCCCCGAGTTCGGCCCGATCGCGATGGTCGTCGTGATGGCCGGGCTCTACTTGTTCGGGGTGCGGCGCCTGGCCGGGCGCGGCGACGCCTGGGATCCGTGGCGGACGGTGGCCTGGCTCGGCGGCGTCCTGGTGATCGCCTATGCGCTGATCGGCGGCGTCGCGGCCTACGACACAACGCTGTTCTCCGCCCACGCCGTCCAGCACATGCTGCTGGGCACGGTCGCGCCGCTGCCGCTCGCCCTCGGCGCCCCGGTGACCCTCGCGCTGCGGACCCTCCCCCCACGCCCGCGCCGGTGGCTCATCGCCGCCCTGCACAGCCGGGTGGCCCGGGTCCTGACGTTCCCGCTGGTCGGGTTCGGGCTGTTCATCGTCTCGCTCTACGGGCTGTACTTCACGAGCCTCTACCAGGACTCGCTCGAGCACCCGTGGTTCCACCTGCTCGTGCACGTGCACTTTCTGGTCGTCGGCTGCCTGTTCTACTGGCCGATCGTCGGCATCGACCCGATCCCCGGCCGGCTGCCCTACCCGGGCCGACTGATCCTGCTGTTCATCACGTTCCCGATCCATGCGCTCTGGGCCCTGGCGCTGTTCACCACGAATCAGGTGTTCGCCCAGAGCTGGTACGAACAGGTGCACCGGACCTGGGGCGCCAGCCTGATCAACGATCAGCACACCGGGGCCGGGTTGATGTGGGCGGCCGGCGAACTGGTCGGCGCGTTCGTGTTCCTGGTCCTGTTCGTCCAGTGGTCGCGGGCCGATGCCCGGGAGGCGGTCCGGGTCGACCGGCGGCTCGACCGCGAGGAACGCCTGGCCGCGGCCGCCGCGGCCGCCGCTGGGCCGCGACCGGCGCCGGCTGCCGAGTCGGCCGTGTCGGTCGGGTCCGGGGGAGCGGGCGACGCGACTCCCGCCGCGGGGACGGCCGGCGGCGACCCGGCGCCGGCCGACGCGGACCGGGATCCCGCCGAGGTCGGGGTCGCGATCATGGGCCGTCGTCGTTCGGGTGCGGGCCAGCCGAGCCTCGAGGACCGCGAAAACGCCTACAACGCGTGGCTGGCCGCCCTGGCCGCCTCCGAAAAGCGCTCCTGATCCCCTTTTGGCCCGGGTTCTTGGCCCGGCGCGCCGCCGCCAGTTCCGGTGTTTTGTCAGTGCCAGCCGGCCGGATACGCCCGGCTGATACTGATGAATCCTGATTCCGGACAGTGCCGCTGACCCGACACGATGCAGTTACCCGCTATTGCTGAAGGTCTGTAGGACACTGCGCTCACGACGACGTCGATCGGGCGGTGGTCGCCAGGGTCGAAGCGGGCCCGCCGGGGGTGGTGAGGGAGCGGCGCGATGGTATCCGGCAGCGGGATGACGACTGTCCAGAGGTCGGCGATTGGTACGTTGGTGGTCTTTACGGTCGCGACCGGAATAACGGTCGGGTCGCGTCTCCTGCCGGCTCGCCGTGGCCCTGCTCAGAGGTCGGAATGCACGCACATCACCCTGCAGGCGGCCACCTCCGGGACCCCGTACGGGCAGATGGCGAAGGCGATCAAAGCCAGCCTGGATTCCGCGGGCGAGAAGTGGACGACGGATATCAGATACACGACGGGTTCGGTTCAGGCGCTCGGTAGCCTTGGGGACCTGAACGCAACGACCGTCTGCACCATAGCGATAGCCCAGCTCAACGTGGCCGCCGACGCCTACCTCGGCGTCGGCGATTTCGGGCCGGCGGCCTACAGCCAACCGCAGGCACGGATCCCCGACCTGGCCACGGTCGGCCCGCTCTACGACGATGTGGTTCAGCTGGTTACGACATCTGCGGGTATCACCTCGATCGCCGACCTCTGTGGCAAGAACGTCGAGGTAGGGGCGGAGGGTTCTGGGTCCTTGGAGGTGTCGAATCTGCTGTTCAACGTCACGGGTCTCCGGGGAAACTGTGATCGCGCCGGAAAAAAGATCAAGGAAGATTCAGAGACTTTCCAATCCTCACTAGGCAAGCTCGGGAACGCCGACACGGCCATGATCTGGTCATCGGCCACGCCGGCCTTGGATCTTCAGAATTTCATCAACAATAACAACGGCGCACATTTCATCGACCTGTCCGGGTTCGTCGGGGGGTTCGAGTCAAACTTCCGGAATTCCTTTTCGTCGCATGGTCCCGGGTGGTCCGATGGCCGGCGGTTCTTTGACAAGGTGCCGGTAAGCTACGACGGTGTGAAGCCGGTTTGGAGCGTCGGGATCCCGAACGGAATCGTAAGCAGGAAAGATGCCGACCCGGTCCTGGTCAGGTTCATTGCCGGATTGATCGCGAAACCGGACAAGAAATTCATCGGCCGATTGGCGGTGGCGGGTTTTCCGATCGGCAGGACCTCGCTCAGCGGTGCACAGGCACTGAGCCGTGATCGGGTCTTCTGTCTGGTCCCACTCCAGAGTGACGCCAAGCAATATTATCTGAGTAACAAGATCGATATCGGTTCCTGCTCATGAACCCGGAGCCTTCGGCGGCGGGCTTCGTCGTACCCGGCCCGATCCGCCCCGAGATTCGCGCATTTCTCGTCAACTATGTCCGAACGGACGTACGCTGGGCGGAGTGGATCGGCTGGAATCTCGAACGGCACGGCTTCCGGGTCGTCCTCGACGCGTGGGATCTGCCGCCCAGGTCCAACATCATCAGATATATGAACGACAGTGTCGCCGGTAGCCGTTACACCATGGCGCTGCTGTCGCCGGAGTATCTTGCGTCGTCGCATTCAACATACTGGCAGGGAGCCCTGCTCGACGATCCGAAGGGGGCGAAGAGACGGCTGGTCCCGATCCGGATCGCCAGATGTCGTCCGCGCGGCCTGCTGCGGGGCATCCAGTCGCTCGACCTTTTCGATCGCGAGGAGGACGAGGCCCGTCGGTGGCTGATACGGACCGCCAGTTGGGTTCTCGACGGGGGCCGCATTCTTCCGGACCACGAGCCGGCCTTTCCGGGCGCCCAACCAGGCTCCCCGGGCGCCCAGGCCCGGGTTCCGGCGCAGGAGCCGCCCACGGGCCAGCGACCGCCGTCGAAGGCGGTGGAACTGGCCCGTCGAGTCCCGGCCACGCTCGCCCAGGCGATCGCGACCCCGGTGGATCCCCGTCCGCCGGTCGGGCCGGCTGAGCAGGCGGTCCGTGGTCGGTCCGAGCCGATTTACCCGGTCCCCCCGGCCCCCGTCCGGTCCCGCCGCGCCGCCCGCTGGACGGCCGTACCGTCGGCGATCCTGGGGCTGCCGGCCCTTGGCGCCGGCGCCGGCGTCCAGGCCGCAGGTGCGGCCGGCGGCACCGTGACCGGACCTATCGCCGCGGCGGCGGCGGGAGCCGCGCTGGGTATCGTCGTCTGCGGGTCGATCGGTGCGGCGGCTCTGGCCGCGACGGCGCTCGCGGCCGTGGTCGGTGCGCTGGGCGGGACCGTCGGCGCGGGGTTCGCCGGATCGGGGTCGGTCGCAACCGTGACCATCGAGGTCTCGGCGGCGGTGGTCATGGCCGTGATCTATGGCCTGATCATGCGGCCCCCGGCGGCACCGGGGCCGAGCGAGGTGAAGCCGACTCGCCGGGCGGCCGGGGTCCGGGCCGGCCGCCCGTCCGTCCTGCCGTCAGCCGTCGCGCCGAAACCGGGCGTCGGTCACACCACGATCTTCATCAGTTACAGCCACAGGGACCGCGACTGGTTGGACCGCATTCTGGTCCACCTGGGGCCGCTGGTCAGAACCGGTGAGATCCACGTCTGGTCGGACCGGCGGCTGCGTAGCGGTGACAAATGGCGGGCCGAGATCTCGCGGTCCCTCGAAGAGGCCAACGTCGCGATCCTGCTGGTCACGCCCGACTTCCTTAATTCCCGTTTCATCTCCAGCTATGAACTGCCGCCTTTGTTGAGGGCCGCCGACTCCGGGGACTTCCGCATCATTCCGGTGATCGTCAAATACTCCCTCTTCGCGGAGACGACGCTCGCCGAGTTCCAGAGCCACAACGATCCGGACCGGTCGCTGGCCACGATGGAGCGGGAAGACGGCCCGGACGAGGTCGAAAGGTGTCTCGCCCGGCTCGCCGTCGACGTGTGGCCGACCCCGCACGAGCCGATCCGGGTCTGAGCTGACCGTCGGCCGGACGGCTGGCCCTCCCCGGACTGTCGGCCGGCCGGTCCCGCGTCCCGACGACGGCCGGGTGACGTCCGCCGGGCCGGTTCGGGTCTTTTTCAGGTCGTGCGCCCCGGTGCCGGGAGGTGAGCGATCGACCTTCCGGTCCGGCGCCACCGGACGCCGTTTAGACTGCTAATATTCCGGAACGGCGCGGTTGCTGGTTGTTTGTGGATTCTGGAGAGGTGCCGCGAGACGGCATCCGTCGAGCGTCCCCGGCCCGGTCCGCAGGTTGCTCCGGGGGTGGTGATGGAAGCTAAATGGCTGGGTCTGGCGAGGGGCTGACCGTTGGCCAAAGGTCGGCGATCGCCGGGATCGTCGTATTCACACTGGCGGCCGGGATAACCGTCGGCTCGGGGGTGTTACCCCACCGGAGTCAGCCCGCGGAATCGAGCGGGTGTCAGACGGTGACGGTTCAGGCGGCGACCGCCGGTACCCCGTATTCGCTGATGGCGGAGGCGATCGCCGAGCAGTTACGGGCCGCCGGCCACCACTGGACCGTGAATATTTCTTACACCACCGGGTCGGTCCAGAACCTGGACAACCTGCAGTCGCCCAGTGCGGTCTGCACGATTGCCGTCGCCCAGCTCAACGTCGCCGCCGATGCGTACCTGGGAGCCGGCCGCTACAGCCCGACGGCGCCTTATGCGGGTCGGTCGCAGGATCCCATCGGCCAGCTGCGGACGATCGGACCGCTTTACGACGACGCCGTGCACCTGATTACCCTGGACCGCGGCATCAAGAGTCTTTACGACCTGTGCGGAAAACGGGTCGAGATGGGTGCCCCGGGCTCGGGAAGTCAAGAGGTGTCGAACCTTCTCTTCAACGTCACCGGCCTCCAACAGAGTTGCGGCCGGCGGGAGATCCAAGAATACCCGGACAAGTTCGACGACGCGATCTCCAAGGTGAACACGCGGCAGGTCGACGCGATGATCTGGTCGTCGGCCGCACCGGCCGACGACCTGCGCAACGATATCGTCAACGGATACCACCTGCGTTTCGTTCCGCTGGGCAACCTGCTGGGCCGCCTGCAGACGAACTTCTACACCGTCTTTTCGCGGCTCTCGCACCGGTCGCCGGCCAGTTGGACATTTTTCCGCCCGGACTCGCTCGCGTATGACGGGTCCGGCCGCGTGGAGACCGTCGGCATTCCCAACGGGCTGGTGGGCCGGTCGGATACCGACCCGACGCTGGTCCGGTTCGTGGCCGGTCTGATCGCCCGGCCCGGAAAGAAGTTTCTCGCCACGCTGAAGGCGACCGACTTTCCGCTCGACAGCACCCCACTGACCGGAGCGTCCGCCCTCGTCGATGATCCCGTGTTCTGCCTGGTGCCCCTGCAGGCGGACGCCGCGCAGTACTACGCCGAGCGCAAGATCAAGGTCGGCGCCTGTGACTCCGCCTGAGGGCTCCGGCTCCGAGTCCGATCCTCCGCCCGGGGCGCAGGAGCCGCCCGGGCCGGGGGTTCCGTCCGCTTTCCGCCGCGCGGCGGCCCGATCGCCGGCCGGGTGGATTGTCGTCGCGCTCATCGCTGTTGGCGCGGTCGCGATCGCCGCGGGGACTGCCGGCCAGGTCTCCGGCGTTGTGGGCGGCACCGTGACGGGGGCGCTGGCTGCCGCGTCCGCCGGGACCGCTCTGGCTTTTGTCCTGCTCCGGCCCGCGTCGGGTATCGCCCGGTTGGCGGTCGCGGTGGCGGCGACGGGTGGGTCACTGGCCGGTGTGGTGGGCTCCCGCGCGACCGGGTCCGGGCCCGTGGCGGCGGTGACGATCGAGGCCGGGGCCGCGACAGCGTTGGCCTTCGCCTATGCGTTGATCCTGCGCCCCCGGGCCGACCCGGACCCGCCCGAACCAACCCAGATCTTCATCAGCTACTGCCACGACGATCTCGCCTGGATAGGGCGGGTCCTGCTCCATCTGCAGCACTTCGAGAATACGGGTCAGCTGAAGGTCTGGTCTGACCTGCAGCTTAAGGGCGGTGACGCCTGGCAGGCCGAGATCCTCCGGTCGCTGGGTCGGGCCCAGGCGGCGGTCCTGCTCGTCACCCCGGCCTACCTGGCCTCGGACTTCGTCAACAAGCAGGAGCTGCCCCCGCTGCTGCGGGCTGAGGAGACCGGCGACTGCCGGATCATTCCGGTTCTTGTGAAGCCGTCGACCTTCGAGTGGACGAAGCTGGCCCGGTTCCATGCGCACAACAGTCCGAACCGGCCGTTGGTGGCCATGACGGACGAGGAAGCGGACGAATGTCTGGCCCGACTCGCGCGCGATCTGTTGCCGCCCCCACCCGGGCCGTCCCGGTCGTAGCGGTTCAGGCTCAGTGCGACCGAATCAGTGCGACAGGGTCAGGTCCGCGATCAGGCTGGTGCGGGTCGGGCCGACGATGGGCGTCGAGTCGCTGTACTGGGGGTGTTCGACGACCAGCTCGACCGGCAAGGCCGGGTCACGGAAGGCATCGCGCTGGGCATCGTTGAGCGGGAAGCGCAGCATGTGTACGGACACCGTCTCGGCCGCCTCCTCGGGGTCCTCGTCGGCGCCGGGAATCTCCACGGCCGGCACGGTCACGCCGCCGATCTCCAGCGCGACGCTGTGCTGGATGCCGGCCAGCCGGATCAGCTCGGCCCGGACCGTCGGGGCGACGTCGAGCTCGAGGAACATGGTCGCGGTCAGCGAGTGGCTGGCCGGGAGAAGGCGCGCGTAGGTCTCGACCTCGTGCGCCACCTCGGCCGGGCTGGTCAGCCGTTCGGTGTAGACCATTTCCTGGACCTGATAGCGCAGGGTCTGCTCGTTCTCGAACTCGAAGATGACCATGTCGCCGACCCGGACCCGACGTTCTGCCCGGACCGGGATCATCCGGGTCCGGGCCGCCGGCCGCTGGGTGGCGTAGGCCTCGTGGTCGGTGGTCACGTCCGCTACCGACAGCGACATCGGGCACTCCTTCGGGTCGGGCCGGACCCACGCCGGCAGTTGAACCGGCGGAGCAGCCCGGGGCGGTGTGGCCCGCCCCGGGCTGCTCCGTGACACACGGTGGTTAGACCTGCTCGGACTCGCTGGCCAGGGAGTCGAGGGCCTTCTTGAACCGGCCGGCGTGGGTCTTCTCGGCGCGGGCCAGGGTCGAGAACCAGTCCGCGATCTCTTCGAAGCCCTCGTCGCGGGCGGTCTTGGCGAAGCCCGGGTACATGGCGGTGAACTCGTAGGTCTCGCCGGCGACCGCGCTGGCCAGGTTCTTCTCGGTGGAGCCGACCGGCTCGCCGGTCGCCGGGTCGCCGACCTGGGCCAGGAAGTCCATGTGGCCGAACGCGTGGCCGGTCTCACCCTCCGCGGTGTCGCGGAACAGCGAAGAGGCGTCGGTCAGGCCCTCGATGTCGGCGCGGCGGGCGAAATACAGGTAGCGCCGGTTGGCCTGGCTCTCGCCAGCGAACGCCTCCTTGAGGTTTTCGTGGGTCTTGGTGCCGTCGAGCTGAGCCATCAATGCTCCTTTTCGAGGTGGCCCGGGTCCGGATGTCCCGTCCCGGGGCTGGCCTGGCAATGCGGGCACAGGCCGCGAACCTGGAGGTCGTAACCCGTGATCGTGAAACTGGTGGTGCGGGTCACGGCGTCCACGAGCGCGGCCGGAACGCCGAGGTCGACGTCGACCGCGCGTCCGCAGCGTTCGCAGACGAGATGGTCGTGCCGGGTGACATTGGCGTCGTAGCGGGCCGAGACGCCGTCTCCCAGATTGAGTTCCAGCGCCTGTCCGGTGGACACCAGCATCCCCAGCGTGCGGTAGACGGTCGCCGCGCCGATGCCCGGGGCGGTTTCCCGGACCCGGTCGTAGACCTCGCTGGCCGTCGGATGGTCCGGGGAGGCGCGCAGAACGTCGAGCACGGCGCGGCGCCGGGGGGTGAGACGAGGGTGCGCGTAGGGGGACATCGGCGCTCCTTCCTCACGCGGCGCGGCCGTACCAGTTGAGAACGACTCTCATTATCTACCGACAACGCCGCGCTGGCAAAAGCGGTGACGTTGTCGGCTAGTCTTCCCGCAGGCGCGCGGTCCGATCGGGGCGACCCGAGGTTCTGCCGCCGACGCCCGACCCACCGGTCGGGCGGGTCCACCCGACCGGCGGGCCGACCGGACCAGCCCGACCGAGCGAGAGGCGCGCCGCGGATGACCAGCATCCTCGTCTACTCCGATGACCCCGACGTACGGGAGCGGGTCACGAGCGCGCTCGGCAGCCGCCCGGCCGCCGATCTTGACGCGGTCGAGTTCATCGAGGTGTCGACCGGTCCCGCCGTGCTGGACACCGTCGACCACGGCGAGGCCGATCTGTGCGTCCTGGACGCCGAGGCCGCGCCGTTCGGCGGCATGGGTCTGTCGCGTCAGATCCACAACGAGATCACCGACCCGCCGCCGGTCATCCTGCTCGTCGCGCGCCGGGACGACCGCTGGCTCGCGACCTGGTCGATGGCCGACGCCGTGGCCGCCCACCCGATCGATCCGGCCGACCTGACCGCCACCGTCGTGCGGCTGCTGCGGGCCCGGATCGCGACCGTCGCGGCCGTGGGCCCGGCGGCCGACCCGCACTGACGGACGGCCCATGAGCAACGGCTCGGCGCCCGCTGCGCGGTCGGACTGGCCCGGTCTGCTGTCCGCGCTGCTCGCGGGCTCATCCCTCACCGCCGGGGACACCGCCTGGGCGATGGACGAGATCATGAACGGCCAGGCCACCGCGGTCCAGATCGCCGGCTTCGCGATCGCTCTGCGCGCCAAGGGCGAGACCGCCGACGAGGTCACCGGGCTGGTCCGGGTGATGCTCGACCACGCGGTGCCCCTCGACGTCGACGAGGCGACCCGGGCCGGCGCCGTGGACACGTGCGGTACCGGCGGCGACCGGGCCCACACCGTCAACCTGTCCACCATGGCCGCCCTGATCGTCGCCGGGGCCGGGGTGCCGGTCGTCAAGCACGGGAACCGCGCCGCCTCGTCGTCCTGTGGCTCGGCCGACGTGCTCGGCGAGGTCGGAGTGGTCGTCGACCTGCCGCCCGCCGGGGTGGCCCGGTGCCTGAGCGAGACCGGGATCGCGTTCTGTTTCGCGCCGATCTTCCACCCGGCGCTGCGCCACGCCGGCGTGGCCCGGGGCGAGCTGGGCGTGCCGACCGTCTTCAACATCCTCGGTCCGTTGACCAACCCGGCCCGGCCCGGGGCCCAGGCGGTCGGGGTCGCGGACGCTCGACTGGCCCCGGTGGTCGCCGGCGTGCTCGCCGATCGGGGGACCGCCGCGCTGGTCTTCCGGGGGGACGACGGCCTCGACGAGTTGACCACCGCGACGACGTCGACCGTGTGGGTGGTGACCGACGGCGAGGTGCGGCGCGAAAGCTTCGACCCGGCGTCGGTCGGCATCCCGTATTCGCCGGTCTCCGCGCTGCGGGGCGCGGACGCCGCCCACAACGCCCAGGTCATGCTGGACCTGTTCGACGGCCGCCGGGGTCCGGTGCGCGACGCGGCGCTGCTGGCGGCGGCGGCGGCCCTGGTCGCCGCGGCCGGCCCGACCCGCGGGCCGCTCGCCACGCAGATGGCCACCGCGCTCGACCGGGCGGCCACCGCGCTCGATTCGGGCGCGGCCGGCAAGATCCTGACCCGGTGGGTCGAGGTGAGCCGCGCGGCGGCCTGACCCCGCTCCGTGTCTCCTGACCCCGCCCGCGTCGGATGCTCTCATCGGGTTGCCGCCGAGCCGGTGGCCGTTCGGCCGGACCAGTCGTTCGCCCACAGCTCCCGCGCCGCGCCCGTGGCCGGCAGGCACCAGCCCGCGTCCCCGGACGCCGGCCCCGCCGCCGGTTCGGGTCCGCTCAGGGTCACCAGCCGGATCCGGTCGCCACCCAGCCAGCGCAGCACGCACTCGGTCTCCTCGGCGCTGGCCGCCGGGGCCGGCCCCGGCCCCGGCCGGACGGTTTCGGCGCTGGCCCGGGCGGCGTCCACCCACGGCCGCGGGTCGACGCCCGGCGGAACGCTCGAGGCGGCGGCCAGCCGACCCCACCGGACCACGGCGAGATCCCAGCCCCCGGCCGAGGTCGGCGCGGCCGCCGTCAGCTCGGCGAACCGGGTGATGGCCGACAGCCGCTGCCGGCGGGCCGCCGCCCGCAGGAAGGCCGCGGTCCGGTCCCGGGCGATGGCGGCCTCCTCGAAGCGTTCGGCGCTGACCAACCGGGCGATCCGGGCCCGGGTCGCGTCCACGACCCGCGCGGGGTCGGTGGTGATGGCCCGGCCGGCCGCCGCGACGTGGCGGGCGTAGGCGGATCCGCTTTCGCGCCCGTCGCACGGCGCGCCGCACCGGCCCAGTTCGGCCAGGGCACAGGCGGTGCCGGTCGGCCGGACCGGCAGGCGGCCGCCGCACCGCCGGAGCGGCAGCGCGTCGTGCAGGGCGGCGGCGGCCAGCTCGGCCGAGCGGGCCGTCCCGAACGGCCCCAGGTAGGTGGCGGCGTCGTCCCGCGCGACCCGGACCGTGGACAGGCGGGGGAACGGCTCGTCGGTGAGCTTGAGGTAGTGCGCCCGGTCCGGGAACCGCGAACGCCGGTTGTAGGGCGGTTTGTGTTCGGCGATCAGCCGCAGCTCGCGGACCTGCGCCTCGAGTTGATGGGCGCAGGCGATCGCGTCGACCCGGACGGCGATCGCGATCATCTCCGCCATCCGGCCGCGGTGCTCGCTGGCGGTGAAGTAGGTCCGGACCCGGGCCCGGACCGACAACGAGGTTCCGACGTAGAGCGGACGGCCCGAGTCGTCCCGAAAGACGTAGACGCCCGGACCGGTGGGCAGCTCGTCGGCCAGATGCCGTTGGCGGCGTTGCTGGTCGGAGACCCGGACCGAGAAGTCGCGCAGCTCCTCCAGGGTGTGCACGCCCAGCCCGCCGACCCGCTCGAACAGCGCGTGCAGCACCACGACCGTGGCCCGGGCGTCGGCGAGCGCCCGGTGGCAGGGCTCGGTAGGGGAGTGGAACAGCCGCGCGAGGGTCGACAACCGGCAGTTGGGCGCCTCGTCCCGGGTCAGGATCCGCCGGGCGATCCGGGCGGTGTCCAGGTGCTCCCAGGCCGGCACCGCAAACCCGCCGCGTTCGCAGGCGGCCCGCAGAAACCCCAGGTCGAAGGGGGCGTTGTGAGCGACCAGCACCGCCCCCCGACTGAACTCCAGGAACGCCGGCAGCGCGGCCGAGATCGGGGGTGCCCCGGCGACCATCAGGTCGGTGATCCCGGTCAGCACCGCGACGAACGGGGGGATCGCCGCGGCCGGCCGGACCAGCGTCGCGAACTCGCCGACCACCTCGCCCCCCCGGACCTTGACCGCGCCGATCTCGGTGATCTCGGCAACGTCAGGCCCGGTTCCGGTCGTCTCAAGGTCGACGATCACGAAGGTCAGGTCGCGCAGCGGCCGGCCCAACTCATCGAACGTCGCCTGGCGGGGGCCGCCGGGACGCCGGGCCGGGGGGGCCGGGTCAGCGGCCGGAAGCGGGGTCGTCACGGCGAGGAACGTACGGCCCGGCGCCGACAGTTTTCGGCGGTCGGCGGTCGGCGGTCGGCGGTCAGATGAACGGGCTCGAGAAGCCCTCCGGCCCGGCGGTGATCACGTTGAACATGTTGCCCTCCGGGTCGCGCATCACGAACCAGCTCTCCCCGTCGCCCGTGCGCCGGCCGACCCGCTCGGCGCCCAGCGACGACAGCCACTCGACCACCCGGTCGGCGTCGACGGCGTAAAGATCCAGGTGGACACGGTTGCCGCTGGCCGCCCGGCTCGAGACCCGCTGCAGGTGCAGCTTCGGGCCGGCCCCGGCCGGATGCCGGAGCAACGCGAAATCCGCGCCGCGGTGTTTGACCTCATAGCCGAGCGCCGCCGTCCAGAACCGGACCTGCCGGTCGACATCCCGACAGTCCACCCCGATCCCGCCGACCCGGATGCCATTCGTCTCGAACCACGCCACCTGCGCATGATTCCTCATGTCGGCCCGGTTCGGACCCGACCGGCCCGGTTGGCACCCGGTTGGCCCGCGACGGGCCCGACGATCGGCGCCCCGGTAGGGTCCGGCCATGCCGACCGTGTTCACCCGGATCATGAACCGCGAGCTGCCTGGGCGGATCGTCCACGAGGACGCCCGGAACGTCGCCTTCCTGACGATCGCGCCGATCAAGCCGGGCCATACCCTGGTGGTTCCGCGGCTGGAGATCGAACACTGGATCGATCTGCCCGACGAGGCGTCCGCCTCGCTGTGGGCCACGGCGGCCGTCGTCGGTCGGGCCATCGACACCGTGTTCCGGCCGGCGAAGGTGGGCGCGATGCTGCTCGGGCTGGAGGTGCCGCACGTGCACATCCACCTCCTCCCGATCGACTCCGAGAACGAGGCCGACTTCCGGCTGGCCGACCAGCAGCCGGATCCGGCCCAGCTCGACGACGTGGCCGAGCGGATCCGCCGGGCGCTGGCCTGAATCGTCGCCGGACCGGCGCTGTCGGCGGGATGAGCCGGAACCGGCACTCCGGATCGGGAGCGCCGTAGGTCGCGTTGCCGACCGACCGCGGCTTCGCGCGGATACCCTCACGATGACGTCCGTGCCAGAAGAACCCGACCGCGAGAACGTGAGAGACCACACCGTGCCCGTCCAGTCGGCCGCCGTGCCCCAGTC
>JAMFSN010000091.1 GCA_026225295.1 Frankia alni
GAACGGGCACAGTGGCGCGTGGATGTCGAAGGCGGCGAGGAGTCGCTCGCGGGGTGTGAGGTCGGCGCGGTCGAAGACCTCGGGCAGGATGTTGGGATCGAATCGGCGTAGGTGTTCGGCGATCAGCTCGTCCTTGCCGGGGAAGTGCTGGTAGAGCGTGCGCTTGGACACTCCGGCCACCGCGCAGAGCTGATCCATGCCGGTGCCGTTGATGCCCTGATCGCGGAACAGTTGTTGTGAAGCGCTGAGGATGCGTTCTCGTGCGCCCCGGCCGCGTCGCAGGCCTCGCGGCCCCTTCTCCAACTCCGTCATACGCCCAGCGTACCCCAGTCGGTACCGATCGGTGTGCATAGCTTGCGTCCAATGCGACCGACCGGTACATTAAGCACCCAGATCGGTATACCTAATACCGGCTTCGCAATCAGAAGGAGTGATCGTGGGAAAGCTCGATGGCAAGGTTGCGGTGATCACAGGCGCGACCAGCGGTCTGGCGCTGGCCGGCGCCAAGTTGTTCGTCGACGAAGGAGCGCACGTCTTCATCTCGGGCCGACGGAAGGACGCGCTGGACGAAGCCGTCGAGCAGATCGGCCGGAACGTGACGGGCGTGCAGGCCGATTCGGCCGACCTCGGCGATCTGGACCGTCTGTTCGACACCGTCAAGAAGGAGAAGGGCGCGATCGACGTGCTGTGGGCAAGCGCCGGGGTGGGCCATCCGAGCCCCCTCGCCGAGATCACCGAGGAGCACTTCGATGCCGCCTTCTCGCTGAACGCGCGCGGCACGCTGTTCACGGTCCAGAAGGCGCTGCGGCTGTTCAAGGACGGGGGCTCGATCGTCATGACCGGGTCCAACGCCTCGCTCAGGGGCTACCCCAACTGGACTGCGTACGCAGCCAGCAAGGCCGTGCTGGCCGTCTACGCGCGGGTGTGGGTGGCCGAGCTGAGAGACAGGAAGATCCGGGTGAACGTGCTGACCCCCGGCCAGGTCGAAACGCCGATGATGGAGGCAGTGATGACCGACGAGATGAGGGCGGCGTTCGAGTCCCTGATCCCGCGGGGGGAGATGGGCCGCCCTGAGGAGGTCGCGTCCGCCGCGTTGTTCCTCGCCTCGGACGACTCGAGCTACGTCAACGGCATGGAGCTGGTCGTCGACGGCGGCACCACGGTGATCTGAGCGCGTCGCTGGTGATCGTCAGCGCCGCGCGCTGGCTGTCCGGACACCGGCACGGCGCGGCGCGGCGACGCACCGGCGAGTGTCCGAGTTCGAGCAGGTAGGTGTTGCCGCTGCATGACCAGATGTCGGCGTGTTCGCAGCCGATATCGTGCATCGGTTCGCGGATCTGACAGCGTTAGCTGCGCACGATTGCCTTTGAATCAACGCTCCGCACGCTGAGGAGTGAATTACGGGACCACTGCGGGGCTGGTTCGGGACATGCGGCATCGCGCCGGGATCATCGGGCTGCGACACGCCGGACATACAAGATCTACACACATCTGCCGGTCATGATCGAACCAGCGTCAGTGGCATTGCCACCAGACCCGGAATGATGGAACCCCACCACCTCCGAATCGTTCATCCACTGGGCCATGATTCGGGCTGACTCAAGGCCGCGCGCACCGCACGGTCGAGGTGGTCGTGACGACGATCACCGCCTGAGCGGTCAGACGCCGCTGTGCAGGTAGGCGGCCCAGAAGGAGAGACTGCCGGGTCGGCGCAGCCGGAGGTCCCGGACGGCGTGATGCAGGGCGACCGCCGCGTCGTGGAATCCAGCCCCCGCGAGCATGCGGGCGTAGGTGTCCGCCGCGATCCGCGGGGCGTGCCTGTCCCGTATCTCCCACAGCGTGGCGATCACGGTCGGGTAGCCGGCGAGTTGAAACGCGGCCGCGAGATGAATCGCCTCGTCCGGCACCGCCGAGCCGGATCGCGCCGTCGAGCAGGCGGACAGGAACGCCAGGCCGGCGGAGTCCAGCCGCAGGCGGGAAACGTCAAGGACGGTGAGCCGGGTACCGGGAGCGCCGTGCAGCAGCAGGCCGCCGCCCGACGGGTCCGCCGGGTCGTGCTGGGCGTGGCAGGCGAAATGCACCCACGCGTGGCCGGGGAGCGCCGCCAACACAGCATCGTGAGTCGCCCGCTCCCCGGCGATGGTCACGGTGCCGGGGATGAGCTCGGTCAGCACCCTCGCTTCTTCGGCCGCCTTGGGCAGGTCCCGGGCCGGCCCCGGGGTACGCGGCATGGCGACGACCAACGCCGGCTCGGCGACGCCCGATCGGTGGCCGGCCGCCGATCGGCGCGCATGATCAAGCGCCCGCAGGGTGGGCGTGTACGACGAGACGACCCGGTCGATGACGGCGGTGGCCGTCGCCGCTGAGGGCGGCGCGTCGAGCGAGGCCGGTCCGGCCGCCGCCGGCTGGCCGTCCGGTATCCGGGCAACGTGGTGGCCGGCCGCGTGTAGAGGCAGGAAGGCCAGTGGACCGGACACGCACCACCACACCCGGGGCCACGGCTCCCCCGGCGGCGGCGGCCCGCTGATCCCCAGCCGGGTGAGGACCGGTTCCGCGATGGTGTCCCACAGCCAGCTCAGGACCACGGCCAACCGGCCTTCGTTTTCCCGACCCGGAGCGGCCAGCGCGGTCAGGAAGGTCTCGGTCCGCTCCCGGGCTTCGCCGGCGTCCAGCGCCGGCAGCGCGACGACGGCGATCCCGTCGACCGTCACGATGAGCGCGTCGGAGCCGAAGGGCGAGCAGTTGACGACCACGATCGGACCACTGGCCGCGATGGCTCGCAGGTCCGCGGCGCGGGGTGGGCGAAGGAACGCCGCGAAGCCCGGCGTCGCCCGGATGTCCGCCACCACCTGGTCGAACTCGGCGGCGATGGCCAGCCGGCGGTCGCTTTCCAGCGGCCCGGCGGCTGGGTCGACGGCGGGCGCCGGAAATGCCTCGAGCGGCGGGTCCTCCCGCTCCAGGGCCGCGCGGACAGCGACGAACCTCCCGGCCAGAGCGGGGTGGGTCGACTCGAGCACCCGCAGATCGGCGCGAAGGTCGAGGGCCTGCCCGAGCAGGACACCGCGGCCCTGCTCCCAGAGCTCCAGCGCGCGGTCGACGTCGCCGGCCCGCAGTGAGCACGCGGCGGCGGCCGAGGCCATCCCCGCGAATGAGCCGAGCGCGAATTCCTGATCACTTCGGGTCACGGCCCGCGGGGCCATCAGACCGAGTTGCTCCACCGCGACGGCGTAGGCCTCCGTGGCTTCCGACCAGCGCGCGTTCTGCGCGGCGAGCCGGCCCCACGTCCGGGCGGCTCCGGCCCGCACCCGGGGGACGGCCGTGCGTCGCCGGGCCGTATCGGCCAGGACGGCGCAGGCTTCCTCCAGATCGGTCGGCGCGCCACCGCGGCGGAAGCGGTCCCGCAACGCGAGGCCCAGGTTCGTCGCCGCCGACGCACGGTCGGGGTGCCCGTCCGGAAGGACGGCCACGGCCTCGCGCCCGACCTCGACGGCCTCGTCGAGGTCGGGCCGCTCCCCGGTGATCCCGGATCGCTCCCGCAGGATCACCGCGAGATTCGTCAGCCACGCGGCCCGCTCGAGACTGCGGGGCGGCGTGCCTCGCACCGCGGCCCGGGTCGCGGTGATCGCCTCGTCGATGTCCGCCCGGTCGACCGACCGGCCGAATCGGTCCCGGAGAACCCCGCCGAGGTTGGCCAGGTAGCGATGACGGTCGGGATCGGTCGCCGGGGCGGCCAGCACCGCGCTCCGGGCGCTCTCGACCGCGCGTTCCAGGTCGTCCCTGCTCCCGGTGCGCCCGAACCGGGTCCGCAACACCCCGCTCAGGTTCGACACCTGGGCAGCCCGGTCCGGGTGCCCGTCGGGGGTCAGACCGACCGCGCGGGTGAGCATCTCGACCGCCTGCTCGATGTCGGCCTGGTTACCCGTGGCCGCGAACCGTTCCCGCAGCGCCAGGCCGAGGTTCGTCAATCGGCCCGGCAGCCCTGGATGGCCGGCGGGGGTGGCGGCCAGCGCTCGTCGGCCGATCCCGAGGGCTTCGTCCAGGTCCCGCCGCTCGCCGGCCGCCCGGTAGCGGCTCTCCAGGGCTGCGCTCAGGTTCGACAGGCGCCCGGGGAGGTCGGAGTCCTGGGCCGCCGTCGCGGCCACCGCCAGTCGACTCGTCCGCACCGCCTCGTCCAGCAGCGGGCGCTCTCCGGTGTCGGTCGCGAGTTGCCGCAGTCCGACCGAGAGGTTCGTCAGCCTCGCGCCCCGCTCCGGGTGGTTGGGCACGGTCGCGTCGACCGCGCGCTGGGACGCCTCGACCGCGGCGGCCAGGTCGGCGCGGTCGCCATCGCGGCCGTACCGGCTGAACAGCGCGGATCCCAGGTTGGCCAGCCGACCGGCCCACTCCGGGTCCGCCGCCGTGGTCGCCGCCACCGCCTCCTGCGCCGCCCCGACCGCCTCGACCAGGTCCGAATGGTCGCCGGTCCGACCGTAACGGGTCCGCAGCCCGGCGCCCAGGTTGGACAGGTAGCGGGCCCGCTCCGGGCGGCCCGCCGCGGCGGCGACCGCGAGCCGCGTCAGCTCAATCGCCCGATCGAGATCGTCGACCCGGCCCAGTAACGCATATCTCGTTTCCAACGCGCCGCCGACGTTGGCCAGCGCGGCCGGCCGGGCGAGGTCGTCGTCGCCGAGGCCGTCCAGCAGGTCCGTCCCGATCGTCACGGCTTCCTCCAGGTCCGACCTCGACGCCGAGGTCGACCAGCCGGCGCGGGTCCGCAACGCGCCAACGAGGTTGGCCGCGGCGGCACCCCAGCGCGGACTTCCGCGCGCGGCCTCGTCGCGCACGGCCCGGAAAAGCCGGATCGCCAGTGCGAGACCGTCGGTGTCGCGGCGCCGCAGGGCGCGATTGAGCGCGAACACGGCCTGGTCGGCGCGGACGTCGAGCCGGCGGGTCCCGCTCATCGGCGCGTCGAGGTAGGCGCGCAGGGTGTCCGGTGTCCGCCCCGGCGCCACGGCGTGGATCCGCGTCAGCAGCCGCACCGCCAGCGACAGGTCGCCCGCTTCGATTGGCGCGGCCGCGCCGTCACGGTGACCGGGGCCCGCGTCGTGGCCCGGAACCGCCGACTCGGCCGTCAAGCGGGCCAGATGCCGGTACCAGGAGAGCCAGCCGGCGGCGTGCCGGGCTTCGAGGTCGGTCGGATCGGCGTCCGCGATCGCCGCGAGGGCGGCCGCCTCCCGACCGGCGCCCGCGTCGAGCAGGATCGCCGAATCCCGCTCCGTCGCGTATCGGGCCAGCCGTTCGTGGACCGCGGTGAGAAGCCTGTCCCGCACAACGGCCTCCCCCGTTGACGGGTTCCATTGTCATCCTCGAGCAGCGCCACCGGGTCGGGCGGCCCATCGATCCACGCACGATGGAAAACGCCTAGGCCCGGCGTGGGACCATGAACCCCGATGGCCGATGACGATCTTCTCGCGGCGGTCCGGGCCCGGCTGGACCGATACCTCGAGCACGGCGACGCCGACGCCGTGCTCGACCCGGCGGTCCGGGCCGACGCCGAGCGGCTGGCGGAGCGGGCCGGCGACGAACCAGAGGTCGGTTATGAACTCGCGATGTTGTACTACGCCCGCGACCGCGCGGCGCGAGATTCGGGTCGCGCCGACGGCCCGACGCGCGACCTCGACACGGCCGTCGACTACTTCCAGGTGGTTCACCGGCTCGCGCCGGACGCCGTTCCGGGGGCGCTGCGGCCCCTGATGGGCCGGTCCTGGGCGCCCGGCGCCGACGACCTGCGGCGCTGGCACCGGCGGGCGCTCGACCTGTTGCGCGACCCGCGGACCCGCGGTGACCCCGACGCCCTCGACAGCGCCGAGTACCTCCTGCGGCTCGCGGCCGACCAGGCCGAGGCGAGTCACGTGGACCACCCCGACGCGATCCGTTTCCGGATGAGCCTCGGCGTGCTCCACATGACCCGCTTCGAGCAGGCCCGTCGCCCGCACGACCTCGCCGAGGCGTTGGCCGCCTTCACCAGGGTGGTCGAGGGCACGGCGCCGTCCGATCCGGCCCGGGCCGGGCGGCTCTCGGCGCTCGGCTCCGCCACGGCCACCCGGTTCCGGCTCACCGGTGATCTGGACGACCTCCACCGCGCAGTGGAGCAGCTCCGCCAGGCGGTCGACGCTCCGACGCCCCCGGGCGGCCGGGCGCACCTGGACGCGAACCTGGCCGCGGCGCTGGTCCTGCGCTTCCGTCAGGTCGGCGACGCGGCCGACCTCGACGAGGCAATCATGTTCGGTCGCCGGGCCGCCGCGGAACTGCCCGCCGGGCAGCCGGAACGGCCCCGTGCGCTGTCGACCCTCGGGCTCGCGCTCCGCATCCGCCATGAACGGAAGAACGCGGCGGACGACCTGACCGAGGCCATCACGACGCTCGAGGAGGCCGTCGACGCGTTGCCGCCGGGCCACCCGGACCGGGCCGGAGTGGCGTCCAGCCTCAGCACGTGCCTCCGTCGGCGGTTCCGGCTGTCGCGCGACCGGCGGGACCTCGACGCGGCCGTCCGAACCGGTCGGGCCGCGCTCGCGGAGGCATCCGCGGGGCACGTCGACCGGCCCCGCTGCCAGGCGAACCTGGCCGCCGCGCTCTCGGCGGCCTACGAGGTCGAGCCGACCGGCGCCGGGCTGGAGGAGGCGATCGCGCTCGGCACCGGGGCGCTCGACGTCGTGGACGCGGACGACCCGTTGCGGGCGACGCTGCTGGCCAACCTCGGCCTCGCCCTGCGCCGCCGGCACGAGCGTGACCATCGGCCCGAGGGCGCCGCCGCGGCGGCGCGGGCCTACGCCGGGTCGGCGGCCGTTGTCACCGCTCCCCCGCTGCCGCGGGCGACCAGCGCGCTGACCGCCGGCCGGCTCTGGGCCCGGGAGCGGCGCTGGCCGGACGCCCTGGACGCGTTCGAGACCGCGGTCCGGCTGCTCCCCGAGATCACCGATCGGCGGCTGGAACGACCGGACCAGGAGCACCACCTGGCCCACCTCGGCGGCCTCGGTAGCGCGGCCGCGGCGGCGGCGCTGGAGGGCGGCGACGCCGACCGCGCGCTGACCCTGCTCGAGCACGGGCGCGGCGTCCTGCTCGCCCAGCTGATGCAGACGCGCACCGATCTGGGTCGGCTGCCCGAAGATCACCCCCGGCTGGCCGAGCGCGCGGAGCATCTGCGGGCGGAACTGAACCAGCCGGTCGTCGACGGCCCGCGGGGACGGGAGCGCCGGCGGCGCCTCGCCACCGACTGGTTCGCCCTGCTCACGGAGATCCGCGACGTCGACGCCGGGTTTCTGGGTCCGCCCGAGATCGACGACCTCATCGCGGCCGTGGGCGGGGAGACGCTGGTGGCGGTGAACCTGGCCGAGTGGCGAGCCGACGCCCTGGTCGTCAGCGCCGACGGAGTCCGGCGGATCGGCCTGCCCGACCTTCGCTACGGCGAGGCCCTCGCCCAGTCGAACGCGCTGCTCGCGGCCGTCCACGGCCCCGCCGGGCAGCGGGACGAGGCGGCCGTCACCCGGGTGCTGGAGTGGCTGTGGGACCGCGTGGCCGAGCCGGTGCTGCGCCGCCTGCCCGAGCTCACGCCGACCGCCGCCGGCGAGCCACCGTCCCGCCTGTGGTGGCTGCCCACCGGCCCGCTCACCGTGCTCCCGCTGCACGCCGCCGGCTACCACGGCGACCCCGACCGTTCGGTGCTGGACCGCGTCGTGTCGTCCTACACGCCGACGATCGCGTCGCTGGCGCACGCCCGCCGGCCCCGGTCGGTGCCCGAGCCGATGGCCCGCCCGCTCGTCGTCGCCGTGCCCGCCGCCGCCGGCCAGCGCCGCCTGACCCAGGCCGAAGCGGAGGCCACCAGGGTCGCCGCGGTGCTCGGAGCCGCCCCGCTGCGCGGCGACCGGGCCACTCGGGCCCGGGTGCGTGACGCGCTGCGGACGAGCAGCTGGTCGCATTTCGCCTGCCATGCGACGGCCGACCCGGCCAGCCCGTCGGACAGCTACCTCGCCCTGGCCGACGGGCCGCTGCGGGTCGCGCAGCTTTCCCTGCCGACCGGGGAGGGGCCCTACCTGGCCTATCTGTCCGCCTGCACCACGGCGTTCGGCGGCGCCCAGCTGCCCGACGAGGCCATTCACGTGTCGTCGGCCTTTCAGCTTGCCGGCTACGGGCATGTGGTCGGGACGCTGTGGCCGGTCTACGACACGGTGGCCGAGCGCACGGCGGCCGCCTTCTACCGGTTCCTGCTGGCGGGCGGCCGGTCAGCGGCGGTCCTCGACCCGGCCCGGGCCCTGCACGCGGCCGTCCGGGTCCAGCGGAGAAAACACCCGGACCGCCCGTCCGCCTGGGCGGCGCACGTCCACGCCGGCGGGTGAGCGGGCGCCGGGAGCGAGCCGAGGGACGAGGCCGGCGCCGGAGTCGAGCGGGTCGGCGCGCCACGAAGGATGTCGGAGTGGGCCTACCGGCCGGACCGGCGGCCACCGCCGCGGTCGGCTCGCCCGCCCGTGTCCGCCTTCCGCCCGTCCGCCTTCCCGGTCCTCCCGGTCTTCCCGGTCTTGGGGGCGCCATCCGACGCGGCCGCCCCGCCGGACGAGACCAACCGGTCGACCAACTCGACGCTGCGTTCGCGCACGGTCGGCGGAGCCGGGTCCGTCGGCTCGTCACCGAGCGAGGTCTCGGTACGTTGCTCGCTCAGGTACTCCAGGTCCCCGAGCGCCCGCGCGAACGCCTTTGGGTCGTCGTCGTCGAGGGCTGACGCGAGCCGGCCAAGAGCGGCCTCGGCCTTCGGCCACAGGGTGTCCGGCAGCTCCCAGGTGACCAGGTCACCGAGGACGACGACCGCGTCCAGGACCAGCTCCGCGTCGGCCATGTCTTGATCGTAACGAAGCGGCGCGGGCGGGACCTCCGGCGGCCTGACGGCCCAGTCCGTGAAGCCACAGTCCGCGATCGCCGCCGGCATACGATCGCGGTGGCCGAAGGTTCATCCCGGCGGGGGAAGGGCGAACCGTGGACGACGTCCGGCGCGGCCCGGCCGCGGCGCCGGCGGCCGCGGAGTTCTCGCTGTCGAAACCGTCGTTCCTGGTCCACACCTTCGTGACCGTGGCCGGCGCGGACGCGGCGGCCGGGTGGGCCCACCTGCGCCGCCGCTGGCCGGCGGTCGCCGGGGCCTTCGACCTGACCCGGCCGGTGCCCGGCCTGGGCGTCGGCGTCGACCTCCCCGACGAACCGCCGGACCGGGCCGGCGGTCAGACCGTCGCCGCCGCCGGGCGCCCCGGGCCCGGGATCTGGCAGGCCGTCGTCCGGCTCGAGGACAACGTCGCCGCTCTTTCGGTGATGGCGGCCCCGGCCGTGACCGGCGGGGCGGACGCGACCAGCGCGGCGGCGGCGACCGGCGGGGCGGACGCGGTGTGGGCGGACCTGGAAGCGGCCTGGACCGCCGCCGATGGCGGGTGGGAGGACCTCCCGGCCGGGGTGCTCGGCGAGGCCCGGCTCTTCCTCGGTCTCTACGGCCCGGCGGCCGAGCGCCCGGACGGGCGGCCGGCCGGCGACCAGGTGGCCCGGGCGGTCCGGGCCTCCGTCCCGGCACCGACCGCCCTCGGCTGGTGGCGGCGGTACGACGACGTCGCGCTGGCTCCCGACGCCGGCGGCCTACTGATCTGGGAGGCGGGGCCGACGCCGTCGGACGCCGCGTACCAGCGACGGCTCGTCGCCCTGGCGCCGACCGGGCGCGGCCGGGCCGCCGACCGCCTGGTCTGGACGGACGGAACCAGCCAGTGGGCGCCGCTGACCCGTCACCTGCTGCACGCGGCCCGGGTCCGGCACCAGATCCGGGTATTCGGCGATGGGCGAGCGACCCGGGTGGTGCGCGACCGCCTCGACAGCGAGGCCGACGCGCTCGGGACCGGGCCCTGCCGGACCGGCGCCGCCGGGACGGAAGCCGCCGAGGGAGGGGCGGCCGGGACAGGGGCCGCCGGGAGAGGGGCCGCCGGAACTGGGGACCTGACGGCGGCGCGGATCCGCGCCGGGAACGCCGACCGTCAGCTCGGGAGGATGCGGGCCGCGCTGACCGCGCTCGAGGACAACCTGCGGGCCGCGGTGGACCTGCCCGCGCCGCCGGCCGACGCGACCGGGACCGGTCCACTGCGCGGCGACCGCGAGTTGACCGCCTGGTTCGCCGCCCGGATCAACGAGGAGACGGACCGGATGCGGACCGCTCTTGACCAGGCCGGCCAGGTCGCCGACCTGGCCCGGACCGCCCCCGAGCCAGCGGGCGGCAGCCCGACCGGTACCGATCCGACCGCCCCGCGGCGGGCGGTCATCCTCACCGCTCTCGATGTCGAATACGACGCCGTCCGCGAGCAGCTTTCCGGCCCGTGGCGGGAGCTTGAGGAACGGGGCACGCTTTACGAGATCGGCGTCTTCGCGGCGGGTGACAACGTCTGGTCGGTCGCTCTCGCGCAGGCCGGAACGGGCGGCCCGACGGCGGCGGTCCAGGTCGACCGGGCCGTCCGGCGCCTCAGTCCGGAAGTCGTCCTGCTGGTGGGCATTGCCGGGGGGCGCCGGGCGGTGAGTCTCGGCGATGTCGTGGTCGCAGACGCGATTTACGACTACGAGTCCGCGAAAGCGCGCGAACATGACGCCCTGCCCCGGATCAAGACCCATTCCCCCTCGTTCCGGCTGCTCCAACGGGCCCGCATGGTCGCCCGGCAGGATCGCTGGCAACAGCGGATCAGGCCGACCTGCCCCGATCCCCCGCCCACCGCCGTCATCAGCCCACTGGCGGCCGGCGGCAAACTGATCGCGCACGGCGGCTCCGCCGCCGCGCGACTGCTCGACCGGTACTGCGGCGACGCGGTCGCGGTCGAGATGGAAGGCCACGGCTTCCTCCAGGGGGCCTATGTGAACAGCGGCGTCGACGCGCTCGTCATCCGGGGCGTGGCCACGCTGATTGCCCGGGCGGAGCGCCCGCCCGAAGCGGCGTGGCGGGTCGGCGCGGCCCGCCACGCGGCGGCCTTCGCACTGGAACTGCTGGGCCGCCATCACCGGACGGTGACGTGAATGGTGGCCACGCCGCAACCACCGGGAAACAGGCAACGGGCGATCCGGAAACAGCTGGTCGCCGGCGAATGACGAACCGTTATGGAACGATGGTCGAACGCGAGAGCGCACGCACACCCGGCCGTTTCCGGAGCCAGGACGGGGACCCCGTGCCGAAGGTTTTCATCAACTACCGGGTCCGTGACGAGGCCGGGTACGCGGTGCTGCTCTACCGCGAGCTGGCCGGGCACTTCGGATCCTCAGCGATCTTCCATGCCTCGCACTCCATCCGGCCCGGCGCCGACTTCGCCCGGGAAATCCTCGAGAATCTGCGCCGGTGCGACGTGATGCTGGCGGTGGTCGGTCCCCGCTGGCTCAGCCTGCTCGAGAATGGCGACCGCGGCCGATTCGGCGGTACGGACGACTGGGTCCGGCGGGAGCTCCAGGAGGCGCTCAGCCTCGGTATCCGGATCATTCCGATCCTGGTCGAGGACGCCACCCCGCTGCCGGACGGTGCGCTGCCGGACGACATCGCCGCGCTGGCGCGATGCCAGTACCTCCGGTTGCACCACCGCGGCGTCGACGCCGACATGGCCCGGGTGGTCGCGGAGCTGGGTCGGCTCGTTCCCGGGCTGTCGCCGCCGGAGGGCCGCGGCGACGCGGCCGATCCCCGCCGCCTGACCGAGGCCGTCGGCCCGGCCATCCAACTGTTCGAGCTGGCCGCCCCGGTCCACGGCCCCGGCCGGCTGGGGATCGTCGCCGGAACCATTGACCGGGTCCGCTGCGCCGACATCTGGGTCAGCAGCGAAAACACCGACATGGAGATGTCCCGGTTCACCGAATTCTCGATCTCGGCGATCATCCGCTACTGGGGAGCCCAACGCGACCAGGCCGGCTGGGTGATCGCGGACGTCATCGCGGACGAACTGGCGGCCACGGTCGGCGGCCGGCGGCCGGTGGCCCCGGGAACGGCGATGGTGACCGGCGCGGGCGCGCTGAGGGAGAGCAATGCGGTCCATCACGTGATTCACGTGGCCGCCGTGTACGGCGAGCCGGGCGCCGGCTTCCGACCGGTCCGCGACGTGGGCCGGTGCGTGACGAACGCCCTGGTCGAGGCGGACCGGCTGGCCGGCGCGGGCGAGACCGCCGGCAGCATCCTGTTCCCGCTGCTCGGGACGGGCGTGGGCGGCGCGCCGATCGCCCCGACGGCCCGGACGCTGGTCGGCGCGGCCGCCGACTACCTGACCGCGACACCCGCGACGGCCCTGCGGGTGATCTACTTTCTGGCGTACACCCGGGCCGAACTGGCCGCCCTCGAGGAGGTCCTGCGCGCTGTGGGCACATCCATCCCGGTGATCGCGGCCCGGTCGTCGGCGCCGGGTTCCCCCGACGGGCCGGATCCGGCGTGACACCCGGCCCGACAACCGTCGGCGGGCGGACCCCGACGGCGGTCATCCTCACGGCGCTGGGCCTGGAGTACGGAGCGGTGCGCGAGCACCTGGTCGGGACGCCGACGGAGCGGGAGGAACGCGGCTCGCTGTACGAACTCGCGGATTTTCCCGGCCGGCACGTCACCTGGCGGGTCGTGACCGCTCAGACCGGCGCCGGGAACGCCCCGGCCGCGGTGCAGGTGGAACGAGCCATCCACGTCTTCTCGCCCGCCGCCGTGCTGTTCGTCGGGGTGGCCGGCGGCCGGCGCGACGCCGTGCTCGGCGACGTCGTCGCGGCCAACGCGATCTACGGCTATGAGGCCGGCGAGTCCGCCGAACGGGGCTTCGTCTCCCGCATCAAGACCTACCAACCGTCATTCCGGCTGGTCCAGCGGGCCCAGCGGGTCGCCCGGGAGCGCGGTTGGCAACGCCGTATCAAGCCGTCGTGCCCGTCCCCGCCGCCCGGCGCCCACGTCCGGCCCCTGGCCGCCGGGGGCAAGGTCGTGACCCACAGCCGTTCCCAGGTCGCCCGGTTACTCGACCGCCACTGCGACGACGCGCTGGCCGTCGAGATGGAGGGTTTCGGCTTCATGCAGGCCGCGTACGTCAATCCGGCGATCGATTCGCTGGTGATCCGGGGCATCTCCGACCTGCTGAGCGGCAAGGACACCGCCAGTGACCAGGAATGGCAGCCTGTCGCGGCCCGACACGCGGCCGCGTTCGCCTTCGAGGTCCTCGCGTCGGTCGCGCCCGCGCCCTGATCCGGTCGCGGATCCCCGGGCATCCGCACTATGCGCCCTCGGCCGGGGCCGGGTGCACCCGCAGCGCCGCGGCCAGACCGGGCAGCAGGAGTTGCACCCGCGACTCGGAATTCCAGCGGACCAACGCCCGGCGC
Organism: Frankia alni; assembly: GCA_026225295.1. Classification (GTDB taxonomy): domain Bacteria; phylum Actinomycetota; class Actinomycetes; order Frankiales; family Frankiaceae; genus JAMFSN01. Next base: position 13,360 of record JAMFSN010000091.1, read on the forward strand.
AACCGGCGCGGCTCGTGGCGCAGGGTCGCCGAGTCCACCCGCCGGGCCGCGTCGAGGATCGTCGCGGTCCCGGCGCAGGTATGGGCGCACGGTGTCCCATCTCCGGTGCGCGACCCTGTCGGGGGGACGGGCGTCCCGACCCGCGAAGTGTGCGCCGGGTGGAGGCCGGCGGCCCTCATCCCGGCGCACACTTCCTGGTCAGGCGGCCCCGGTCAGGGCCTGATGGCACTTAGCGGACCCCGAGCGGCGGGGAAGTTGCGGGTGCTCAGAGCCTGGATGCCGGCGGTGTGGTCGCCGTTGAACGGTGTGGTCGCGCCCGAGCAGCCGGCCGCCACCGCGTCCCTCGGCGAGTTGAACCACAACCCGAGGTGGAAGGTGTGCAGCGGCTTGAAGGCCGGGTTGCTCGCCGCGTCCTTGCCGGCGTGCAGGACCGGAGCCGGCGCGACATTGGGCGCCACGGCGAAGGTCTCGGTGCTGAATCGCCCGACGAAGGTGCCGTCGGCCCGCCCGTGGCTGTCGGTCTCCAGGTCCCCCTGGTACCAGGAGAGACCGAACGGGGCGTTCGGTACCTGGATGACGAACAGGTCGAACTCCTTGGACGCGGGCAGGCCCGAGGCGATAACCCGCATGGTCTCGGTCGGCCCGGTCGATCGGATGCTGACCGCCGCGGTGGCCCGCGGCAGACAACGGGCCGACGCGGTGGCCGCGGTCGAGCGGACCATCGAGAACCGCGTGTAGTGCACCGGGGTACTCGCCAGTACCCCGGTGGACCCGACCACGACGCCCGCGGTGGCCATCGCCGCGACCCCGGCCGCGGCGGCTCCTCTGATTTTCGACATGGTGTATCTCCTTTCTGGTGATTCTTCCGAACCGGAAGAGGCGTGGGTGGTAATCGGTGCGGATTCGTTTTGTCCGACCGCGGCCGGTGGCGGCGATCCGACCGGGTTCATGGTCCGGATCGCGGAGGCTCGAACAATGCCGGCTCGCTGTCGGTGGCGAGCTTAGATTCACCGGCTGGGCGGCGGATCGGACTGTCAAATTCGCGACCGCGAATATAGGACAGATCCGGGAGGTTGCCGCGCGTCAGCGGCAGATATACCCGTCACGGCCGATTTCCGGATATCGACTCGACGGGAGTTCGCAATGGCTGGGCCCGCACGGGCAGCCACCATTTTCCGGCCGGCCGTGGTCGCGCCGCCGGTCATCGCGCCGAGCAGCCAGTGAACGTTCTGCTCGATCAGTTCAGTGTTCATCGGAAACCTCCGCAACGGGGATGGATCAGGCCTTTCCCCGGACGCTAGGCCGCGGGCGGCCGGCCCGGCTGAGCCGAACGTGAGGCGAAGCTGAGCGGCCCGGCTCAGCTTCGCCTCAGCCACGGCTCACCGACGCGGCCCCCGCCGCCCCTACCGTGATCACGTCAACAGTGACGGGATCGCACTGCGTGCGTCACCACGTACCGAAAGGAGCACGACATGCCTATTCAGGTCATCACGTTCAAGCTGGACGGCATCGACGATGCGGCGTATGAGGCGCATGCCGAGCAGAACGCGCCCGGGGTCGCCGCGCTGCCGGGTCTGCGCGCGAAAATCTGGCTGGCCAACCAGCGGACCAACACCTACGGCGGCGTCTACACGTGGGACAATGTCGCCGCGATGAGGGCCTACGAGGACGGAAATATCTTCCAGGGGTTGCAGGCGAACCCGAACATGACGGACGTGGCCGTCAGGGACTTCTCGGTCCTGGCCGGGCCCACGAAGGTGACCCGAGGCTGGTACTGATTATGACTGAAACACGACCGGACGGACGTTGAGCGGGACCCTGCGAACGTTGCTGGGGGCCCGCGTGTCCGCTGTGGTCGGCCGGCAGGCGGAACGGGCAGTGCTGCTCGAACTGGTCGAAGGTAACCGCCCCCTGGTCGTGGCCGTGCACGGCATCGCGGGGATCGGCAAATCCGCGCTGCTCGCCGCCTTCGCCGAGGACGCGCGGGCGCACGGCGCCGCCGTCGTCAGCCTGGACTGCGGTGGCATCGAGCCGACCGAGCGCGGTTTCCTCGTCGCGCTCGACCGCGCGATCGGGGCGCCGCGGGCTGAGCCACCTATCGGGACCCGACCTAGGGCTACGGTCGCCGAGGCCGCCGCCGCGCTCAGCGACCGCGGTGACCGGGTGGTGCTGGTTCTCGATACCTACGAACAGCTCCGGTTGCTGGACACCTGGCTGCGGCAGGAACTCGTGCCGAGCCTGCGCGACAACACCAGGCTGGTGCTGGCCGGACGTGAGCCGCCGGGCGCAGCCTGGATCAGTGACTTCGGGGACCTGCTGGCTACGGTGCCGCTAGCGAACCTGGCCGCCGCAGACGCCGCCGCGCTGCTGCGCCGCGAAGGACTCAGCGGCGCCGACGCCGCCCAGCTCACCCGCTTCACCCACGGCCACCCGCTGGCCCTGCGGCTCGCCGCCTCCACGCGGGGCGCCCGCCCGGACCTCACGGTCCCCGACACCGCGATCGCCACCGTCGTCACCGAACTCGCCCGGGTCTACCTTTCCGGCCTCGACCAGCCGACCCGGGCCGTGCTCGACGCCGTTTGCACGCTCCGCCGGCCGACCCTGTCGCTCCTCGGTGCCCTGCTGCCGGATGTATCCCCGCACGACGCCTACGACATGCTGCGCCCGCTGCCGTTCGTGGAGTTCGGACCGGACGGTCTCGTCCTGCACGAGACCGTGCTCGAAGTCGTCGCGGCGCTGCTGCGGGCCAACGATCCGCCGGCCTACCGCTCCCACAAGATCGCGGCCTGGCGGCAACTGCGGCGCGAGCTGCGCACCGCCCCGCCGGCGGATCTGTGGCGCTACACCGCCGACCTGCTCTACCTCATCACGAACCCGGCTGTACGGGAGGCGTTCTTCCCCACCGCCAGCCAGCGGTACGCGGTCGAACCAGCGCGGACGGCCGATGAAGCCCGGATCACCGCCATCGCCGGCATGCACCAGCCCGCCGGGGCAGTCACCGTCATGCGGTCCTGGTGGGACACGATGCCGTCCGCGTTCCGCGTCGCCCGGGACCCCGACGGGTCCCCCGCCGCGTTCCAGTGCCTGTGCGAGGCGACCTCCGTGCCGGCCTGGCTCCTCGCCGCGGACCCGGTGGCCGCCACGTGGCGCGAACACCTGCGCGCCAACCCGGTGCCACGCGGCCAGCAGGTGCTCTTTCTCCGCCACATGCTGGCCGCCGACGGCGGCGAGGCCACGACGTCGGCCCACGCCGCCCTGGTCCTCGACCTCAAGCGGCGCTACCTGGAAATGCGGCCCCGGCTCCGGCGCATCTACTCGCTGGCCGCAGATCCCGCCGCGGCGCTGTCCCAGTTCGCGCCGCTCGGCTTCGCCCGTCTCCCGGACGGCGCCGCCGAGATCGGGGGGACCACATATCATGCCCTCTACAACGACTTCGGACCGTCCTCCATCGACGGCTGGCTGACCGACCTCGCCGCGCGGGAAATGCTCATTGACGAAGACGCCCTGCTCGACCCCGACCGCCGCCAGCTCATCCTCGACGGAACCCGCGCCGATCTCACGAAGCTGGAATTCGATGTCCTTCAGTACCTGTACGAACGCGAAGGCCGGGTCGTCGGCCGGGCGGCGCTGCTGCGCGACGTATGGGGCTACGACTGGAGCGGCGGCAGCAACGTCGTCGAAGTCGTGATCAGCGCCCTCCGCCGCAAACTCGGTGACAGTGCCGGAAGCCTGCAAACGGTGCGCGGCGCCGGCTACCGCTTCACCGCCCCGCCCTGACCCCCGGCCACTTTCCAGCTCGATCTGCAGCGGCTGGTGGCACTGTTGCGTTGGCGGGAACCACCGCTGGGCTGGCCGGACGCGCATGATCGAAGGATGGGTCGTCGTCGTGTCCGTGCCCCGGTCTGGACCTCGGAGTTCGCCGGTTTCCGGTTCCCAGCCGAGGTGATTGTCCTAGCGGTCCGGTGGTACCTGCGGTACGGCCGGTCCTACCGGGACGTCGAGGAGCTACTCGCGGAGCGCGGGATCGTCGTCGATCACGTGACGGTCTACCGGTGGGTCCAGCGGTTCACCCAACGTTGCTGATCGAGGCGGCCCGGCCGTGTAGTCACCTGCCGGGGGACCGGTGGTTCGTGGATGAGACGTAGGTGAAGGTCGCGGGCCGTTGGACGTATCTGTACCGGGCGGTCGACCAGTTCGGCCAGGTCATCGATGTGTTGGCGTCCGAACGGCGGGATCTGGCCACCGCCCGCCGTTTTTTCATCCAGGCCCTGTCCCAGGGTCGGAGGCCGGTCGAGGTGACCACCGACCGGGCCACCTCCTACCCCCGGGTCCTCGGGGCGTGCAGCTCCCCGCCGCCCACCACGTCGACGCCCAGTACGCAAACAACCCGATCGAAGGCGACCACGGCCGGCTGAAAGCCCGGCTCCGCCCGATGCGCGGCCTGAAACGTCTGAGATCCGCGCAGGTCATCGGCTCCGGGCACAACCTTCGTTCACAACGTCCGCCGCGGCCACTACGAACTCGCCATCGACACCCAACCCCACCACCGGCTCACAGCCGCCTTCACCGAACTCGCCCTCCACCAGAGTGGGGACGATCAAAGGTCCGGGATGGGTCTCCAACAGGTCCGCGCAGGCCTCGTGGTGGCGATCATCGGCGTCGACGTAGAGCGGGCCCGCGTCCACGACGAGCGCTATGGCGCAACCTCGCTGGCGAGGATCTCCTCGATCCGCTCGGAGATGTCGTGCTGTCCGCTGCGACCGGCGCCGCGGGCCCCCAGGACCCGTCGGCCCTGCCTCGGCGCGTTGCCTCGCTCGAGCACCTCGGCCTGGGCAGCAGGCACGATTGCGGCCAGCCGCCGACCCCGGTCAGTCAGGTAGGCGACCTGCCCGGACGCGGCAGCCTCGCGGGCGACCGCGGCAAGCTGGCCCTCGTCGGGGATCGGGGCATCGGACATGACTTCAGGGTAGCCGGGCCTGCCGACAACGTCACCTCGCCCGCACCAGCCGGCCCTACACCGCTGCGATCGTTCTCGCAGACCAGAGCGCCGACCAGGCGTCCACGCGATCTGGGCGATCGCGACGATCGGTACGGTTCAGGTGTGGGTTCGGACACGGACGGTCAGGACGATTCCAGGGGTGACCTCGCTGAACTGCGGGCGCAGGTGACGCGACTACGGGCCGAGAACAACCGGTTGCTGCGACTGCTGGAGTTGACACCCCGCCAGGCGACGCTACCCGCGCCGGTCCAATCGGGACTGTTCGACGCGGCCCCCGGATCAATCGACCACCGCTCAACGCCGCAGGAGAAGGTCGCCTTCTTCGCCAAGCTGTTCGCCGCCCGTACCGACGTGTACGCCACCCGCTGGGAAAACACCCGGACAGGACGCTCGGGCTGGTCACCGGCCCGCGCAGGCGGCTGGCGCGGCAAGGCCCTCGAGAACACCAGGAACTATCTGCCGCTGACATCGGACGTTCTGGTCGCTCACCTTTCCGGCCAGATCCATCTGGGGTTGTATCCCCTGCTCGACGGTGACACCTGCCATTGGCTGGCGGCCGATTTCGACGGACCAGCGGCGATGTTGGACGCACTCTCCTATCTGAAGGCCGCGCGGGCGGTCGGAGCACCGGCCGCGTTGGAGGTGTCCCGGTCGGGGGTCGGGGCCCACGTCTGGGTGTTCTTCACCGGCCCGGTCCCGGCGGCCACCGCCCGCGCGCTGGGTGCTGGCCTGCTGCGCGAGGCCATGGCCCTGCGGGGCCGGATGGACCTGACCAGCTACGACCGGCTCTTCCCGTCGCAGGACGTGCTGCCCACCTCGGGCAGCGTCGGGAACCTGATCGCGGCCCCGCTGCACGGCGAACGCCGCCGGGACGGCGCGACGGTATTTCTCGATCTGGCCACGCTGGAGCCGCACGCCGACCAGTGGGCGTACCTGTCCACCGTCGCCCGGCTCACCCCGCGTGAGGTCTCCCAACTGGCGAGCAAGGTCGGCGACGTCGTGGTCGGCCCGGCCGTTGAACGGCTCAGCCTGGCGCGCAGCACGCGCACCCGACCGCCCGTCCCGCCGGTCCTCCAGGTTCGGCTGGCCGCCGGAACCCGGGTCGAGACGAGCGAACTGACCCCCGCCCTACACGCCACGCTCAAACACGCCGCGTCCATGCCCAACCCGCTGTTCCACGAACGCCAACGCCTCCGCCTATCGACGTGGAACGTCGCCCGCTTCCTACGCAGCTACGACGAGACGCTCGACGGCGGGCTGATCCTGCCCCGCGGTCTTACCGAGCGGCTCGCTGACCTCGTCCGCCAGGCCGGCAGCCGCTGGGAAATCACCGACGAACGCGCGACCGGGACCCCGCAAACGCTGACCTTCCACGCCACACTGACCGGCGAACAGCAGGCCGCCGTCGAAGCACTACGCCCCCACGACCTCGGGGTCCTCGTCGCACCACCCGGCGCCGGCAAGACAGTCATCGCCTGCGCGTTGATCGCCACCCACGCCACCTCGGCCCTGATCCTCGTCGACCGTAAAACGCTCGCTGACCAGTGGCGCACCCGCCTACGCGACCTCCTCGGCGTCAAAGCCGGCCAACTCGGCGGCGGCCGGTCCCGGACCACCGGCACCATCGACATCGCGACCCTGCAAACCCTCGCCCGCCGCGACAACGTCGCCGAACTCACCGCCGGCTACGGCCTGGTCATCGCCGACGAATGCCACCACGTCCCGGCCGCCGGATTCGAACACGCCGTCCGCCAGATCCCCGCCCGCCGCTGGATCGGCCTGACCGCCACCCCCCGCCGCCGCGACCGCCTCGACGACCTCATCACCCTGCAACTCGGCCCTATCCGCCACACCATCAGCCCGCAAACCGCCGCCCACCCGGCCGACCACCTCGACCTGAGCCCCGGGGAGACCGCCGGCACGTTGCCGCGCGCCCCCGCGCCGACCCCCGTGCTCGTACTGCACCGCACCAACTACCGCTACACCGGCGACGCCGACCCCAACCGACCCGGCGGCATGGCCACCATCCACAGCGACCTCGCCGCCAACGAAGCCCGCAACCACCAGATCGCCGACGACGTCGCCGTCGCGCTCGCCGACGGACGCCACTGCCTCATCCTGACCGGGCGCACCGCCCACATCGACCGCCTCGCCGACGCCCTTCGCGCCCGAGGCCACGACCCGGTCTGCCTGCGCGGCGGCATGAGCGCCAAAGACCGCAAAGCCGCCTTCGGTCGACTTGTGCCCACACCGGAAGGGCCGCCGCTGACGGTCGTGGCGACCGGCTCATTCGTCGGCGAAGGCTTCGACTGCCCACCCCTGGACACACTGTTCCTCGCCGCACCCGTCAGCTACGACGGCAAGCTCATCCAGTTCGTGGGCCGGATCCTGCGACCCCATCCCGGGAAAGCGACAGCCGAGGTCCACGACTACCACGACCACGCGACCCCAGTCCTCGCCTCATCCCTGAAGAAACGTACGCCGGGATACACCAGCCTCGGCTTCCCTCACCCACGGACCCTGCAGCCACACGGACCAGCGACCCCAGCACCACGGTGATCACCCGAGCCCAGTTGCGGAGTCCGATGCACGCACCCGGCAACCCCGACCACCAAACCGGAAGACCCCTCCGCTTCGTACAGTAGGTCGCTCGCAGAGCGGCATACCCAACCGCCCGGCATGATCCATCAGCGGAAAACGCAGGTCACAGCAGATCCACGCGATACCGGCAGCTCCGCACCGACGACCGCCCGCCTACCCGGAGAGGCTCGCAGTACCAGCGGACCCGCACCGTCGGTTGATCGTCCCGAGCGCGAGTTTCCGCGGGTCAAAGCCCGATTTACATGATCCAGCGTGGGCGCGGCAGGGTTCGAACCTGCGACCACCCGTTAAGCGGGGGCTTGTTCGCGTCATCCTCCCTGGCGGCCGCAGCCACCTCAGGCCGGGTGTCCGTGCCAGGCGCCAAGCTCAACCAGATAGCCGCCGCGACCGGGCGGCCGGTGCCACAGATCGCGCTGAACCGGTTGCTCGGCCGGCCCACCGTCAGCTCAGTCATCATCGGCGCCCGCGACGAACAGCAGCTACGGCAAACCCGCGGCGCAGTTAGCTGCACCCTCGACACCCGAACACGGCACGCCGCTCGACCAAGCCGGCGCCCGAACCCCGGCCTACCCGTACGTCCCCTTGCCGTGGGGCGTCGAGACAGCAGTTCGTCGGCGGCCTCGGACGCGCGGCGAGTCTGGACGGCCGACCCGCAAAGTGATATCTATCTGATATCACTTTAGTGAGGGGAGCACCATGAGTACCGTCGAGTCATCTGGGACAGGGCCAGTGGGGCATCAGGACGCCCGCGTCGACATCACGCAGCGCCCCGCGCTTGCCGTCAGCGGCTGGCTGGGTGTGCTGGTGGGTGCCGGATGCATCTGGGGGACAGTCGTCGCCGCGCAGCACGACAGCGGGTGGCTGTGGCTCCCGCTGGTGGCCTCCGTCCTGATCCTGTCCTCGCTGGTGATCGTGTCGCCGGGACAGACCTCGGTCGTACAGTTCTTCGGCCGCTACGTCGGCACCGTGCGCCGCCCGGGGTTCTGGTGGGTGCTGCCGCTCACGGTGCGACGCAGCGTCAGCGTCCGGGTCCGCAACTTCGAAACCGATCATCTCAAGGTCAACGACGCCGACGGCAACCCGGTGGAGATCGCCGCGATCGCGGTCTGGCAGGTGGCCGATACCGCGAAGTCGACCTACGCCGTCGATGACTACCGCAACTTCGTCGCGGTCCAGGCGGAGTCGGCGCTGCGCCACGTCGCGACCAGCCATCCCTACGACGACACCTCCGGCACGGGGACGTCGCTGCGCGGTTCGACGGACGTTGTCGCCGCCGCGCTAGCCAGCGAAGTCGCGGCCCGCGTGTCGATCGCCGGCGTCGAGATCGTGGAGGTCCGCATCTCCCACCTGGCCTACGCCCCGGAGATCGCGCAGGCCATGCTGCGCCGCCAGCAGGCCAACGCGGTCGTCGCGGCCCGGTCGCGGATCGTCGAAGGCGCGGTCGGCATGGTGGAACTCGCGCTGAACCGACTGACCGAGAACGGCGTGGTTGACCTGGATGAGGAGCGCAAGGCAAGCATGGTGAGCAATCTGATGGTGGTCCTGTGCGGCGACCAGCCGCCGTCGCCGGTCGTGAACACCGGCTCGCTGTATACGTGAGCGAACGGCGCCCCGTGCTGCTGCGGATCGACCCGGCGGTACACGACGCGTTGATCCGGTGGGCCGACGACGAGCTCCGCAGCCTCAACGCCCAAGTGGAAATGCTGCTCCGCCGCGCACTCACCGAGGCCGGGCGGATGCCCAACCAGGCGAAACCACTACCGAAACGTGGACGACCCCGACAGACAACCGACTGACAGCCGGGTCGGGAAGCCGGCCGCCACGGTTGGGGAGTCCCACCCGTCCGGGGAACACGCCGCGACCCAGGCCCGCGGCGACGTCCTACCCCGGTCGGTGACCGGAGTAGTGGGAGCGATCGCTCCGGCCGTGGGCAGGCCCACCGTCCTGACCCTCCCCCCGCGCTCGGCGCTTCGGGTCAGCGCGTCTACACGGCCCGGTTGTACTCAGCCGCCTGATAGAGCGACCAGAACCGCGACACCCGCACCACCGCGGTGCCGGCGACAAAGCCGTGCTCGCAGGTAGCCGACCGGTAGCGGCGAGGCCCCGCCGCCGCCCAGGAACCGAGAGCTGCGCGACCGGCACCAGAAAACGGCTGAACGGCCGGTCAGGGATCCGCCAACTCACGTTCGGGGGGCAATTCTGGTAGAACGCGGGCAAGCACCTTGTCGACACGCGCCGCGGCTTGACGATTACGCCGGTATTCGTGGCGCTCGCTCGCGTGGTCGCGGATCACGTAGGGCGCCGTTGTTCCCGCCACGAAGTATGCGTTCGCCGCGTCCTGCACCTCGGCAGGATCTCGCCGGAACAGTCCCAACCGCATCCGCAGCAGCGCCCATTGCGCCTGCCACATCGGCGACACGCACCTGGACATCGCGCCGTCGGCCAGGTCCAGCAGCCGACGACTAGCGTCGGGCAGCCAGAACCGCTCGCCGGTCGCGAGCGAACGCCGACGCGCGACGACCATCTCGATCTCGAAGAGGTTGCGCTGCATCGCGGGATACCAGTACGCGTCGTATCCGATGCCCGATTCTTCAACGTCCACCCGAAGGTAGGCCCGAGCGTCGTCGGCGCCGATGACCTGCTGAGGACCGGTGAAATAATGCGTGGTGAGCTGACCGAGGAGCCGCCTGTAACTGATCCATGCATCTGGGTCGTCCATGCTGCCATCGCCGTCCTCACCGTGACGCAGGAAGGACAGGGAGCGAGCCATGACCGACCGCGATGCTGCCCAGTAGCCGTTGTTGCGCAGCACGATGATCGAGTCGTGGGAAGCACCGAGCGCATAAATGTGCCGGTCGCCGACCAGATAGCGGACCCGTTCGGCGAGCCAGTAGGCAGCCATACCGCCCTCCTCGCGCGCGACCGCCGCAGCGACCTTCAGCGCTCTCGCCTCCAGGAGCGGGTCCGGGCTGGCGCCATACCGAGCAAAGGCCCACGCAGTGATGCGGGCGAGCCGGGCCGCCGCGCCATCGCGCTCCCGGTAAGACCGCTCCAGCTCGGCAACCTGGCCGGCCAGCCAGGCAAGCTCGGGCGGGTTTCCGCGCCGAAGCTGCCGGGCCGGGACGTGGGGCAGGTCACCCGGCGTCAGCTGGGACGGAAGCACCAGATACGGCTGCCCTACGCTATGCGCCGGATCCGCGTGTAGCAGCTCCCTACGGGCTGAAAGGTGCGCCCGGTAGCGGTGCTGGCGCACCCGGCGCCGGCCGTCCACTGGTCCGGCGACCTCTTTCGCGCGCGGAAGAGGTGCGTCGTCTAACCGGGCACGCAATGCCTGGACGGCCCGTTGCCCGTCGTCCCGGTACCTGTGGTCCGACAAAGCGAGCTCCCCCTCGAGCAAGGCGAGCGCATCTGCCGTCCCAGACGGTTTTCCACCGGGCGCCGCATCGCTTGGCCCAGCCACATCCACCACCGGCCCGGCACCTTGGACCCCAGGCCCGATCCGCCGCAGCGCGCCACCGACCTGGGTTTCGACGGTGAACGCCTGCCGCGCACTGACGCCGTAGGCCACGGGCGCGTCGATCTTTTTCTCCGGCAGGGCCTTCAAGCCAGCCAGCCCGGCCCACAGGCTCGCGTCACGCGGAGAAACCTCGTCGCACTCCACGGCTGAACGCAGGGCGGACAATCTCCGAGCGGGCTCCGACTCGGGCGAGAAGCCGGGCACCGGGTCACCTGGATTTTCGCCTGGACCAGCCATCCGCGCCTCCACGAAGGAGCCTCCCGAGAGCGGCGCGATTCCTGGTGACCAGTGCCCTCTTGGCGCGCCGCTTCCGCCCCCGGTAACGGTAGCCCGGCATGTTCGACGGCGTCCAGATGAAGGCGGTCTCCTCTACTCGTCCGAAAGGCGCCAGCACCGGCGCATCGCGGTCGGCGATGCCGCCGAACTCCCGCAAGGAGCCCCCAGCTATGCGAACAGGTCAGACCCGGTCGGTGGCCGGAAGCGTATTCATCAACTATCGCCTCGACACCGCAGGGTGGTCGGTCGCGCTGGACGAGACGCTGTCCCGGCGCTACGGCCGCGACCACGTCTTCCGCGCCAGTCGGTCCATCCGGCCCGGCGAGGACTTTCCCGACCGAATCATTCAGGGGATACGGGAGTCCGCGGTTGTGCTGCCGCTGATCGGTCCAGGCTGGCTCGCTCGCGACGCTCGAGGCCGCCGCCGCGTCGATGAGCCCGGCGACTGGGTGCGCCAGGAGATCACTGCGGCGCTTACAGCCGGCATCGCCCTGATCCCGGTGGTCGTAGACGGCGCCCCCTTTCCCACCGCGAGCGAGCTTCCCGGGGAGATCGCGCCCCTCGGGCGCCGGCAGTACCTGCGCCTGCACCATCGCAGTGCCACCACCGACATCCGACGCATCGTCGACACCATTAGTCCGATCCTGATGAGGACGCACCGTGTCGGGACTCCGCTTCGCGGCGCCGAGTAGTGCGTCGGTGCAACTGCCAGGCGGCCCATCCGTGTCCGGCTTCTGTCCGCGCCGCCGAACGTTTCGCGTCGCCCAGGTCAACAGTCCCCTCGTCACCTTTCGAGCGGGCAATTGACCAGCAAGCGTGCTCGGCCCCCCGACCGACCCGGGTCCGCTAGATCTTCTCGCCGGAAACCTTCAGGTGCAGGAACCGGCCTGCTCCGGGCCCGGCCGGGGTGGACGCTGCACACGACGAGGCCCGC
>JAMFSN010000092.1 GCA_026225295.1 Frankia alni
GCGGTAGGGGGACCGGTGGGTGTCCGTTTCGGGCCCCGCGACGAGTAACCCGACCCGGTTACCAGCCGGGTGGGGCGGCGAGGGCGCGGGCGACCTGGTCGAGGAAACGGTCGGGGGTCGCCCGCACGGTGATGGTCGGGAAGCGGAGCACGCGCCGGCCGTCCGCGACGAGGTCGTTCTGGCGGTCCATGTCGAGGCGCCAGTCCTCCTCCCGCAGGTGGAAGGCGCCGTCGATCTCCACGCACAGCCCGGGTGGATCCCAGTACAGGTCGAGGTAGCGCCGCCGGCCGAGCGGGTCGACGGCGACCGCCTGTCGAGTCGGGGCCGGCAACCCGGCCCGCCGGCCCAGGCGGCCGGCGTCGATCTCGGCGAACGACTGCGCGCCGCCCTCGATATCGCCCAGAACCGCGAGCAGCAGTCGTCGGTGCCGACCGGCCCGCCGGGTTGCGAGCTCCACCCGCAGCCGGCCCGGGGTGGTCAGCCGCTGCTGGACCGCCGCCGCGAGCAGGCCGCAAGCGAAGACCGGGTCGGTGGCCCAGGTCGCGGCGTCGACGAGGGACCGGTCGAGCCGGGTCCGGGGCGGCCGCCGGAAGCCGGCCAGCCCGTCCAGGGCCGCCGCGGTCAGCCCGCCGGCGGCGGCCCGGGGGCCGGCGTTGAGCAGCGCGACCCAGATTCGTTGCACCGGGGTGGGCTCACCCCGGTGCAGGATGACCGCCCGCTGCCCGGCCAACCGCCAGCGCCGGGCCCGCACCTCGTGATGGAGGTGGCCGCGGGTGACGCCCAGCGCGTGCAACTGGGGCCGGGCCACGACCTCGTGCTGCCGGCGGGCGAGGTCGCCCACCGTCTCCGCCGTTGGCCAGAGCGCGCTGTATCCCGGCATGCGGGCAGCCTGACCGACTTCGTCCCGGAACGCGTCCGCCCGTCCACAGCTCGCAACGTTGTCCACACCCGCGCCGTCGTGGGTCGGGCGGGAAGGTTGGTCAGGCCGGCGACGGGGTCGGGGGTGCGTCGTGGGCGGCCGGTTCACCGGCGGCGGTGTCGACCTCCAGGATGACCTCGCTCTCGCGCTCGGCCTCGAACGCCGCACCGCCGCCTCGGACCCCGAAGAGGCGTTTCGACCAGACCAGGTAGACGACGGCGGCGATGTTGATGAGGAGCGCGCCGATCCGCAGGACGGTGACCCGCTCGGTGAGCTCGTACCCCTCCAGGGGCAGGAAGATCGACGTGGCCACCGCGGCGAAGTACTCGCCCCAGCGTTTCGCGAGCCACAGCCCGACCCCCTCGACGAGCTGCAGCGCCGCGTACCCGAACAGCGCGAACGCCACGAGCAGCAGCGTGTGGGGGCTGGTCTCGGTGAGATGCCGAAGTTTGTCGATGGTGGGGCTGTGGTCGAGGTCGAAGTGGAACGTGTCCGCGAGCGGCTTCGCGGCCGGGATCGCCTTGTTGAACGCCGCCTGGACGCTCGTCTCGGACCTGCGGAACCGCAACACCCCGTAGGCGATCAGGCCGAGCAGGATGGCGCGGACCAGGCGCTCGACGGCCAGTAGCCGCAGCACGGTGAGGTCCCGCAGCACCTTTCCGCGCGGCACCAGCGGCGCTCCGGCGGCCGGGCCGGCCCCCCGCGGCTCGCCGAGCACGAACTCACCGCAGCGCAGGCAGCGCCAGACCGGTCCGGCCGCCGTGCTCGCGGTCAGCCGGTCGGCCAGGTGCTGCTCGTCGGGGCGGTAGGTGACGTGCCCCTGGCGGGCGCAGGTACGCAGGTTCCAGTCCACGGGGCGAAATCGTACGGGCCCACCGGCCGGGCCGCGCCCGAGGGGACGGTCCGCCGGTCAGGGGGCGGACGACGCCGGTGCGCCGAGCACCGCCCCGAGCGCGCGGCGCACGATCGCGCCCACCGCGTCCCGTTCCAGCAGGAATCCGTCGTGCCCGTACGGCGAGCTGATCACGTCCAATTCCACCCCGAACCGGTCCGCCATCGTCCGTTGCAGGTAGGGCGGGTAGAGCCGGTCGGAGTCGACCGCGCCGACCGCGACCGGCACCGGGCAGGCCCGCAACGCCCGCTCGACGCCGCCCCGACCCCGGCCGACGTCCTGATCCATCATCGCGGCGGTGAGGGTCACGTACGTGCCGGCGTCGAAGCGCCGGGCGAGCTTCTCGCCGTGGTGCTCCAGGTAGGAGACGACCTCGAAGCGGTCCTCGGGCCGGTCGGACGGCTGGTCGGACGGCTGGTCGGCGGTGCGGATCGAGGCCCCGAACCGGCGGGCCAGCTCCCGCTCGCTGCGGTAGCCCACCTGGGCGATCTCCCGGGCCAGGGCAAGGCCGGCGGTCGGCCCGCGACCGGCCGGGGCGGCGTGGTAGTCGCCGCCCGCCCAGTGCGGGTCGAGCCGGATCGCGGCCAGGTGGGTCGAGTACAGGGCGATCTGCTCAGCGGTCGCCACCGGACCGCAGGCCAGCAGAACAGCGGTGCGCACCCGCTCGGGGTACCCGACCGCCCATTCGAGCGCCCGCATCCCGCCCATCGAACCGCCGACCACGCCGGCCCACCTCGCGATACCCAGGGCATCGGCCAGGGCGACCTCGACCCGGACCTGGTCGCCGATGGTGATGGCCGGCCACCGGCTGCCCCACGGCCGGCCGTCGGGCGCGACCGACGCGGGCCCGGTCGTGCCCTGGCAGCCGCCGAGCACGTTCGGGCACACGATGAACATCCGGTCGCTGTCCAACGGTCGCCCCGGGCCGACCAGGTCATTCCACCAGCCGGGGGTGGGATGACCGGCCCCGGCCGGCCCGGCGAGATGGCTGTCGCCGGTGAGCGCGTGGAGCACCAGCACGGCGTTCGAGCGCCCGGCGTTCAGGCGCCCGAACGTCTCGTACGCGACCTCCACCGCCGGCAGGGCGCCGCCCCGCTCGAGCGGGAGCGGTCCGGTGGTGACGAACCGCCGGGCGCCGGGCGGATCGATCCCGGCCCGCCAGGCGCCCGACGGCGGCGGTGGTGTCCGGTCAGGACCTGGCGGCGGTGGTGTCCGGTCAGGACTTGGCGGCACGGAACCCCGCATCGAGGTCGGCCAGGATGTCCTCGATCGCCTCGATGCCGACCGACAGGCGGACGAGGTCGGGGGTCACCCCGGTCGCCGCCTGCTCGGACTCGGTGAGCTGCGAGTGGGTGGTGGTGGCCGGGTGGATCACCAGCGAGCGCACGTCACCGACGTTGGCCAGGTGGCTGAACAGCTCGACGCCGTCGACGAACCGGCGGCCGGCCTCGGCCCCGCCGACGATCCCGAACGACAGGATCGCGCCGGCCCCCCGGGGCAGGACCCGCTGGGCCCGCGAGTACCACGGCGAGGACGCCAGGCCCGGGTAGGCGACCCAGCTGACCTCGTCGCGGGCCTCGAGCCACTCGGCGACCCGCTGGGCGTTCGCGGTGTGCCGCTCCATCCGCAGCGACAGCGTCTCGAGCCCCTGGATGAGCAGGAAGGAGTTGAACGGGGAGATCGCGGCGCCGATGTCGCGCAGCAGCTGGACCCGGGCCTTGGCGATGAACGAGCCGTGGCCGAGGGCCTCCCAGTACACGAGGCCGTGGTAGCTGGGGTCGGGGGTGGTGAAGTTGGCGAACCGGCCGGACGCGCCGTAGTCGAAGGTGCCGCCGTCGACGATCACGCCGCCGATGGAGGTCCCGTGACCGCCGATGAACTTGGTGGCCGAGTGCACCACGATGTCGGCGCCGTGCTCGAGCGGCCGGTACAGGTACGGCGTGGCCAGCGTGTTGTCGATGACCAGCGGGATGCCGGCCTCGTGCCCGATGGCCGCGACCGCTTCGGTGTCGAAGACGTCGCCCTTCGGGTTGCCGATCGACTCGCCGTAGAACGCCTTCGTGTTGGGCTGGATGGCCGCCCGCCAGGCGTCCAGGTCGTCCGGGTCGACGAACGTGGTCGCGATCCCGAGCTTCGGCAGCGTGTAGTGGAACAGGTTGTAGGTGCCGCCGTACAGGCTGGCCGAGGACACGATGTGGTCGCCCGACTCGGCCAGGTTGAGGATGGTCAGCGTCTCGGCGGCCTGCCCGGACGCGACCGCCAGGGCCCCGACGCCCCCTTCGAGCGCGTTGACCCGCTGCTCCAGGACGTCCTGGGTCGGGTTCATGATCCGGGTGTAGATGTTGCCCGGCTCGCCGAGCGCGAACAGGGCCGCGGCGTGTTCGGTGTCGCGGAAGGCGTAGCTGGTCGTCTGGTAGATCGGCGTGGCGCGGGCGCCGGTCGCCGGGTCCGGCTGGGCGCCGGCGTGGATCTGCTTGGTCTCGAAGGACCAACTGTCACTCGTCATGGAGATTCCCCCCGTTGCGCGGATATGAGTCTGGCCTGGAGAAACGGCGTTCCGGGGCGGGTTGTTGAGCGCCCGGGTGCCGGTCGGCGGTGCGGAAAGCGGGTGCCGCGGGCCTCGCGCGGTGGCCGGTCGGCCCAGCGGGACCCGCGGTTTTCTCGGAGCGGTCCGGCGGCCGGGATGTCCGGCGCCCGAGGTGGACCGGGGGCGGAGGTCCGCCCCCGGTCACGATCTCCGGGCGGTGGCGATGCGAACGTCGGTCGTCAGACCGGGCGACAGGTTTCGTCGTGGGTCAGGCGGGTGGCATAACCCCAGCAGTCGTTGGACGTGCGGGACGGCGCATACACGCCGGAAAACCTACCGCCTTATCCCGGTTCCTGTCTCCCCGAAACCGGTTCCGAAACAGGTTCAGGAGCCCGGGCCGGCCGCGGCCCCGCGCCGCGCCCGCAGGGGGGCCAGCAGGTCGTCGGGACTCAGCGGAGAGCCGATCCGGGCCAGGATGGCGGCCGCCGTCGCCGAGGCGCCGGTGACTCCCAGTTCGGCGGACCACAGCAACGCACGGGCATGCCACACACTGTCGCCGTGGTCGGCCCACACCGCCACCGCCCGGCCGAGGGCGGCCCGGGCCTCGTCGAGGTGGCCGTCGAGGAGCGCCCGCAGCGCCCCGCATTCGGCGGCCAGGGCCCGCGACTCGGGCGGGTCACCTTCGGCCAGGGCCGGCAGTCCGCGGGCCGGCTCGGGCGGCACGGCCAGCAGGCCCGCCTGGTAGTAGCACAGTTCGATGGCGATCAGGTGGCCGTCGGAGCCGGCCGCCCGGGCCCGCGCGACCACCGCCCGCAGGGCCGCCCGGGCGTCCGCCGGGTCGGTGAGCAGCCGCAGCCGGGCCGTCGCGGCCAGCAGCGGAATGACCAGCAGCGCGGCCCCGTCCGTCTCCAACTTGGCGATGGCCCCGGCCACGTCGGCCTCGAACGTCGCGCCGTCCGGCCCGCCGACGTGGCAGGCGACCTCGGCGGCCACCGTCACCACGTCGGTCAGGTCCTGCAGGGAGGCGATTTCCTCAAGGACCCGCCGGGCCTCGGCCAGCCGGGCCCGGGCGGCGGCCAGGTTGCCGTCCGACAGGGCGATCCGCGACTCGACCAGCAACGCCAACGACACCTGACGCCGCCAGCTCGCGTGGTCGTCCCGGGCCCGCGCGGCGGTCAGCAACGTGCGCGCCTCGGCGTAGCGGCCCAGGGCGGCCAGGCAGGCGGCCCGGACCCGGGCCGCCTCCACCTCGACCCCGACCAGGCCGGCCTGCTCGGCCAGCATCCGGGCCGCCTCGAGCGGCCCGACCGCCTCGGCCCACCGGCCCCGCAGGTAGGCGCCGTACCCGCGGGCCCGGGCGAGCAGGGCGCCGAGCCGGTAGTCGCCGGGATCGGCCAGGTCGGCCGCCACCGCCGCCCACCGGTCGACGTCGGCCTGGCTGCGTTCGGTCGCCACGTAGGCCAGCTCGGCCGCGATGAGCGCGGCGGCGGCCGGCTCCCCGGCCGCGACGAACGCGTTGTGCGCCTCCTCCAGTTCGACCGCGAGCCGGCCCAGGTCGCCGTACCGCCAGGTGTAGGCGCGCAGTTGGATGGTCCGGGCCCGCCGCACCGGCTCGTCGAGCGCGGCCAGCCGCCGCGCGGCCCCGTCGAGCGCCGCGCGGGCCTCCGCCACCCGCCCGAGCCAGCTCAGGCAGTCGCCCCGGGTCAGCTCGGCGTCGGCCCGCAACCGGTCGTCCCCGACCCGGACCGCCCAGGCGTCGGCCCGCGACGCGGCCGCCAGCGCTTCGTCGAACTCCCAGGCCTCGCGCAGGGCCTGGGCCCGGCGCAGCTCCAGCTCGGCGCGCACCCCGTCCCCGACCGGCGCGCCCTCGGCGACGATCTCCAGTCCCCGGTCGGCGCGTTCCCCCGCCGCCCGGGGCGAGAGTTCGAGCAGGCGGCGGGCCAACGCGGCCAGGGCCGCCGCCGCCCGCGCGCCGGCCTGTTCGCAGTCGGCGGCGTCCACCTCGGGGGGCGCGAACCGGCGGTGCCGCCAGACCCGCTCCTCGTGGTAGACCAGCTCGGCGGCCGCGTCCCCGAGCTCGAACGGATCGTCGGCCTGGGCCCGCAACCAGCTGGCCGCGGCCAGGTGGCGGGGCAGCCGGGCCGACTTGGGCAACGACGCGTACGCCACCTGCCCCAGCAGCGGCGGCACCAGCTCGTAGGCCGCGACCTCGGAGCCGCCGGCGTCCGACCGCCGGCCCAGGACCCGCACCGTGCGGACCAGCCCGCGCCGGACCAACCGGCCGAGCGCCGGCTCCCCTTCGGGATACATGCCCCGGAAGGCCGCCGGCCGGATCACGCCGCCGGTGACCGCGATGGCCTCCACCGCCGCCCGTTCGGCCTCGGGAAGCCGGTCGAGCTGGGCGGCCAGCACCCCGTGGACAGTCAACGGGACCGTCGCGTCGAGGTCGAGCTGGGTCGGGCTGCCGACCACGCCCCGGCCGACCGCGCCGTCCCGGGCCGCCCGGGCGCATTCCACCAGCAGCAGCGGCACGCCCGCGCTGCGCCGGGCCAGCCCCTCGACGACGTCGGTGGGGGCGCCCGGGGGCAGCTCCTCGAGCAGCAGCAGCCGGCTGTCCTCCCGGGACAGCGGACCGAGGTGGACGTCCGGGTCGGTGTGCGGCCAGCCGGCCGCCGCGCCGCTGCCGCCGTCGGGCCGGCCGACCAGCAGCCACAGCACCGGCGGCCCGGCCGCCGGCCGCAGCTTGCCCAGCAGCCCGGCGAGGTCGGCGTCGGCCCGGTCGACGTCGTCGACCACGACCAGCACGGGCGCTTCGCGGGCCAGTCCGGCCACCACCTTGAGCAGGACGTCCGCGAGATCGGCCCCGTCGGTGACCGGCGAGTGGGCCGGGCTGCGCCGGCCCTCCCGCCCGACCAGACCCAGCAGGTCCCGGCGCAGTTGGGTGTCGGTGAGGCCGGCCCGGTCGGCCAGCAGGGTGACGACGTCGGACACCGCCCCGACGGTGCGGTCGGGCTCCGGGCCGGTCGGCGCGACGGCGTCGAGCAGACCCCGGATGAGCGGCAGGAACGGGGTGCCCGGGGGTCGTACTCCGCACCGGACAGCGACCGCCAGCCCGGGCGCGGGACCGCCGGTGACCTGCTGGATGAGGTCGGCCGCGAGCCGGGTCTTGCCCAGTCCGACCTCGCCGGTCAGGGTGACGACCCGTTGCGCGCCGACCCGCACGACCTCGTCCCAGGCCGCGCTCAGCGCGGCCCGCGGCCCGGTCCGGTCGACCACCGGGCCCCGGCCGGCCTGCATCGCCGACGAGGGCGCGTCCCCGAGCACCATCCGGACGTCGATCGGGCCCGGCAGGCCCCGGACCGGCGACCGGTCGGGCGGCCCGAACGACAGCTCGGTCCGGGTCAGCTCGTGGACCCGGGGACCGGCCAGCAACGTTCCCGGGCCGGCCATCGAGCACAACCGCGCGGCGATGGCCAGGGCGTCGCCGATCAGCCGGAACCCCGACGGCTCCCAGTGTTCCTGGACCAGGACCTCGCCCGACTCGACCCCGGCGTGGACGTCGGGCCGGCTGTCGTCGCCGGCGGTGACCGCGACGATGTCCAGCCCGGCCCGCACGGCCCGGGCCGCGTCGTCCTCGCCGGCCCGGGGCATCCCGAAGACGGCCATGAAACCGTCGCCCTGGATCTGCGGGACGACCCCGCCGGCCCGCTCGGCGATCGCGACCAGCCCGTCGAGCACCGGCGCGACGACGTCGTGGACCTCCTCCGGGTCGAGGGTCGCGGTCATCGCGGTGTAGCCGCTCAGGTCGGCGAACAGCATCGTGACCAGGCGCCGCTCGGTCCGTCGGGTCGGGGCGGGCCCGGACCGGCCCACGGTCGGCGCGGCCGCCCGGTCCGGCGACCTCCGCCGGGGCGCAGATTCCACAGTGTCGATGTTCGCACGGTGGGCGTTGTCACCAACGCACCGGCGGCCCGCTGGGCCACTGGATCAGGACCAGGGGCCGGCCGGGGGCGGCGTGTTCGGGTTCGTGGTGCGGAACAACCCGTGGCTCGCGTACAGGCTGGTGCTCGCGGTGACCGCGACGCCGGCCGCGGCCAGGGCCGCGTGGGTGTCGTCGATGGCGCTCTGCAGGCTGGCCACGTCCGGAGCCACGTGCTCGAACAGCAGGTTCCACGGACCCCCGGTGACCGGTGAGACCGCCGTCCGGGAACCGCTCGCCACGCCCATCGCGGTCCGCAGCGCGGGCGGCGGCACCAGCAGGCAGGTCACAGCGAGGACCCCGTCGCGCGCGACCGGCAGGCCGAAGACCCGACCGGGCTCGATCGGCTCCGGCTGCCCGGGCTGGCCCGGCTCGGTGGGTTCGGCCGGTTGGGTCGGGTCGGTCGGGTCGGCCGGCTCGGTGGGTTCAGTGGGCTCGGTGGGCTCGGTCGGTTCCCCGGTCGGCTCGGGTTCCCCGTCGCCTCCGCTCGCGCGGTGCGCCGGGCGGGCGGTCGGGGTGGGCGTCGGGTTCCAGGCTCCGGCGTACACGAGGTGGTCCAGCGGCGTCAGGCCGGCGGCCAGCACGTCATCGATCTTCCGCCGGGCGCCGGTGATGGTCGGTGCGTCGTAGGCGGCGATGGCGCCCGGCGCGCCGGTCGCGCCGAGCGCCGCGGCCCGCAGTGGGCCGTCTGGCCCGACCAGCTCGAACAGGCGATCTCCGGCAGCCGCGTCGAGCCGGCCGAAAAGCAGGTATCCGTTCATGATGAGGTGCCTTCCCCCGGTCAGGTTTCTGGACCTCACTCATCCTGCCGTCGGTGACCGGGCTGGTCACGAGGGTGAGCCCTGTCGTCCTTCCGACAAGATAGTTACGTGACATGAAATAACGATTCCGGGCGCCCGGTTGACCGGGGGGAGGGAGGACGCCCATGACCCCCGCGACACCCGTCGCCGAACCGTCCGCGCCAACCGTGCTGTCCCACCGACCGGCCCCGGGCGGAACCCCGGGCGCCGGGCCCCGGCCCGACCAGTCCCCACGGGGCCGGAAGGGCACGTTCGCGGCCCTCGGCGTACCGAACTACCGGCTCTTCTTCGGCGGTCAGGCCGTGTCGCTGTCCGGCACCTGGATGCAGATCGTCGCCCAGGGCTGGCTGGTGCTGCGCCTCGGTGGCTCCGGCACCCAGCTCGGCCTCATCACCGCCGCCCAGTTCCTGCCCGTGCTGCTGCTCGGCGCGTACGGCGGTCTGCTCGCCGACCGGGCCGACAAGCGCAAGCTGCTGATCGCGACCCAGTGCGCGTCCGCACTGTGCGCCGGCACGCTCGCCGTCCTCGACCTGACCGGCGTGGTCACGCTGTGGATGGTGGCGGTCGTGGCGGCCGGGCTGGGGCTGATCAACGCGGCCGACAACCCGGCCCGGCAGAGCTTCATCCACGAAATGGTCGGCCCGCGGCACCTGTCCAACGCGGTCACGCTGAACTCGGTGCTGGTCAACGCGGCCCGGGCCGTCGGGCCGGGCATTGCCGGGCTGATCATCACGCTGTTCGGCACCGGCCCGTGCTTCGCCGTGAACTGCGCGTCGTTCCTCGCGGTCATCGTGGCGTTGACCCGGATGGACACCTCGACGCTGCGGGTCCGCCCGCCCGTGTCCCGGGCCGGGCGGCAGGTCCGCGACGGTCTGACCTACGTCGCGCGGACCCCGCAACTGCGCGTCCCCCTGGTGATGATGGCGCTGGTCGGCGCGCTGGCGTACGAGTTCCAGGTCGTCCTGCCCCTCATCGCGCGCCAGACGTTCCACGGCGGCGCCGGCACCTACAGCGTGCTGACCTCGGCGATGGGGGTCGGCGCGGTGACCGGTGGACTGCTCGTGGCCCGGCACGGCACGGCCGGGATCAGCGGTACCGCCGGGGTGGCCCGGGCCGCCGTCGGGTTCGGCGTGGTCATCGGGCTGGCCGCGGCGGCGCCCGACCTGGCCCTCGAAATCGTCGCGCTGCTCCTGGTCGGCGCGGGCAGCGTCGCGTTCCTGGCCACCGTCAACTCCACCCTGCAACTGGGTTCGGCGCCGCAGATGCGTGGTCGGGTGATGGCCCTGTGGGCCATCGCGTTCCTCGGCAGCACGCCCGTCGGCGGGCCGATCGCCGGCTGGGTCTCCACCGCGGCCGGACCCCGCACCGGGCTGGCCATGGGCGCGGTCGCCGCGATCCTGGCCGGGATCTACGGGCTGCTGTCGGCCCGCCGCCTCACCCGGCGCGAATCAGCCCAGCTCGCGCCGGCCCGGCCCTGAGCCGGCCAGGCCCTGAGCCGGCCCAGCTCCAGCCGGCCGGGCCGCAGGCTCGCGCTCGACCAATGCCGCGCATCCGGGCTGGGGTTGGCAGCGTCGACGAAGATCAAATGCGCATGGACGATGACGGTGGCCGGCCGGGCGGCGAGTGGCGGGGTCCGCGGACGGCCCGGCCTGCGCTGGCGACGACGGCTGGTCCTGGTCGGGGCCGGAACTGTAACTGGCGGCGCTAACCGGCGCTCAGACCTGCGTTCACACTGTCACCTGGGGCGAAGGCCGACCGCAGCCGAGCCCGACCCGGGTCTGGGCCCGTCAGCGGAGGCTGGAGGGCCCGGGGACTATGACGCTCGACTGTCGACCACCTCCGCGCCGGGACTGGCAGCGCCAACGAAGATCCACAATCCGCAGACGATGACAGTCGGCGACCAGACCGCGATCAGCATGGTCAGCGCACTCCCCAGTGCCGGCTGACCCCGCCAC
>JAMFSN010000093.1 GCA_026225295.1 Frankia alni
GCTCCCGCCGGATACCACAGCGGGGTAACTTGACGGTCGTCGCGAATCGCGGTGAAAAGGGGGCGGCGTGACCAAGCCCGCGGCACGGGAACTCGACGTCAACGATTGCGTTCGCGGAGCGCACAAATCCCGCCTTCCCACCGAGGCACTGTAGACCGTGCCGCGCCGCCTCGGCCGACTTCAACCGCATCGCATCGGTGGCCTTTTCGGTCGGCCTCACAGCCTCATCCAGATGTCGTTTCTCCGCCACATACAGCCGAAGGCCCGGTTCGTGCTCATCGGTCTGGGCGCGACCCTGGCGATGCTGGGGATGTCGAGCAGCGTCAATGCATTGATCGGGCGCCCCGGCACGCCCTCGGCGATCGGGCTCCTGTTCAACCGGCAGCACTTTGTGGGAGCCGTCGATCTGTCGTTCCTGCAGGATCCGGTCGCCCTGATGATCACTGCGGCCTGTTTCGCGACTCCGGTGTTCTGCCTGGAGCAGGTGGCGGCGATCAGCGATTTTGTGGGAATGAACGAGGTAAATATTGCCTACCGGGCGGCGCACCTGCAGGTCGACGACATCAACCGGGCGATCGCGCTCGCCAACCGACGCTTCCGGGCCATCGGCAGCTACCCGGTCTCCATTGTGCTGTTTGCGGTGTGTGGGTTATCGGCCCACTATTTATATGACACCCTGGCGAAACGCGGCCTGCTGGCCAGCTGGAATCCCACCGAGCTGTCCAATCAGCAGTGGCGCACGATGGTCTACGCCGGCTGGTGGGCCAACCGGACGACGCACCCGGTGCTGTACCTGTTCCTTTGGCTCGCGGGCACCTATCTGTTCTACTTCGTCGCCAAGCAACTCGCCATGGGGCTCGCCTTCGCGGATTTTGCCCGCTCGACGATGGCTCTTCAATTCGGCGTCGCGCCCAACCTCATCTACAACAGCGACGGCTACTGGGGGCTGCGCTCCCTACGGCGGTTCATGCAGTGGACCTACGGCTCGGCCCTGATCCACTTCACCGTAACGCTCTGTACATTCATCGTGTGGCTGCCTTTCAACCAGACCACCGTCTTCCTGGTTACCGGCGTCGTGCTGGCCAACGTGGCGGTCGTGATCTACCCATCGTCCATCGCCTACCATTCGGCCGTTCGTGAAAAACAACGCTACCTGGACCATGCGCTCACCATTACGCCTGATACCAGCGCGGTCGAGAAGCTGGCCGACAAGATCTGGGAAAGACCGAACCTTCCGTTCCGTGCGCGCAGTACATTCAGCGCCGTGGCGATCTATCTGCTGGCACCCATTATCCTGGCCATCGTTTCCTCACTGATCAGCTGACCGGCCGATAGAGACGAGGACATCGGAGATGATCACGGTCGACTCGAACGCCGCACTGGTGGAGAACATCCGGGCCCGGCGCGACGGCGCACCGCTGCTGCTGCTCCTGCCCGGGCTCAGCGGGAGTCGGGAACAGTGGTCCATCGTTCTGCGGCACCTCGACATCCCCGCTGACCTGGCCTACGGAGCGCCGCTGCTGGCCCATGCGGTGTTCGGCGGGGCGCTCCCCTCGGTGGCCGAACTCGGCCGCGCGCTCGCCACCGAACTGCGCGACTCGGACTACGACAACGTCGTCATTGTCACGCACTCCGTTGGCGCCTTCGTGGCGCTGACGGTGGCCCGGGAAATTCCGGAGCTGGTGCGTTCGGCAGTTCTCATCAATGGCGGGCTGGCCGGGGTTGCCGCTTTCCTTGACCGTCCGTTCCGCGAGTTTCTCCGCCGCCCGGGCCCGTGCCTGAGCGCCCTTCGACTATTCGTACTGGTCAGCGCGCCCACCCCGCCGGCCGTACGACGGATGATCGCCGGACGGCCCCGCCTCGCCCGGCTCCTGCTGGGCGGGCTGGTCTCCGACTCAGCTTTCGACACGCTCGAACAGCGACAGGCGCTGCTCGAAGAATCCGGGGGGCCGCGGCTGCTTCTGTCGCTGTGGAAGAACCGCCACCACTGGCGCGAACTGAAGGGCTACGCCGACCCGATCACCACCCCGATAACCTTTCTGATCGGCGACCGGGACCCGGTGAGCGGCGTCGCCGACACGGCCACGATGGCTCGGATGCTGCCGACGTCGAGCGTCCGGGTCCTGCACGGTATCGGCCACGCCGCCCCGATCGAGGCCCCCGGCGCCGTCGTTGAGGCCATCCGTCAGGCGCTGACGGACGGCCCCACGCCGGTCACCGGAGAGACGTTTCAGCCGGCGGACGGCCGGTGGTCGCCGACCACCATCCCCACCCAGGGAACCGGGTAGCGGTCCGACCGTCCAGCGCGTCCGGGTCATCGGCACCGGCGGCCGGCCCCGGTCATCGCTTCCCGACCGCTCTTTTCCTGGTTCGGACCCGGACAGCGGCCAGAATCCACAGCGCCTCGATGCCGTCCTTCCAGGTGAGCTTCTTTCCGTCCGCCCTTGATCGGGCCCGATAGCTGATCGGCACCTCGTACGGGCGTACACCGCGACTGAGCAGCTTGGCGGTTATTTCCGCTTCCATCCCGAAACCGGTGGAGGTCAGGCCGAGCTGCCGGTAAAGGCTCGTCGGTATCAGCTTGAAGCAGGTTTCCAGATCGGAGATGTAGCTGTTGAACAGAATGTTCGCCGCGAGGGTCACGCCTTTGTTACCGACGACGTACCAGAACGAGTAGGCCGTATTGCTGCTGAAGGTACGGGAGCCGTAGACCACCTCGGCCTCACCCGAGAGTACCGGCGGCAGGAGCAGAGGTATCTCCTCGGGCTCATACTCCAGATCCGCATCACAGATGACGAGATAGTCACCGGTGGCCAGATCGCTCGCCGTCCCGATAGCGGCGCCCTTGCCGCGATTGACCTCGTGGGTTCGGACCACGACCCGTTGATCATCAACCGATCCGAGCAGATCCGCGGTTCCGTCGGTGCTGCCGTCGTCAACGATGACGAGTTCCACGGCGCAGGGATAGTCGACGGCGAGAACCCGCTTCACGGCGACCGCGAGGGTAGCCTGCTCGTTATACACCGGCATGAGGATCGAGAGCTTCACGCGAGAACGATACACGGCGCTGTCCGGGCTCGTCGTCCGCGCGGCGGCCGGCTTGACAGAGGATGCGACGGTTAAATCAGGGCGTAGAAATGGGGCGGTCGAGCCCGCTGGCGGGGCGGCGGTCCCGGCGCGACTTTAACGCCGGAGGCGGACCCCGGACCCCGGACCTGAAATCGACCGCCGTACCTCGGGGTCGATTGAGCGCCGTGGTGTCATTGCGGTCAGCGGCGTGTCCTGGTCAGGCCGCGTCGAAGATCCTGGTGGTAGCGAAAACGGCGAGGCGATCGCCGTCGCCGGCGTCGCGGACCTCGACGCGGCCCTGACCATGTCGGACCTCGGCCGAGGCGACGGCGGGGCCGACGCGGACGGGCCGCAGGAAACGCGTGGCCAGGTACGACAACGTGGCCCCCGGAGTGGCCGACAGAGCCGCCTCCTCGATGGCCAACGCGATGAGGCCGCCGCTGAGGGTGCCAGAGGCGTTCAGCCCGTCCTCGGTCCAGGGTTGCACCGCGACGCCTGGCTCCCGGATCTCGCACCCCGCCCGTTCGGCCAGCGGCACGGTGAGCCGGCCCGTCTGGCGGCCGCCGAGGTTCATGCTGCCGGCCGGCATGACCACCGCCGGATTGGGCGCGGCCATGAACGATGACGTGCTGAAGGCCAACGGCTCGCCGTCGTGATCGGTGAACATCACCTCCACAACGGAAACCGACTGCCCCGCTTTGATCAGCCGGGCGACCGCAGTGACGGCTCTTCGCCCGCGGATCGGCTGGTAGAGGTAGACGTCGAGGTCGAGCGTGACCGGAACCCGGGGGAGGAACCCTTTCATCACCGCATGACCCGCCGCGGTGTCCGCCCAGGTGGCCAAGACCGAGGTCCGCAGGCTCGTCGTCCCGGACACGAACATCTCGGGGCCGATCACCGCCGATCCGTGCAGCTCATCCCCGACCCGGGTGAGCTCGAAACCGAGCTCGGCCAGGATGTGCGTCACCGGGCGCGCCCGGCGGTCGGCGTCCGCCAACGACGCATGGCCTCGTCGATGCCTGACTCGTCAAGGGCGGGTTCCGGCAGCGGGGTCGCATCGTCCCGGAAGGCCCGTAGGCCGTCGAGGATGACCGTGATGTAGCGGCGCCACAGATCGGGCCGGATGCCCTGGCTGTATTCGACGACCGCGCCGATCATCACCTGGATCATCGCGATGTCGTTGGGCTCCACATCGGCCCGCAGCTGGCCGGTCGCCCGGGCCCGCGCGAGGAGGTCGACGACCAGGGGACCGATGCGTTCCCGGGCCTGCGCGGCCCGGTCGCGTCCGTAGTTGGAGCCGACCATGATCTCGTGCAGCCCGCGGTCGCCGGCAAAGGCCTCCGAGGTGACGGTGAGGAAACCGACCAGCCCCAGCCAGGGATCAGCCTGCCGGGCGGCCTGCTCGGCGTAGGTCACGATCTGGTCGATCCGTTCCTCGAACAGCGCCCCGACCAGCTGCTCCCGGTTGGCGAAGCGGCGGTAGACGGTACCCACGCCCAGGTCGGCGTGATCGGCGATGTCGTCGAGCGTCACCTCCAACCCCCGCTCGGCGAACAGCTCCCGCGCGACGGTGAGGATCCGCTGGCGGTTGCGCTCCGCGTCCCGGCGCAGCGGCCGCTCCGCGGCGGGCCGCTCGCCAGCCGGGCGGTCCGCGGCCGGCTGGCCGGCGGCCGGCGGCGAAGTGGCCGGCGGCGCCCCGGCGGCCGGGGATGGGGAGGTCACCCGGTAGACGGTACCACGGGAGCGGAGCCGGACCCTCCATGTGGACTAGCTCTCTCCGCTTAGTGATCGGAGCCATAGTCTCCACTTGGAGAGATGTCCTCCGTTTCGTGCTAGTGTTCTGTTGACAAGCGGAGGTTCATCCTCCGCCTGGTAGAGAGGACGCCGAGATGACCGTCACCGGCCAGACCACCGTCGCGAACCGCGACATCCCGACCACCCGTTCCCCGGGCGCGACCACCCGCCGGCCACAGCCGAACCCGGCGCGCCAGGGCTGGATCCTGGCCGTGCTGGGGATCGCGCAGCTGATGGTGATCCTCGACGCGACGATCGTGAACATCGCACTGCCTTCCGCCCAGCGTGACCTGGGCTTCTCCAACGACCAGCGGCAGTGGGTGGTCACCGCCTACGCGCTGGCGTTCGGCAGCCTGCTGCTGCTCGGCGGCCGCATCGCCGACCGGTTCGGTCGCAAGCGGACGCTGCTGGTCGGCCTGTCCGGCTTTGCCGCCGCCTCCGCGGTCGGCGGGGCCGCCACCGGCTTCGACATGCTGGTCATCGCCCGGGCCGCCCAGGGCATGTTCGGCGCCCTGCTCGCCCCCGCCGTGCTGTCCCTGCTCACCACGACCTTCACCGAACCGCGGGAACGGGCCCGGGCCTTCGGCATCTACGGCGTCATCGGCATCATCGGCGGGGCCGGCGGCCTGCTGCTCGGCGGCGCCCTCACCGAGTATCTCGACTGGCGCTGGTGCCTGTTCGTCAACCTCATCTTCGCCGTGGCCGCGATCATCGGCGGCGCACTCCTGCTCGAGCACACCACCGCCGCGAACCGGCCCCGGATCGACCTGCCCGGCACCGTCGCCGTGTCCGCCGGCCTGTTCAGCCTCGTGTACGGCTTCGCCAACGCCGAAACCCACTCCTGGTCGGCCCCCACCACCTGGGGCTTCCTGCTCGCCGGCTTCGCCCTGCTCACCACCTTCGTCGTCCTTCAGACCCGCGTCGCCCACCCGCTGCTGCCGCTGCGCGTCCTGCTCGACCGCAACCGCGCCGGTGCGTTCCTGGCGGTCTTCATGGCCGGGATCGGCATGTTCGGGATCTTCCTGTTCCTGACCTACTACCTCCAGCAGAACCTGGGCTTCTCCCCGGTCCTCAGCGGCGTGGCGTTCCTCCCCATGATCGGCGCGGTGATGATCACCGGCACCTCGGGGACGACCGTGCTGCTCCCCCGCTTCGGCCCCCGCCCCTTGATCGGCCTGGGCCTGCTCACCGCCGCCGCCGGGATGTTCTGGCTGACCGGGCTTACCGTCCACAGCGCGTACGCGGCCGACGTCCTGCCGCCGCTGGTTCTCATCGGCCTCGGTCTCGGGCTCTCGATGTCGCCGTCCATGGCCACCGCGACCAGCGGGGTCGAAGCCCGGGACGCCGGCGTCGCCTCGGCCACCGTCAACACCGCCCAGCAGGTCGGGGGATCCATCGGCACCGCCCTGCTGAGCACCATCGCCGCCAGCGCGACCACCTCCTACCTGCACGGCAAGAGCACGACGGCCGATGTCCTCGCCCACGCCGCGGTCCACAGCTACACCACCGCCTTCACCTGGGCGGCCGCCATTTTCCTGGCTGGTGCCATCATCTGCGGCCTGCTCCTGCGGCCCGGCGTCCCCACGACCGGCGATACCAGCACCGTGGGCAACGCCACCGGTGACAGCACCGCCGGCAGCGCACCCGTAGCGGTACACAGGTGAGTTCGCCGCCCACTCCGGACGCGGGTTGCCTGACCGGCAGCCCGCGTCCGGCTGTTTCACGCCTTCACCCGTTCGCCGATCCGACCGGAGGGTCGGCCGAATCGCGACGAAGGTCTTAACCGGGCCGGGAATAGCATTCGCGTTGCGACGACCAGGAAAGGCCGAGGATCATTCTGTGAACGAGGACGACGAGTCGGAGCGCCCAGGCCCGGACGCGGACGCGGTCCGGTCGAAGCCGGTTGAGGACAACTCCCTCGGACGTCTCCTCACGCTGTCCGACGGCATCTTCGCCATCGCCATGACCCTGCTCGCGCTGGGTCTGGCCGTTCCCGAGCTGGGGCAGCATCCGACGGACGCGACCCTCCGTCACGCCCTGGCCAGGAACGCGGACAGCTACTGGTCCTACCTGCTGACCTTCGCGGTGACCGCCGGCTACTGGGGTCGCCATCGCCGCCTGATGCGGTCGGTGGTGCAGATCCATCCCTCGCTGGTCCGGGACACGATGTTCCTGCTCGTCCTCGTGGCCGCGATGCCGTTTCCCGCCAGCCTGCTGGGACGGTACGGCAGCGAGCCGATCGCGTTGGCCCTGTACGGCGCCTTCAATGCCCTCGCCACGCTCACCCTCATCGTCATGAGTTCGGACGTGCGACGCCTGCAACTGTCCGACCGCGAGCTGTCCGCCGACGCCGACTACGCCCACCGGCGGATGAGCTGGCTCAGTCTGGTCGTCTTCCTGCTCTGTATCCCCGCGGGCTATGTGCTCGGGCACCGGGGCCCGTATGTGTTGCTGCTGCTGGCGATCCCAGCCCGACTGGTCTGGGCCCGGAACGCCGCCGGCCACCTTCGTTCTCGCGCCCTCGACCGCTGACCACGGCCGGACATCAGCCCCGCCAAGGGTGGCGTAGAACAGCCGCATGAACGATCCCCACCGCCGGGGGGCACGGTGCTCGACGCCGCGTGCGGCACCGGCCGGGCCCTGCCGCCGTTGCGCGCGGCGGTCGGATTGAGCGGTCACGTCCTCGGCGTGGACGTGACCGCCGAGATGCTGACCACGGCGACCCGCCGGGGCCGCCACCGCACCGCGCAGCTGGTGCTGGCCGACGTTGTCCGACTGCCCGTCGGCACGAACCGGATCGACGCGGTGCTCGCCGCCGGGTTGTTGGCGCACCTGGAGGATCCGGAGGCCGGCCTCGCCGAGCTGGCCCGGGTCTGTCGGCCGGGCGGCCGGCTGGCGTTGTTCCATCCGCTCGGCCGGGTGGCCCTCGCCCGTCGCCACGGCTCTACCCCCGACCCGGGCGACATCCGGGCCGAACCCGCGATCCGCCGGGCGCTCGCCCACACCGGCTGGCGGTGCGAGCGCGTCGACGACCGCCCCGACCGTTACCTCGTCCTGGCCGTTCGGGAGACCCCGACCGCCGCTCTACCGAACCGATATTGACGTCAACGTCGACAAATGCTAGATTGTGAATCATCAACGAGGCAGACGGGTGGTCGCGCGCCCTTCCTCTACGGACCTCGACCCAGGAGCCGTGCGATCGCCGCACGGTGTTCGGCTGGAGGAGTCACGCCAGCATCGGAGGTGCTCATGCCCAAGACCGTTGTCAACTTTCCCGTCTTCGACGCCGACAACCACATGTACGAGACGACGGACGCCTTCACGAAATACCTTCCCAAGGAATACGACGGCCTGATCAAGTACGTCCAGGTCAACGGCCGCGACAAGATCGCTGTCCGCGGCGTGATCTCCGAGTACATCCCGAACCCGACCTTCAACGTGGTCGCGCGCCCGGGTGCCTGGGAAGATTATTTCAAGAACGGCAACCCCGACGGCAAGTCGACCCGGGAGCTGATGGGGAAGCCCATCCGTTCACCGGAGGCGTTCTTCGCCCCCGGGCCCCGGCTCGAGCTGATGAACGAGCTGGGCATCGACCGGGCGATCATGTGGCCGACCCTGGCGAGCCTGCTCGAAGACCGGCTCCGCATGGACCCGCGGGCCACCCACGCGGCCATCCACGCGCTGAACCAGTGGATGTATGAGCAGTGGACCTTCAACTACGAGAACCGCATCTTCGCGTCACCGGTCATCACGCTGCCGATCGTGAGCGAAGCAATCAAGGAACTCGAGTGGGTCGTCGAGCGGGGGGCCAAGGTCATCCTGATCAGGCCGGCTCCGGTGCCCGGCTACGAGGGCTTCCGGTCGTTCGCGCTGCCGGAGTTCGACCCCTTCTGGACGAAGGTCGTCGAGGCGGACATCACCGTCGGGCTGCACTCCTCGGACGACGGGCTGACCCGGTACTACAACATGTGGGAGGGCAAGCCGGACGGCGAGCACCTTCCGTTCAGCACGCCGTCGGCGTTCACCGACATCATGCACACCCAGGGTCGGGGCATCTTCGACACGGTGGCCTCGCTGATCGGGCACGGCCTGCTGTCGCGGTTCCCGACGCTGCGGATCCTGCCCGTCGAGAACGGTTCCGGCTGGGTACGGCCGATCATCGAGGCCCTCGGCACCTCGTACGCGCACAGCCCGAGGCTGTACGCCGAGGACCCGCTGATGGTCCTGAAGCGCAACGTGTGGATCCACCCCTTCCACGAGGAGGACCCCCGCGGCCTCATCAAGCTCGTGGGGACGGACCGGGTCGTGTTCGGATCCGACTTCCCGCACGCCGAGGGAATGTCCGACCCGTTGTCGTATGTCCACGAGCTCGATGGCCTGTCCGACGGGGACATCGCCAAGGTGATGGGCGGCAACCTGGCCGAGGCGATGAACATCCCCTTCGCGGCGGTCTGAGCACGACGCGCTTCCCGCGCAGGTAGGAACGGTCAGCGGCCGGCTCGGTTACACATCCGAGCCGGCCGCACCCGTCTGGTCCGGGCCCTTCGCAGGGGACCGGACCTCACGACTGCGCGATCGGTGGTGCGTCTCCCCGGTCATCTCCCGCGACGGACACGCGGTGGCGCCGATAGTGGCAGGCCACCCGCGCGCGATTGCCACAGCCGTCCGAGCCCCATTCCCGCCGGGACCGGTTACGCACGAACCTCGCGGCCCGACCTCAGGAACAACGGGGGCGGTCCAGCCGGGTCGCCGGGTGCAGGGTGGGCATCACCCTCCTGCGGGCACCCCGTCCGTGGCCATCGAGGAGGAACCCACATGCCGCACACGCTCCCGGGCGGTACCTACGCACTCGCCGACGACCTCGTCGTGACGCGGATGGGGTACGGCGCCATGCAGCTGGCCGGCCCGCACGTCCTCGGGCCGCCGGCGGACCGGGCCGGAGCGGTCGCCGTCCTGCGCGAGGTGGTCGAGCTGGGCATCACCCACATCGACACCAGCGACTACTACGGCCCGTACGTGACGAATGAGATCATCCGGGAGGCGCTTCACCCCTACCCGAACGATCTGCGGATCGTCACGAAGGTCGGCGCTCTCCGCGACGACCAGGGCGGTTGGCCGACGGCGCTGGCCCCTGACCAGCTCCGCCAGGCCGTCCGGGACAACCTGACCCGGCTCGGTCTCGAGGCCATGGACATCGTGAATCTGCGGGTCGGAGGACTCGACCGCCCCACCCCCGGACCGATCGCCGAACCCTTCACGACCCTCGTCGAGCTGCAGAAAGAGGGTCTCATCCGGCATCTCGGACTCAGTACCGTCACCGCCGAGCAGGTGGCCGAGGCGCAGGCCATCGCCCCGGTCGTCTGCGTGCAGAACTTCTACAACATCGCGAACCGGGCCGACGACCCCTTGATCGACGACCTCGCCGAGCAGGGCATCGCTTACGTCCCGTACTTCCCGCTGGGGGGATTCACGCCCCTCCAGTCCGACACCCTGGCGAAGGTGGCCGCTCGCCTGGAGGCCACGCCGATGGCGGTCGCGCTGGCCTGGCTGCTGCAGCGGTCACCGAACATCCTGCTCATCCCGGGGACGTCCTCGGTCGCCCACCTGCGGGACAACGTGGCCGGCGCCGCCCTGCCCCTGCCCGCCGGCGCGGTCGCGGAACTTGAGCACATCGCCGGCTGA
>JAMFSN010000094.1 GCA_026225295.1 Frankia alni
CCGGGCCCGCAGGTCGTCCATGGGCAGGTCGGCTCCCTCGAGCGCGGCGGACGCCCGGGCCGATCGCAGGGTGCTTTCGGTGGTGATCTCGGCGCTGCGGCGCCGCAGGATCCGGTGCGCGAGCACCTTGTCGACCGCCGCGCGCGCCGCGTCGACCGCTTCGGCGACCCCGTCCAACGCGGCGACGCGGGCCAGCGGGTCGTCGGCGGCGCGGCCCGCGGCCCGGGCGGCGGACGGCGACCGGCCGGCGGCCGAGGAAACGGTCATGGGGCCCACGCTATAGGCCGGGTCGTCGGGCCGCCGGGAGCGACAGACCCGGCCGGAACGGTACCGGCGGCCATCCGGCCCGGCGGGCGGCATTGCCGTGCGGAACAAGGCACACTGCTAGCACGAGGTCGCGGCGCGGACGGTCGTCGGCCGGTGGTCGTGTGAACCGCGGGTCGGCGGGGAAGTGACCTCGCTGGAGGGGGAGACCGTGACGAGTGTGAGTAACGGGCGCAGCACCACCAGCGGGAGCAGCACCACCAGCGAGCCGTCCCTGGGCGACCTGGTGGCCACCGCGACCCGCGACATGTCGCTGCTCGTGCGGCAGGAGATCGAGCTGGCCAAGGCGGAACTCGGTCGGCAGGCCATTTCCGCCGGGCTGGGGGCGGCCTTCCTGGCCGTCGCCGGCGGCCTGGCCTTCTGCTCGCTGATCGCGGTCACGATCTTCTTCGGAGAGCTGTTCACCTGGGCCGGCCTCGAGCGGTTCTGGTCCTACCTGGTCACGGCCGGGATGTATCTGCTGATCGCCGGTGGGCTCGGCCTGTTGGCCAAGAATCGCCTGGCCAAGCTCAAGCCGCCGGCCCGGACGCTGCAGACCGTGAAGGACGACGTCGCGTTCCTGCGGCACCCGACCTCGGCGGTACGGGCCGCGGCGGAGCCGGCCACCGAGGCACCCCCCGCCTGATCGGCTCCGGGCGAGACCCGGCGCGGCCCGGGTCCCGCCTGACCAGACCCGGCGGGCGCCGGGTCGACGGCGGCCTGACACGCTAAGGCCCTCATGGTCGTCCTGGGCGGTGCGCCAATCCCCGACCCCACGTCCGTCCTGGTCGACGGACCGTGGGGGCACCGCGACGTCTTCGCGAACGGGACCCGGCTGCACATCGCCGAAGCCGGCGAGGGCCCGTTGGTCCTGCTGCTGCACGGTTTTCCCCAGTTCTGGTGGACCTGGCGGCACCAGATCCCGGCGCTGGCCGCCGCCGGCTACCGGGTCGCCGCGCCGGACCTGCGGGGGTACGGCGCCAGCGACAAGCCGCCCCGCGGCTACGACGCCTTCACGCTGTCGCAGGACGTGGCCGGGCTGGTCAAGGCGCTCGGTGAGCGGGACGCGGTGATCGTCGGGCACGACTGGGGAGGCCTGCTGGCCTGGACGACGGCGACGCTACATCCCGAAGTCGTGCGGCGCACCGTGGTGATCTCGATGCCGCACCCGTTGCGGATCCGCCACGCGGTGGCCGCCGATCCGCGCGGGCAGGGGGCCGCAAGCCGCCAGCTGTTCTCCTACCAGGTCCCGTGGCGCCCCGAGCGCCGGCTGGTGGCCGACGACGCCGCCTACGTCGGCGAACTCCTGGCCGCGTGGGGCGGGCCCGGGTATCCCGACCCCGAGGCCGTCCGCCGGTACCGGTCGGCGGTGCAGATCCCGGGGGTGGCCCACAGCGCGATGGAGTACCACCGGTGGGTGTTCCGCTCGTTGTTCCGCCCCGACGGCCAGCGCTACGCCAAGCGGTTGCGACGGTCCGTCCGGAACCCCCTGCTCCAGCTCCACGGGGCCGTCGACCGGGTCCTGCTGCCGTCCACCGCGCTCGGGTCGGGTCGCTACGTGAGGGGCGACTACGCGTGGCGGCTCATCGAAGGGGTCGGCCACTTTCCGCACGAGGAGCGTCCGGACGAGGTGACGGCCCGCATCCTGGCCTTTCTGGCCGGCTGACCGCCGGGCCGGTCCACCCGGCACAGCCCCGGCGGCCCCCGGTACCGTCCGGACGTTGTCAGTCGCAGCTGTGGGTGCTGACCCCGGTGGTCGCCGCCGCGCCGGCCCGGGCGTCCGAGCTGACCTCGGCGGCGGTCAGGGCGTAACCGGTCTGCGGGTCGTCGGTCGCGGCCGCGAACACCACGCCGTACACCCCGCCGGCCGGGGACAGGAGCGGCCCACCGGAGTTGCCGGGCCGGACCGTGGCCCGGATCGAATAAATGTCGCGGACCACCGAACCGTGCGCGTAGATGTCGGGGGCCCGCGCGGTCAGCTGGTCGCGGATCCGGGCCGCGTCGGTCGTGTACGGGCCGTCCTCGGGATACCCGGCGACGACGGCGTCGCCCCCCGGCCGGGCGGCCGTGCCGGTCAGCAGCGGGAGCGAGGGTCGGCTCAGCGCCGGTACCCACAGGACGGCCACGTCGCGGTCCGCGTCGAACAGCACCACCCGGGCGGCCAGGGTGGCGTCCCCGACGATCACCGTCGGCCGCTGGACCCCCGCCACCACGTGCGCGTTCGTCATGACGTGCTGGGGGGCGAAGACGAACCCGGACCCCTCGACCTGCTTGGAGCACGACGGCGCGATGCCCCGCACCTTGATGATGCTGTGCCCGGCGGCGGCGACCGCGGCCGACCGGGTGGCCGCCGGGTCGGGGGCCGGCACCGGCACGATGTGCTCGCCGGACAACCCGGAGAAGACCTCCGGGAAGCCGTTGCGGTCCATGAGCTGCCGAAGAGTGGAGAAGGCGTCGCTGACGTCGTTCGGCATCAGCTCGTCAACGGTCGTCAGGACGGCCGACTCGCGGGCCTGGCGGGCCAGGGACGTGAACGGCGACCGGCTGATCGCCGTGGCCAGCAGCCACGCCACGAGCAGGACCGACAGGGCGGACAGAACCGCGCCGGCCACCGCGTCCACGGCCTGACCGGGGGCCCAGGTGAGGTGGCCGCGCAGATAGGTACCGATCGTGGTCGCGCCGACCTGGCCGAGCACCGCGCAGACGATCACCACCAGCAGCCCGACGAGCGGCGCGTTGCGGCCGTTGGCGCTGATCCCGCGGGCGAAGGGCTGAGCGAGCTGGGCCCCGATCAGCCCGCCCCCCAGAAAGCCGATGAACGACAGCGCGCCGACGACGAAACCCTGGCGGTAGCCGGACACGGCGAACAGCAGCACCGCGATCGCGAGTACCCCGTCCAGGATGTCGAACATGGCTGGTTGCTCAGGTCGCCTGGTCAGCGGACCTTGAGAATGCCCTGCATGTTCGTGTGGATGGAGCACACGAACTGGTAGCTGCCGGCCGAGGGGGCCCGGAAGCTCACCGACGTCGACGCACCCGCGGAGACCACCGGCGTCTTCGCGCCGGCGATGCTCGGCACGATGAAGTCGTGCGGCGGGGACTGCTGGTCGACGTGGAAGTTGACGGTGATCCGACCCGGCGCGGCGTCCAGTTCCGAAGGGGCGAACGTCAGTTTCGTCGTGCCGCGCACGTCGAACACCTGGACCCCGTCGTGGATCGTCGGGGCCGCGACCGTGACCGGCGCCTTGGGTGGAGCCGAGTCACCGCAGCCGGCCAGCCCGGCGGCCGTGCCCCCGGCCGCGACGGCCAGTGCGACCCCGAGCAGCCTCGGCCTGACGGTCATGGTCATCGGTCGTCGCCCCCGTCCTGACGGTCGTGTGTCGCCGGGCCCGGATCGTGACCGACGGCGCCGACCGTATCGTCCCGGCCGACCGCCCCCGTGACGCGGGAGTCCTGATCGAGCAGCAACTCCTCCGGGTCGGGTCGGCCGTCGACCGTCGGGCCCGACCCCTGGCCCATCCCGGCGGGGATGTGATCGGGCGGGGCCTCGGCCGGCCGCCACGGCTGCTCCCACCCCCCGAGCCGCAGCAGGGTGTCGAGCAGGGCGGCCGTGAATCCCCAGACGAACATGCCGCCGACCCGGAACGCCGGACCGGTGAAGCCCGACCGGGGATGTTGATAGACCACCCGGTTGGTCGGGTCGGCCAGGTCGCGGACGGTCACCCGGACCACCGAGGCGGTCTCGGCCGGATCCACCGCCGTCACCGGCGTCACCCGGCGCCACCAGGCCAGTACCGGCGTCACGACGAAACGGGACGGCGGCAGGAACAGGTCCGGCAAGGTGGCCAGCACGTCGACCCCGGCCGGGTCGACCCCGACCTCCTCCTGCGCCTCGCGCAGCGCGGTGGCGGCCGGCGAGGCGTCCCCGGGATCGGTCGCGCCGCCCGGGAAGGCGGGCTGGCCGGGATGGGTGGCCATGTCGGGGGCGCGTTGCAGCAGTACCACGTCCGGGCCGGCCGGCCCCTCGGCGAACAGCATCAGGACGGCGGCCGGCCGGCCGCCTTCGGGCGGCGGCACGTGGATGCCGACCTGGTCCGGGCGCTGCCGCCGGACCGCGGCGGCCAGCCCCCGCAGCCATTCGGGCGGCCCGCCACCGGCCTGCTCCCCGCCGCTGCCGGCCGTCCCGCCGGGACCCGGGCGACCCGGGCCGGTGCCCGCCGAACCGGTCGGGTCCGGGCCGGTCTCCGCCGACCCGGCCGCGCCCGTCACTTCACCGCTTCGACATCGCCCCGGACCAGGCGCGCGGCGATCTCCGGCTCGGTGGGGCCGAGGCCGTAGGACGGGCACAGCTTGGCGACGCCGCACGCCCCGCAGGCCGGCCGGCGCGCGTGGCAGACGCGGCGGCCGTGGAAGATCATCCGGTCCGAGTCGATCGTCCAGTCGCGCCGCTCCAGGAGGGCGCCGAGATCGGCCTCGACCCGCACCGGATCTTCGTTGACGGTGAAGCCGAACCGCCGGGAGAGCCGGCCGACGTGGGTGTCGACCGTGATCCCGGGGACCCCGAAGGCGTGGCCGAGCACGACGTTGGCGGTTTTGCGCCCGACCCCCGGCAGCGTGACGAGGTCTTCCAGCCGGCCCGGCACCTCGCCGTCGAACCGTTCGATCAGCGCGGCGGCCAGGCCCAGCACCGAATTCGTCTTGGCCCGGAAGAACCCCGTCGGGCGCAGGATCTCCTCCAGCTGGGCCCGATCGGCCCCGGCGAACGCCGCCGCGTCCGGGTACCGGGCGAACAGCCCCGGGGTGACCTCGTTGACCTTCTTGTCGGTGCACTGGGCGGACAGGACGGTGGCGATGACCAGCTGGAGCGGGGTGCTGAAGGTGAGCGCGATGCGCGCGTCGGGATGCAACTCGCCGAGTGTCCGCATCACCCGTCGGGCCCGACGGGTGCGACCGAGCGGGGTCTCGCCGGAATCGCCGGGTCCGGCCGGCCGGGTCGGCCCGCTGGAAGCGGCCGGGGCGGCGGGTCCGGAACCGGTGGTGGGTGCGGTGCGGGGCATGGAGCCAGCCTAGAAGACGGCTCCGACAACCTTTTCCAGGCTCCGCGACACGCCCCCCGGTGCTCCGGTGGGACGCGGGATCCGGGATCATAGGGGCCGTCATGGTTGTCGTTGCCGCGCTCCTGTTCCCGTTGTTGCTGCTCGGCCTGCTCCTGGCGATGGAGCGGGTGGAGCGACCTCTGCATGCCATCGACACGAACCGCGAGCTCGAGGGATTTCTCGACGGCGCGAATCCCGAAGAGGTCGACACGTTCGTCTCCCAGGGTTTCGCCGCGGGCCTGGAGCGTTACCGCCGCCGCCGTCGGGGCCCGCAGTCGGGTCGTCACCGAGCGGTATAGGGCCGGTCCGCGGACGCTCGTCACACGATGAACCGGGCGCCTGTGATGCCATTCGGCTCCGGGCCTGGCATGCTCGGACGCCGTGGACGATCTGCTCGCACGCGCACCGATGTTCGCGGGACTTTCCGACGCCGACCGCCTGGCCCTGGCCGAGCGTCTTGAGCGGTCGGCAGCCTCGCGTGGAGACACAATTTTCCGGGAAGGTGACGACGGGGATCGCGTCTACATCGTCATCACCGGGAAGGTCAAGATCGGCCGGGCCGCGCCGGACGGTCGGGAGAACCTGATCAGCGTGCTCGGCCCGGGCGAGATGTTCGGCGAACTCTCGCTGTTCGACCCGGGGCCCCGCAACGCCTCGGCGACCGCCGTCTCGGACGTGACGCTGGTGTCGTTGGAGCACACGGCGCTGCGCCCGTGGCTCGCGTCCCGGCCCGAGGCGGCCGGGATGCTGCTGATGGCGCTGGCCCGCCGGCTCCGACGGACGAACGACGCGATGGCCGACATGGTCTTCACCGATGTGCCCGGCCGGGTGGCCAAGGCCCTGCTCGACCTGGCCGACCGGTTCGGCGAGCCCGTTTCGCCCGGCCACGACCCGGCCGGGATCCGCGTCGAGCACGGCCTCACGCAGGAGGAGCTGGCCCAGTTGGTCGGCGCGTCCCGGGAGACGGTCAACAAGGCACTGGCCGACTTCGCGACCCGGGGCTGGTTGCGGCTCGATTCGCGGGCCGTGGTGCTGCTCGACCCCGAGCGGCTGGCCCGCCGGGCCCGCTGAGCCCACCGGCCCGGCCAGCCCGGCCAAGCGTCGAACCGGGTGAGTCCCACGGGGCCGGGTGAGCCCGGCCCGGGTCAGGCGTCCGGCAGCGCGGCCAGCAGTCGGCGGGTGCGGGGCGCCTCGCCGACCGCCCCGGTCGCGGTGGCGGCCGTCAGCGCCTGCCGGTAGGCGGTTCGCGCCCCGCTGACGTCGCCGTTGGCCAGCAGCGCGGTTCCTAATGCGCGCCAGGCCAGGACCCGGGCCCGGACGTCCTCGGTGTGGATCTCCACGGCCTGGCGGGCGACGACCAGGGCCCGGTCGGGCTGCCCGGCGTCGAGCAGGGTGCCGGCCAGGTGGGCGTAGGCCTGGCGGCGGGGGAACAGCAACGTGGCCGGTTCGCTGGCGTCGAGGGCCTCCTCGAGGACGTCGATCGCCCGCCCGACCCGGCCCCGGGCCCGTTCGACCTGGGCCACCAGCACCCGCGCGCCCAGCAGGGCGTGCGGTTCCAGGTCGAGCCGGTCGAGCGCCCGCAGCGCCTGCTCGACGATCCGTTCGGCGTCGTCGAGGTGCCCGCCGTCCAACCGGGTGAGACCCAGCAGCACCAGCGACAGCGCCCCGACCAGGGCGTGGTGCCCGGAGCGGGCCGCCACGCAGGCGTCGTAGAGGAACCGGGCGCCCCGGTCGGGGTCGCCGGCGCCCCGGGCCGCCAGGCCCCGGGCGACAAGGCTGAGCGCGCAGCCCCAGCTGTCCCCGGTCGCGTCGAACTCGTCGGCCGCCCGGGCCGCCCCGGCGTCGGCGGCGACCACGTCACCCAGCTCGGCCGCGGCCAGGGCGTCGATGGTCAGGCAGGACGCGAGCGCCCACCGCTCGCCCAGCGACTCGGCGAACGGGATCAGCCCGGCGACCGCCTCCCGGGCCCGGGTCAGCTGGCCCGACAACACGAAGACGAGCGCTTCGGTGCCCGCGCACCAGCCCAGCCCGCCCGCGTCGTCGAGGCTGGTGAAGACCTCGGCCGCCTCCCGCAGGGTGGTCTGGGCGGCCGGGTAGTCGCCGCGGGTCGTCGCGCTCCAGGCCAGGTGCTGCAGTGCCCAGCCGGTGCCGCGGTCGTCCCCGCCCCGCCGGGCGAGGGCCAGCGCCTGGTCGAAGTGCTCCTCGGCGGCCCGCAGCCGGCCGGTGCCGTACTTGAGCATCCCGAGCTGGCGCAGGGTGGCGGCCTGGACGCGTTCGTCGACCCGGCCGGCCTCTTCCAGGGCCGTCAGGAGGGCCTGGCTGGCGTCGTGGTCGCGGCCCTGCTTGTGCCGGATGTCGCCGAGCACGCCGTAGGCGGCCGCCCGGGCCCGGGGGTCGGTCGCCGCGAGCGCCGGCAGCAGCGTCGCCTCGGCCACCGGCAGCCGGCGCAGGTTCCCGAGCGCCTCGGCGTGCAGGATCCGCGCGTCGTGATCCTCCTGTTCGCTGACCGCGTCCACCCCGAGCTGCCGGGCCCGGGCCAGCAGCTGGTCGGCGGCGCGGTGGTCACCGCGGGACACGGCGGCCCGCCCCCGGCGGATGAGGGCGGCGAAGCCGACCGCGCGGGCCGACCAGGCCGGGTCGTCGGCCGGCAGCGCCATCGAGCCGGCCAGCTCGGCGGCCCGTTCCGCCTGAGCGCCGACGAACGTGTCGACCTCGCCGGGCGGACCGCCCATCGCCCGGACCGCCCACCGGGCGGCGCTGGCGTGCCGGCGGGCCCGCTCGGCCTTCGGCAGCCCCGCGTAGGCCACGTCCCGGGCCATCGGATGGACGAACGACCACAGCGGTTCGCCCCGGGCCGGCGGCCGGACCAGTTGCCGTTCGGCCAACCCGGCCAGGATCGCGGTGATCTCACTGGCGGCCGGCCCGCCGGCCAGAACCGGCCCGCTGCCCCCCGGAGACGCCGCGCCGCCGTCTGGGCGGCCCGTCAGAGCCGTTTGAGCCCCGGACCCGGTGGCGGTGAGGCCATGGTCGTTCGGCGCGCCCTCGACGACGATCAGGGCTTCGAGCGGGAAACGGATACCGAGCACCGCCGCGGCCCGCAGGGTCGCCTTGGCGGCCGGGCCCAGGGAGTCGATCCGGGCCGCGAGCACGGCCTGGACCCCGGCCGGCAGCGCGTCCTCGCCGAGGGTGTCGTCGAGGACCCAGTCGCCGTCCGGGCCCGCGCCCCGGTGCAGCATGCCGCGGTCGACGAGCAGGCGGACCAGCTCGGTGAGGAAGAACGGGTTGCCCCGCACCCGGCCGAGCAGGGCGGCCCGGGTGTCGGCGGCCAGCCGGGCCCCGCCCAACGTCTCGCGCAGCAACTTCCCGGAGACGTCCTCGTCGAGCGGGGCCAGCTCGATGAGCCGCGGCCCGGGCAGTCCGCTCAGGTCCGGCCGTTCGCGGTCGAGCAGGACGAGCAGGACGCTGCCGGTCAGCGCCCGGGCGAACGTGCGGACCGCCGCCCAGGTGGCCGCGGGCGCCCATTCCA
Source organism: Frankia alni (assembly GCA_026225295.1). Lineage (GTDB taxonomy): Bacteria > Actinomycetota > Actinomycetes > Frankiales > Frankiaceae > JAMFSN01. Next base: position 8,926 of record JAMFSN010000094.1, read on the forward strand.
GGTCGTCGAGGATGACCAGCACCGGGTCGGCCGCCGCCAGTGCGCTGACCAGCGCGGCGACCGCGTCGACGGTTGCCTCGACGGCGTGGTCACCGCTGTGGTCGCCGGTGTGTTCGGCGAAGCTTTCGCGGGTCGCCGGGTCGGCGGGCGGATCGGGTCGGGTGATGGCGTCGCCGGGCAGGCCGAGCAGGGTCAGGAGCCGGTCCGCGACCGCCGGCGGGATGCGGGCCCCGTCCGGGCCGGCCAGCCGGGCCACGGTCTGGCGGATCCGCCCGGCGGCCCGGGCCGGGTCGTCGCCCTCCTCGACGCCGCAGACCCCGCGGGCGATGTCGGCGATCGGGGACAGGTCGGCGCTGTCGCCGTAGCGGGCGGCCCGCCCCCACAGCACCCGGGCGCCGGGCACGGTCATCGCGAACCGGCCGAGTTCCGTGGCGATCCGGGTTTTGCCGATCCCGGCCTCACCGGTGACGACCAGGGTCGCCGGGGACCGGCGGCCGGCGACGGTCCGCACGTAGGCGGTCATCGCCCCGAGCTCGCGCTCGCGCCCGGTGAACGGGGTCTTGTCGCCCGGGCCGCGCCGGGCGACGTTCGAGGGGCGCAGGCTGACCAGCTCGAACGCGTCGACCGGCTCGCGTTTGCCCTTCAGCCGCAGAGGGGCCAGCCGGCGCCAGGTGGCGACCGGCGAGCTGGCCACGGCGGTGTCCCGGCCGGCGTAGACGGCGCCCACCGCGGCCGCGGCCGACAGCCGCGCGGCGGTGTTGACGGTGTCCCCGATGACCGTGTAGCTCATCGCCGCCTGGACGCCGGCGAACACCTCGCCGCTGTTGATCCCGACCCGCAGGCCCAGCCGGCGCGGGTGGTCGCCGTCCGCGCCGGCGGCCCGGTCGCCGCCCCCGTCGTCCGCGCCGCCGACCTCGTCGGCGACCAGCCGCCGGACCGCGCCCTGCATGGCGGCGGCCGCCCGGACGGCCCGTTCCGGGTCGTCCTCGTGGGTGGTGGGCGCGCCGAAGACGGCCATGATGCCGTCGCCGGTGAGGTTGTCGACCCGGCCGCCGACGTCGTCGATCTCGCGGGCCAGCGCGGCCAGCACCCGGTCGGTGACCTCGCCGACCCGTTCCGGATCGAGATCCTCGGCCCAGGCCGTGAAGTCCGACAGGTCCGCGAACAGGACGGTCACGACCCGCCGTTCGGCGGCTTCATCGGGCGCGGTGGGACCGGACCACAGGGACCGGCCGCACTGGAAGCAGAACCGGGCCAGGGGGACGGCCGGGGTACCGCAGCGGGGGCAGCGCACTGTCTGGGGGCTGGGGGCGGTGTTCACCATCGCGGGTCGTGTTCAGGTCGGCTGATGATCCTGCGCGACACCGGCGGACCGGCGTCCCGCCCGGTCGCGGCCGCCCCGGCCGGCGATGGTCCTTCGTCGCGCACGGCTGCCCCTTTCCAACGGGAGTTTACCGTTCCGCGTGATCGGCGAGGTAGTCCAGCTGTGCCCGCACCGACAGCTCGGCGGCCGGCCACAACGCGGGCTCGACGTCGGCGTACACGCGCCGGACGACCCCCATCGGGGTGGTGGCGCCGGCCGCCCGGGCCGCCCGGACCTGGTCGAGGCGCTCGCGGCGGTGCGCGAGGTAGTGCGTGGCGGCCGGGCCGGCCGCTGGCAGCTCGGGACCGTGGCCGGGCAGCACGCCGGTCCCGCCCAGCTGGCGCAACCGCTCCAGACTGTCCAGGTAGTCGGCCAGCCGTCCGTCGGGATGAGCCACGACGGTGGAACCGCGGCCCAGGATGGTGTCGCCGGTCAGCACGGCCGGCGCCGCGTCCGGCCCGGTCAGCAGGAACGACAGCGAGTCGGAGGTGTGCCCCGGGGTCGCGATGACGGTGACGGTCACGCCCCCCGCCTCGATCACGTCCCCGTCGGCCAGGCCTTCGCCGCCGTAGCGGTGGGCGGGATCGAGGGCACGCACCGGCGCGCCGGTGCGGTCGTGCAGCGGACCGGCGCCGGCCGAGTGGTCGCGGTGGCCGTGGGTGAGCAGGATCAGGCTGACTGGTCCGGCCGCCGCCACCGCGGCCAGGTGGCCGGCGTGGTCGGGGCCGGGGTCGATCACGATCGCGCCGCCGACCGGTCCGCCGGTGCGGGCCGCGTGGTCGGCCGCGCCGTCCCGCAGGAGCCAGGTGTTGGTCCCCTCCAACGTCATCGGCGAGGGGTTGGGGGCGAGCAGGACGGATGCCAACGGGGTGACCACCCGGGGTCGGGCGGCCGAGCGGGACGGGGGCGCGCCCGGCCCGCTCATGCCGATCCGTTCGCGGCGCCGCCGGGCGGCGGGCCCTTCACGTCGCGGTACGCCTCGCGGTAGGCCTCCGCGTCGGGCCCGCCGTCCTCGTGCGGCAACAGCAGCACGGCCTCGTCCCCGGTGATGACGATGCGCGGCATCACCGGGGAGATGTCGCGCTGGTGGGCGGCGGCCAGCACCGAGGCGACGTCGTCGTGGGCGGCCAGTTCGCCGAGGGTGAAAGCGGTCGGGGGCAGCATCAGCAGTTCACCGGACTCCCGGCGGGCCAGCGCCGCGGCGGGGCTCATCCAGACCATCCGGTCCGCCTCGCGGGTGGCGCCCCGCGGTTCCTGCCCGGGCGGCAGGGCCGCGACGAAGAAGCGGGTGTCGTACCGGCGGGGCTCGATCACCGGGGTGATCCACCGGGCCCAGGGCAGCACCAGGTCGGCCCGCACGGCGAGCCCGCGGGCGGCCAGGACCGCCGCCAGACCGGTCTCGTGGGCCTCCAGGGCCCGGCGTTCCTCGTCCCACTCCGGACCGGTCACATCGGCGATGGGCCCCGCGCCGGAACCCACGCTCGAATCCGCGTCCGGCCCGGCCAGCAGGACGCCGGTCTCCTCGAACGTCTCCCGCACCGCCGCGCAGACCAGGGCCCGGGCCAGCGGTGGTTCGGCCTTCAGGGCGTGGGCGATCTCGGCCAGCGGCGGGCCGGACCAGCCGACATCGGCGCGGGCGTCGGCCGGGTCGACGCCACCGCCCGGGAACACGTGCATGTTCGGCGCGAATCGCATCGATGCCCTGCGGCGCAGCAGGTAGGCCTGCACCCCACCGGCCGGCGCGTCGCGCAGCAGAACCACCGTGGAGGCGTCCCGGACCGGCGGTGGATCCTCGACCCGGGCGCGGATGACGCCGTCGGCAAAGCCGGGGGGCAGCCTCCGCCAGGCGCCCGCGGTGAGGTCCATGTCCCGGATGCTAATTGCCCGGTCCCCGCAGCGCCGTGGTCGCCAGCGGGGGCCAGCGCGTGCGTCGGCAACGACGCCCGGTCAGGCCGGCCGCACCGCCACGACCAGTTCGACCTCGACCGGGGCGCCCAGGGGCAGGGCGGCCACGCCGACGGCTGAGCGGGCGTGCCGCCCGGCCGCCCCGAAGACGGCTCCCAGCAGCTCGCTGGCGCCGTTGATGACGCTCGGCAGGGCGGTGAAACCGGGCGCGCCGGCCACGAATCCGACCACCTTGACGACCCGGGCGATCGCGTCCAGGCCGCCGGCCTCGGCGGCCGCCGCCGCGAGGGCGTTCAACGCGCAGATGCGGGCCAGCCCGTGGGCCTCCTGCGCGGTCAGCTCGGCGCCGACCAGCCCGGTCGCCGCGAGCGCGCCGTCGACGAGGGGGAGCTGCCCGGCCGTCCACACCAGGTCACCGTGACGGGTGGCTGGCACGTACGCCCCGGCCGGGGCGGGCACCGGCGGCAGCGCGAGCCCGAGCCGGGCGAGCGCTGTCGAGGGCGAGACCTCGCTCACCGGCCGGGGTTCCCGGCTCGGCGACCCGCTCGCCCGCTCACGAGCCGGGCTTCTCGACGGGCCGCTTGAGGTAGGCGACGAGCTGCTCCGGGTTCGGGCCCGGGATCACGGTAACCAGCTCGAATCCCTGGTCTCCCCAGCTGTCGAGGATCTGCTTTGTCGCGTGCACGAGCAGCGGCACGGTGACGTACTCCCACGTGGTCATGAGGCCAACCCTAGTTTCGGCGGGGGTGCCGGTCGGGCGCGTGGGTACGTTCGAGCGGTGGCGAAGCGCACGGGTGGGTCGGCCCGCACTCCGGCGGTCCGCTCGACGGGCCCGCTGGCGGACTCCGCGGCCGGTCCCTGGCAACGCCGCCTGCACGTGGTGACCGGCAAGGGCGGAACCGGCAAGACGACCGTCGCCGGGGCCCTGGCGGTCGCGCTGGCCACCGGCGGCCGGCGGGTGCTGCTGACCGAGGTCGAGGGCCGCCAGCAGATCGCGCAGCTCTTCGACACCCCGCCGCTGCCCTACAGGGAGCGCAAGGTGGCCAGCGCGCCCGGCGGCGGCGAGGTGTTCGCGCTGGCCATCGACCCGGCCGAAGCGTTGCTGGAGTACCTGGAGATGTTCTACAGCCTGCGCCGGGCCGGCTCCGCCCTGCGCCGGATCGGGGCGGTGGACTTCGCCACGACGGTCGCCCCCGGCGTTCGCGACGTGCTGCTCACCGGCAAGGTCAAGGAGGCGGTGAACCGGCCCGACGCGACCCGCGAGGGCGGTATGGCCTATGACGCGGTGGTTCTGGACGCGCCGCCCACGGGCCGCATCACCCGCTTCCTCAACGTCTCGTCGGAGGTGGCCGGGTTGGCCAAGGTCGGTCCGATCCGCTCCCAGGCCGACAGCGTCATGAAGGTCCTGCGGTCCGGTCAGACGGCCGTCCACCTGGTGACGCTGCTGGAGGAGATGCCCGTCCAGGAGACCGTCGACGGGGTCGCCGAGCTGCTCGAGGCGGGCCTGCCGGTCGGCGGGGTGGTGGTGAACATGCGGCGGACGCCGTTGCTGGTCCCGGGCGATCTCGCGGTGGCGGCGTCGGGTTCCCTTGATCCCGACGAGATCGTGGCCGGGATCAAGGAGACCGGCGTCGAGCCGACGGAGCCGCTCGTCGCCGCGCTCGCGGCCGAGGCCGCCGACCACGCCCGGCGGGTGGAGCTGGAAACCGTCGAACGGGCTGAGCTGGACCGGCTCGGTCGCGCCACCTACGAGCTGCCGCTGGTGCCGCACGTCGTTGACCTCGGGGTGGTCTACCGGTTCGCCGACGAGCTGCGCGAGCAGGGCATGGTGGTCCGGTGAGCCGTGAAGGAGGTTCGGTGAGCGGGCGGGGGGAGCGAGTGGAGGTGGCGGCCGAGGGACGAGGCCGGCGCTGGAGTCGAGCGGTTCCCCGAGCCGTGAAGGAGGTTCGGTGAGCGGGCGTCCGGGCCCGGGTCGGGGACCCCGGCCGGAGCCGACCCGCACGGCGGCCGGCGGTCCGGCGGCCGGCGGAACAGCGGCGTCGCGCAAGCCGCGGGCCCGCAAGGTGCCGGTCCTCGATGTCGATCACCTGCTCGACACGGCCGGCATCATCGTGTGCTGCGGCGCCGGCGGGGTCGGGAAGACGACGACCGCCGCGGCGCTGGCCGTCCGTGGGGCCCGCCGCGGCCGGCGGGTGGTCGTTCTGACCATCGACCCGGCCCGTCGACTGGCCCAGGCGATGGGGCTGACCGGGCTCGACAACACCCCCCGGCCGGTCGAGGGCGTGCTCGACGATCCCACCGGCGAGGCGCCCGACGATCCGGATCCGGCCGGCGCAAAAGACGCAAAATTGGGCACCGGGGGGTCCCTGGACGCCATGATGCTTGACATGAAGCGGACGTTCGACGAAATCGTCGTCGCCCATTCGACGCCGGAGCGGGCCCAGCAGCTGCTCGCGAACCCGTTCTACCAGTCGATGTCGTCGTCCTTCGCGGGGACGCAGGAGTACATGGCGATGGAGAAGCTGGGCCAGCTGCACGCCAGCGGCCAGTGGGATCTCATCGTCGTGGACACGCCCCCGACCCGGTCCGCGCTCGACTTCCTCGATGCGCCCGGGCGGCTGGGGGACTTCCTCGACGGTCGCCTGCTCCGGTTGCTGCTCGCACCGGCCAAGGCGGGCGGCCGGGCCTACGTGAAGGTCATCGGGGCCGGCTTCATGATCGTCACCAAGGCGCTGACCAAGGTGCTGGGTGCCCAGCTGCTCGAGGACGTCGCCCAGTTCGTCGCGGCGCTGGAGACGATGTTCGGCGGTTTCCGGCAGCGGGCCGAGCAGACCTACCGGCTGCTGGGAGCGCCCGGCACCGCGTTCGTGGTGGTCGCGGCGCCCGAGGCGGCCGCGCTACGGGAGGCGTCCTATTTTGTCGACCGTCTCGATGCCGAGGGGATGCCGCTCGCGGGCCTGGTACTCAACCGGGTCCACGGGTCGGCGGCCGCGGCGCTCGGCCCCGAACGTAGTCTCGCGGCCGCCGAAACGCTGGAGGAGCACGGTGAGCACCCGTTGGCGTCAGCCGTCCTGCGGATCCATGCCGACCGGGTGCTGCTCGGCGCCCGGGAGGACCGGCTGCGACGTCGCTTCACCAGTGCTCATCCCGACACCCCGGTCATTGACGTCCCGGCCCTCGCCGCCGACGTGTGCGACCTTGCGGGGCTGCACGAGGTGGGCGACCTGCTCGCGGGCGCAGGCGCCCGTTTCCCGGCCGGCTAGCGGGACGTTGCACCGTTGCGCCCGCCAGTCCGGTCCGGGACCCGTTCAGACCGCGCTCGTCGCGCCATGTTCGGCGCGTGCTTCGGCCAGAAGTTTGCGCCAGGAGGCGACGTCCGGTCGGCGACGCAGCAGTGCGCGCCGCTCCCGCTCGGTCATGCCACCCCACACGCCGAACTCGACGCGGTTGTCGAGGGCGTCGGCGAGGCATTCGGTGCGCACGACGCAGCCGAAGCACCGGGTCTTGACCCGGTTCTGGGCGGCGCCCTGCACGAAAAGGTCGTCGGGGTCGAGGTCGCGGCACGCGGCGGCGGCCGTCCAGTCGCCGTCCACGGTCGAGCCGATGAGATCCGCCGTGGCGGTGCGCCGAGAGGTACCGGCGCGGTTTGTCGAACCCAAGCTGCTGGTCATGCCACCTGGCTTCCTAGTCGAGTCCGGGTCAGGGGTCCCGTGGGTTGGTGACCTGGCGTGTTGACACGACACCGTACGAAGCGGCATCACTCGGAGACAGACCCCACACGGGTGGTTATCCAAATGACCCGTCCGGGCCATTGCTCCACAAAGGCAACTGAGCTGGCAAACGTGACGAACGTGAGGCGTTCTCGTGACCGGGAGGTGTCCGGAGATGAACGTCGTACTCTTGGCGCGCTGGTTTCCGGGCCGGTGCGTCCACAGTGGAGGTTCCGCACGTGAAGAGTGCAATCCCGGACGTGGAAGACGAAGGCGCGGTGGCGGATAGCCCCACCGATGAGCCAGCCGGCCCGGCCCGCGGGCGACGGTTGGGCGGAGTGACTCCCGGGCGGGTGCTCGGAGCGGTTGCCCTCAGCGCTATCGCCGGTCTCGTTCTGGGAATGCTTGCTCTCCCGACAATAACGCTGGCCGGGCTCACCGCGAAAAGCAGTGCCGACGATTTCATGGCGTTGCCCACCAACCTCGCGGTGCAGCCCTCGCCGCAGGCGTCGAGGATCGTGGATGCGAAGGGCCGCAGCATCGCCACGCTGTCCGGCGAAGAGGACCGGTTGGTGGTGCACCTCAACCAGGTCGCTCCGATCATGCGGCTGGCGATCGTCGATATCGAGGACTCACGCTTCTACACCCACCACGGGCTGGACTTCAAAGGTCTGGCCCGGGCGTTCTTCACCAACCAGGAAAGCGGTGAGGTGACCCAGGGCGGGTCGACCCTCACCCAGCAGTACGTCAAAAATGTCCTGCTGGAAAACGCGACCACCAAAGCTGAGCGGGCCGACGCGACCGAACAGACGGCCAAGCGCAAGCTGCGCGAGGCGCGGTACGCGCTCTACCTCGAACAGCATCTGACCAAGGACCAGATCCTTGAGGACTACCTGAACATCGCGTACTTCGGTGACGGTGCCTACGGGATCCAGGTCGCCGCCCAGCACTATTTCAACATTCCGGCCTCAAAACTGAACCTGGCCCAGGCCGCGATGCTGGCCGGCCTGGTCAAGAACCCCAGCGCCTACAATCCGGTGCTGCATCCCAAGGCCGCGAAGGACCGGCGCGACACTGTCCTGGACCGGATGTACCAGCTCCACGACATTTCCACGGCGACCTGGAAGGCGACCAAGGCGCCGCCGGTGAAACTGAACCGGGCCGCGTCCTCCGTGGACAGCTGCGTGGTGTCGAGGGCGCCGTTCTTCTGTGCCTACGTCAAGCAGACGTTGCTGGCCGACCCGAAGTTCGGGCCGACGCTCCAGAGCCGTGAGCAGCGCTTGTTCGAGGGTGGGTTGACCATCCACACCAGCCTTGACCTGGTCACCCAGAACTCGACGGACGCGGCGGCCCGCTCGGTCATGCCGGTCGGAAACCGGGACGCGGCCGCGGTGGTGCTGCTGCAGCCGGGCACCGGAAATATCCTGGCAATGTCAATCAACCGACGCTACGGCCCCTCGGCGGACGGTAAGCCGTCCGATCAGACCACCGACTTCGTCCATACCAAGGAGATCATCCCGCTCGTCCCGGACGCGTTCTCGCCGGGCTCGACCTTCAAGATGTTCACCTTGACCGCGGCGATTGAGCAGGGCCTGCCGCTGAGCACCACGTTCAATTCCCCGCCGTGCTACCGCTCGCCGACCGAGAAGACCGGGATCGCGAACCCGACCTCCTCGGATTCCTGCATGACGCCCGCCGGACCCGGCTACAGCAACGCCGAGGACAACGAAGGTGGCATCTTCTCGATGACCACCGCCACCTGGAACTCGGTCAACACCTACTACATCCAGCTCGAGGAGAAGGTTGGCGTCCTCAAGGTCGCGGAGATGGCGCGCCGGCTCGGCGTGACCTCCTACCTGTTGGCGGCCAAGAACGTCGGCCCCGAGGAAGGCTCGGTGACGCTGGGGGCGCACGAGGCGAGCACGATGGACATGGCCACCGCCTACGCCACCATTGCCGCCCACGGATTGCGGTGCGACCCCCGGCCGATCACCTCGGTGACGGCCCGGGTCGGTACGACCGACCGCCAGGAGGCCTTCACCGCCCCCGGGAAATGCCGGCAGGTGATCTCGCCGGCCGTGGCCAACAAGGTCAGCTCGGTGCTGCAGGGGGTTATCACCCACGGCACCGGCACGGCGGCGGCGGTCGGTCGGCCGGCGGCCGGCAAGACCGGTACCGCCGAAGGGTTCAGTGACGCCTGGTTCGTGGGCTTCATCCCGCAGCTGTCGGCGGCGGTGACCGTCGGGGACCCGCGCGGCACGATCAAGTACCCGCTCGGTGACGAGGTCGGGCACGCCAACGCCTACGGTGGGGTCTATCCGGCGGAGATCTTCTCCAAGACGATCATCGCTGCCGTGAATGCCCTGCACCTTCCGGTCGTGCCGATGCCGGCGCCGGACGACACCCAACCGATGGTGCCCAAGGTCAAACTGCCCGATGTGGTCGGGGCGCTGGCCCAGCTCGGCCAGTTCGTCGTCGGCTCGGCCGGGTTCAAGGTCAACCTGGTGGAGGTGCCCAGTAACAAGGCCAAGGGCACCATCGTCAAGGAGGATCCGGGGCCCGGCGACCAGGTTCCCCAGGACGCGGTGGTCACCTTGTCGGTCTCGAAGGGCCGGGGGAAGGGTAACCCGACCCCGGGCAATCCCGGCCGGCCGACCTTCGGTCCGCTGCCGGTTCGGCCCGGCACCGGCGCCAACCCGCCCCAGTGAGTCGGGGTCGGCGCCGGGTCCGCGGGCTGTCAGCGGGCCCGGGCCCGCGCTTTCCGTCAGCGTCAGCGGGCTGCGTCATCGTCACCGGGCCACCCGACCTGCGCTGACAGTGCCAGCTCGGCTGGGTCACCAGCACTGGCCGACCCAGCGGACGCCAGGGGGCGCGGTGACGATGTCAGCCGCGGTGGCCGCCCGGTCGGGCCACCACGGCTGACGCGCGTCAGCCGGCCAGGCGCGTCTTGACCAGCGCGGCGACGCGACCGCCGTCGGCCAGGCCACCGACCGCTTCCCGGACGGCCTTCATGGCCGGTCCGATCGCCCGCGGGCCGGACAGGTTCTGCTCGGTCAGCACCCGGTCGACGATGGTGCTCAGCTCATCGTCGGACAGCTGCGCTGGTAGATAGGCGTCCAGGATCTCGCCTTCGACGGTTTCCCGGGTGGCCTGCTCCGCGCGGCCGGCGTCCGCGAACGCCGTCGCCGCCTCGCGCCGCTTGCGGACCTCGCGGGTCAGCACGGCGCGGACCTCGTCGTCGGACAGTTCCTTCGCCACTTTGCCGGCCACCTCGGCCTCGCCGACGGCGGCCAGGGCCATCCGCAGGCTGGCCGTGCGTACCTCGTCCCGGGCCTTCATCGAGGTGGTGAGGTCGGTTCGCAGTGTCTGCTTCAAAGTGCTCACGGGGACAACCCTAGGACGAAAGGTGGCCCGGCTCGCTCCATTTTTCGCGCGCGTCGGGTGTCCGGGGCGCCGCGCTGAGCGTGGATGACCACGTGCTCCGAACGGGTGGTCCACACTGGAGGAATGTCGCGACGGTCAGCAGTCCTTCGAGCGGCGGCGGGGGTGTGCGCGCTGGGTGGGGCGACGCTTGTCTACGGCGGCGTCTACGAGCGCACCGCGTACCGGCTGCGCCGGCTGACGGTCCCGGCCCTCGCGCCCGGCGCGGAGCCGCTGCGGCTGCTGCAGATCTCCGATCTGCACGTCACTCCCAACCAGCGGGGCAAACTGGCCTGGATCTCCGAGCTGGCCCGGCTGACGCCCGACCTGGTCGCGCTGACCGGCGACGTGCTTTCCCATCCGCAGGCCGACGATCCGGTGATCGAGGCGCTGTCGCCCCTGTTCGGCTTTCCGGGCCTGTTCATCCCGGGTAACAACGACTATTTCATTCCCCAGCTGAAGAATCCGGTCCGCTACTTCACGGGTAAAGAGGACGAGCTGGACGGCCCGGAACTGGACTGGGCCGCGTTCGCCAAGCGGCTGGCCGACGTCAGCGGCTGGCTCGACCTGACCAACGTACGGACCGCCTTCCCGCTGCCCGGCCGCTCGATCGACGTCCGGGGGGTGGACGACGCCCACCTCGAACGGGACCGGTTGGATCTGGTCTCCGGTCCGGGCGACCCCGACGTCGACCTGGTGCTGGGGCTTTCCCACACGCCCGAGCCGCGGGTGCTGGAGCAGTACACCCGGGACGGCGTCGCGCTCACCTTGTCCGGGCACACCCACGGCGGCCAGATCCGGCTGCCCGGCTTCGGGGCGATGGTCACCAACTGCGGGATCGACCGGGCCCGGGCCCGCGGCCTGTCCCGTTTCACCGCTGACGGGCGCACATCCTGGCTGCACGTCTCGCCCGGACTGGGCACCTCGCCGTACGCCCCGCTCCGGTTCAACTGCCGACCGGAGGCCACACTGCTGACCCTGACCCCGGTCGGGTAGAGTACGCAGCGGTCGCGGGGTGTGGCGCAGCTTGGTAGCGCGCTTCGTTCGGGACGAAGAGGCCGCAGGTTCAAATCCTGTCACCCCGACCAGCTCAGTCGTACGATCACCGATTGCTCAGGTGATCTTTCCGGCCCTGGCGGCAGCGAAGTACGGCGGTAGCTGCGTCGCCGGCCTCGGATGGTCCATCGAGCGAGGGTCCCGCTGCGCGTCGTGATGTGTTCTGGTGGCAAGTCTGCGGACGTCGCCGAGCCGCAACACGTGTAGCGGTCCGTCGGGCTGGTACTGCCGTAGGACTTGATCGCTTCCCCGCTCGTGGTGTGGATGTGTTTCTGGGCCGGTGTGTTGATGATCGGCAGCCGTTTCGTGCCGGCCGGCTGGGATGCTTTGCCGTTCTTCGGCTGTGCGGTTGGCGCGCTGGTCGTGCTGGTCCGGCAGCGTTCCCACGACCGCCATGCGCGCTGACGCCCGCTTCGTGCGAACCCAGCGGCGCGGTCGGGATCTGTCTGCGAGGGCGGCGCGGTCGCGGGCCCCTGCGCCGAGGACGAGGTCGACCTGTTCCGATTCGGTGGCGCGCAGCTGGCCGACGGGAGGCGAGGTACCGCGAGGCGACCGAGGCTTCGGTCGACGAAGACATGGGGCAAGCCGGAAGGGGGTGCCACCGTCAGCAGCTACGCGGCGCGTTGGCTGGCGACGCGGAGCGCGTCTTCCAGCTCGCTTTGATTCACCCCGAACTCCTCGGCGACGTCCGCGAGCGGCTCGCCGGCGCGGAAGCGTCCGAGTGCGTCTTCGACCCGCGCCGCGCCGTGCGCGAAGATCGGTTGACCGAAGCCGCGGCGAGGGTCGACCAGCACCTCGACGTCGCGGTAGCCGGGCAGGTGGATGAGTTGGACGAAACCGTCATCGGCGAATTCCACCCGCCGGAGGTAGGACTCGATGACGTCCGCGAAGACGCGTTGCCCGTGGCGTAGAACGACGAGTTCGCGCGCGCTGCGCGCATCGGGATCGTCGCCGCCGCGCTCGGCGAAGTCATACAGCAGTTCAGCGCCGTCGGTGTAAAGCCGGCGCGAAGCCAGGGCGTGCTTGATGCCGAGTTCGCGGGACAGCTGGGCGAGGGCGGGGCGGATCCGTTGGAGGGGGACCCCGGCCTGGCGGATGGCGGCCAGCACGAGCCCCTCGGCCAGGCCGACGAAGGGAACCACCGCGGCACCGCGGCCGTCGCGGGCCGGGTGGGCGGTGACGATCGGGTCCCCGTGGACATCGGGCCGGCCGGGTCGACGGCGGACGTAGCCGTTCGCCCAGGTCGCGAACGTCGATGTCGGGACGCCCAGGTACCGGCCGGCCTCAGCAAGGGTGTAGAGCGGCGTCACGAACCGATCAATTCCGTCCGTCATCTCCACCTCCTGGGATCTCCGACAGTCTGTCACCCATCGACTCCACACCCGCGCCGGCTGTCGCGTGGTTCCCGGATCGTCGCAGCGTCGGTGTCGCGGTTCTTGTGACAATCAAACGATGCACGTCACGTTGATCGGTGGAGGCTGGACTCCGTCGGCGTCCCCGGCGGCGTACGGAACGTTCACCCAAGCGGCGAACCAGGTGTCCGGCGGACGGTCGCGGCTGGCCTGCGTCGTCCTGGCTGAGGGCGACGGGAACGTCCAGTTCACCGCTGGGCGACCGTCCTGCGCGGGGCCGATCCGAGCTGTTTCACGCTCCCGGTAGTGGTACCGATCGGCGGCCGGCTGACCCTCGACGCCCTCGCCGGGGCCACGGCCTGCTGGTCTGCGGCGGGCTGACCCCTGCCTACGCCGACGCGGTGGCCCCGATCGCGGGCGACCTGCGGAACTGGCTCGAGGCGACAGACGTCCCGTACGCCGGCTTTTCCGCCGGCTCAGCCATCGCGGCGGCGCGGACTGTGGTCGGCGGCTGGCGCCACCACGGCGTGCCGGTCTGTCCCGAGGAGGAGGCCGGCGAGGATCTCGTTGAGATCCGGGTCGTCGACGGCCTCGGCCTGGTGGAGCCGCTGGTCGACGTGCACGCCACGCAGTGGGGGACGGTCGGTCGACTGGAAGCTGCCGTGCGGTTGTTGGAACCGGGCCGCCGGGGGCTGGCCATCGACGAGGACACGGCGCTGGTCGTGACCGGGTCGACCGGCGCCGTCCACGGTCGCGGGCAGGTTCACGCCCGCGGCCCGGGCCCGGCAACCGCGCAATACCGCGCGGGCGATGTCCTCACGCTCGGCTGAGCGAGGCCGTCCACCAGGGTCCGAACGGCCCGGTTCCTACCACCGGACAGCCGGACGCCGCCACCATCGGACTCCCTGCTGGACCGTTCGCAGCACCGCTGTGGCCCCGGCGACGACCACCGGCACGATCCACCAGACCGCCGGCCAGGAAGGCGACAGGCATGCCCAGGCGACGCCGCCGACGACCGCCAGTGTGCAGGTGAAGCTGAACAGGCGGGATGCGTTGGCTCCCCAACCGTCGAAGAACGAATCCCGGATCGCGCTCACCCCGGACCCGGCCGTGATAAACAGAACCCAGCCGACGAGCCATTCCTTGACCAGGACATCGGAGGGGCCGAGCCTGGGGGTCGTGATCTCCGGAACCGTCGTGGGATCGGCTGCGACCCGCCACGGCCCGGCCTTTACCACCGCGGCGCACGGTTGATGGGCGGGTTACTGGTGCCCTGGTGCAGACGGACGTACGAATACGACCGGCCTGCTGGTAGGACGCTGCCAATTCTCCCCCGTCGGGGAAACGGTCGGTATCTAAGGTGGACCAACCTCGCCGCGGCGCTAATGTCCGGGGATACCGAAGAGCCGGAGCGCATTACCGGCCAGAATCCCCGCCTTCGCGGCGGGTGGAAGGTCCAGGTGAATGACCTCGTACAGCGGCGCCGGCGCGTGCCAGGTGCGGGGGGTCATGTAGAGATCCGTGCCGAACAGCAGCCGGTCGGCGCTGACCGTGTCGATGAACCGGCGGATGGTCCAGCCCGAGACCGAGATCATCGCGCCCAGGTCGCAATACAGGTTCCCGTAACGGTCCGCGAGGTCGATCATTTCACCGGCCTGGTCCGAGCTGGAGAATCCGTCGAGGGCGACGACGGTCGTCTCCGGGCACTGGGCCAGCAGGCGGGCCAGGCGCCAGACCGCCTCCAGTGAACTCTCGCTGATGACGTGGATCAGAGCCGGAACGCCCAGGTCGGCGCACTGACGGAGCAGCGCCGGCATGAGCGGGTGATCGAGGTACGCGCCCTGGAAGCGGTGATGCCAGGCGACGCCCCGCAGCCCCAGCTCGGTGACCGCCCGGCCGATCACCTGCCGGCCGGCGCGTTCCCCGGCCGCGAGATCCACGTGGGCCACCCCGCAGGCGAACCGACCCGGATGATCGGCCACGACCGCCGCCGTCATCGCGTTGAGATCGTCGGCGCTGACCGCCTCCGCGCCGAACGCCCCGCTCGGCGGCAGCAGAACCGCCTGGTCGATGCCGAACCGGTCCAGCAGTTGGAGCCGCGGTTCGATCGGCAGCGCCGGGGTGGTGCCCTCGCCGACGTTCAGATGCTGATGAACGTCCAGAACGCGGTAGTGGTCGCCGGTGACCGGATCGGTGATCACGACGCGCCCGAGGTCGAACCGGCCAGGGACAGGTGGGGGGTGATGCCGGACTGGAACTTCCGCATGAACTCGAGCGGTTCGTTGGCGTGGGCGTGGATCAGCAGGTTCGTCACCCCGAGTCGCGCCAGGTCACTGATTCGCTCGACGCACTGCTCGGGCGGCCCGGCGATCACGGACCGTTCGGCGAGGAAATCGACCAGCCCGAGCCGTTCGACCAGGTCGGCGTTGTGGGTCGCGGTGGCCGGCGACGCGTGGTGCCGGGAGTCGTAATGCTGCTGGAGCGTCAGCAGCGCGGCCCGGTACTCCTCGGGAACGCCTTTGTCCTCGAAGTGGTGGCGGTACACGTGGTTCGCCGTCCCGGCCAGCAGCGAGCGTAATCGGTGGATCCCGGCGCGTTCAGTGTCGGCCAGGCACATCGCGCTCAGGCACCAGATCTCGATGTCGTCGGCGGACCGGCCGACGGAGGCGGCGCCGGCGGCCAGGTTCTCGCGGGCGCGCTCCAGCACCGTTGGATCCAGGGCGTTGCTCAGCAGGACCCCGTCGGCGATCTGGCCGGCCAGGAACTGCATTTTCGGTCCTTCGGCGGCCAACCACACGGGAACGTCGCACGCCGCCCAGCGCACCACGGCCGGCGTGCCCTGCCAGGTGACCTCCCGGCCCGCGCACAGATCCTTGACCGCCCGGGCGAACTCGCCGACCTCAGCCACCCGGGCCGGCGGCAGCCCGAGGTTGCGCAGGGCGCTGTCGCCGGAACTGATTCCGTACACGACCCGGCCCCCGGTCAGGTCGTGTAGCGCGGCCAGGGCGCTGGCCACGACGGCCGGATGCCGGGTCCGCGGATTGGACACCGTCACACCAAGACGCGCGGAACTCGTCACCGTGCCCGCGACGGCCAGCGAGACGAACGGGTCCGCCCACAGGGACTGCGAGTCGCCGCTGGACACCAGGCTGAAGCCGGCCTCCTCGGCGGCCACCAGCCACGGGCGATACCAGCCGTAGGTCGTGGGGTTCCCGATCACTCCCAGGTTGACGCCCGACTGCCTGCTCAGACCATCCACCAGCAGTCACCCCAACGTTTGACCCAGCGTCGGACCCGATCCCGTATCTTCTCTATCTTATAGATGACACCCAGGGAAGGGGTAACGATGGGGCGCTTCGACGGCAAGGTCGCTCTCGTGACCGGCGCGGCTCGTGGGCAGGGACGATCGCACGCGGTGAACCTGGCGGCGGAGGGCGCGGACGTCGCCGTCCTCGACATCTGCCAGCAGGTTCCGTCGGTCCAGTACGCGATGTCGAGCCCGGATGACCTCGACGAGACGGTCGCGCTGATCGAGAAGACGGGTCGCCGGGCTTTAGCCATCCAGGCCGACGTCCGTGATCACCAGGCTGTCGAGGCCGCGGTCGCCCAGACGGTGGGCGAGCTGGGCGGGCTCGACCTGGCGGTCGCCAACGCCGGCATCCTGCCGGTCACCGGGGACGCCGCCCGCGAAATGGATGCCTGGCGGGCGGCCATAGACACGATGCTCAGCGGTGTCTACTACACGCTGCGGTACACCACCGCGGTCATGATCGAACGCGGGGCCGGGGGCAGCGTCGTGCTCACCGGGTCCACCTCGTCGTTCCGGGGGGTCGCGTACAACGCCGACATGCTCACCCCCGGCGAGGTCGGCTACGGCGCCGCCAAGCACGGCGTCCTGGGCCTGATGAGGGAATTCGCGATGGCCCTCGGGTCGCACCACATCCGGGTCAACACGGTGGCGCCGATGGGCGTGCGGACGCCCATGGTGGTCAACGAATACTTCGCCGACCTGCACAGCGAGGCGCCCGGGGGGTGGATGGCCAACCCGATGGGCCTGCGGTACATCGAACCGCAGGACGTGTCCGAAGCCGTCCTGTGGCTGCTGTCCGACCAGGCCCGGTACGTGACCGGGGTGACGGTCCCGGTCGACGCCGGCCTGTTGCTGGTGTGAGCGCACCGATGTCCCCGCTGCCGCCCCAGCGTTTCCTGAACTACGTCGCGGGCCGGGAACGGTCCGCCGCCGAGTGGCTGGACAGCGTCGACCCCGCCACCGGGCGACCCTGGGCCCGGATCCCGTCGGGAACCGCCGCTGACATCGACGACGCCGTGCGCGCCGCCACCGCCGCGCAGCCGGACTGGGGCCGGCTGGCGCCCGCGGACCGGGCCGGCCCGGTCCGGGCCTGGGCCGCGGCCATCGCCGAGTACGGCGACGACCTGGCCGCCATCGAGAGCCGCGACAACGGGCGGGTCCTGAGAGAAACGCGGGGCGCGGACCTGCCCCGGGCCGTGGCCCAGGTCCGCTACCACGCGGAACTGGCCGACAAGACGCTCGGCGACACCATCCCGGCCACCTCGACCGCCCTGACCTACACCACCTACGAACCGTTCGGCGTGGTCGGCGTCATCCTGCCGTACAACGCGCCGCTGTCGATGTTCTTCTCGAAGGTGAGCGCCGCGCTGGCCGCCGGTAACGCGGTGGTGGTGAAACCGGCCGAGCAGGCGGCCTGTTCGGTGCTGGCCGCCACCCGGTTGTTCGAGAAGATCGACCTGCCCCCGGGGCTCGTCAACGTCGTGGCCGGCCCGGGGCCGGTGGCCGGGGAGGCCCTGGCCGGCCACGACGGGGTCGACCTGCTGCACTTCACCGGGTCCACCGCCACCGGTCGGCGGATCACCCAGCTGTCGTGCGGCAATCTCAAGAAGCTGTCCCTGGAGCTGGGCGGCAAGTCGCCCAACATCGTCTTCTCCGACGCCGATCTGGACGCGGCGGCGATCGGGGTGGCGACCGGGATCTACACCGGCGGCGCCGGCCAGTCCTGCCTGGCCGGTTCCCGGATCCTCGTCGAGGCGGGCATCTTCGACGAGTTCGTGGTCAGGCTGCGGGACCGTGCCGCCGAGCTGGTGGTCGGCGATCCGCTCGAGCTCGCGACCGATATGGGGCCGATCTCGTTCCGGACCCAGTACGACAAGGTGCGCTCCTTCCTCAACCCCGAGGTCACGCTGTTCGGCGGCCGGACCGCGGAGCAGCTCTTCGCCGACGGTTCACCGCTGCGCGACGGTTACTTCGTGGAACCGACGCTGCTGTCGGCGGCGGCCGGGCGGGCGCTCACCGAGGAGATCTTCGGCCCGGTCGCCGTGGCGATCCCGTTCGCGGACGAGGTCGATGCGGTCCGGATCGCCAACGACACCCGCTACGGACTGGTCGCCGGCGTGTGGACGGAAAGCCTGCGCCGGGCCCACCGGATGTCGGTCGCTCTGCGGGCCGGCACGGTGTGGGTGAACACCTACCGGCGGATGCAGTGGCAGGTTCCCTTCGGCGGTCACCGGGAGAGCGGCAACGGCCCGGCGAACGGCGCCGAGGCGCTGCGGGAATGGCAGAACCTCAAGTCGGTGTGGATGGAGACCGGAGGTTAGCCTCGGCCGCCGAGACCCCTTGACACCGTACGATCGAGCGAAACCGACGATGAACCCCTACCTCCGCCGGCCCCGCCTCCGCGGTTGCGGGCGCGGGACGAGCGCGGCTCCGGAAAGGATTGGCGACCGTGGCGGGAGCCGAAGGGCCAGCGGGCCTCCACCCGGACGCGCAGCTCCATCAGCCCCGGCTCGCGGAGGTCGTGGCGGGAAGCCTGCGCTCGAGAATCGTCGAAGGCGAACTGCCCGACGGTTCGCGCCTGCCGAAACAGGATGAGCTGCTGCGCGAATTCCGCGTCAGCCGTCCCTCCCTGCGCGAGGCGCTGCGGATCCTCGAGGCCGAGGGGCTCCTGAGCGTCCAGCGCGGCAACGTCGGCGGCGCGATCGTCCGGGCACCCAGCGAGAAGTCGTCGGCGTACATGTTCAGCCTGGTCATGCAGTCCCGGCACGTCGTGCTGGAAGACCTGGCGGACGCGATCCGCAACGTCGAACCGGTGGCGGCGGCGCTCTGCGCGGGACGCGCGGACCGGCAGCAGGCGGTCATGCCGCGCCTGCGTGAAATCCACAAAACCGCGGAAGCGGCGGTCGGCGACGCCATGCAGTTCGCGGCGGCGTCCCGGGAATTCCACGAGGAATTCGTGAAAGCCTGCGGCAACATGACCCTCATCCTGATGCTCGGCACGCTCGAGCTGATGTGGACGCATCAGGGGCGGCAATGGGCCAGGCGGGCCGAGGAGCGCGGCGCATATCTTGAGCTCGAAGCGCGGGAAGACCTGCTCGCCGCCCACCGCGCGATCCTGCTGGCCATCGAGCGCGGCGACGCCGACCAAGCGGCGCAGCTGGCCCGCACGCACGTGACCGAATCCCAGCGTTACGCGCTTTCGGAGGGAAGCAAGCGGCCCGTCCAGGCCGCCCCGCCCCGCTCCGGCGGTCACTAGCCGCTTCCTCTCCGCTTCCGCTCCGC
>JAMFSN010000095.1 GCA_026225295.1 Frankia alni
CCCGTTACGTATGAGGCCTCCGGCGAGCAGAGCCAGGCGATCGTGTTCGCCACTTCCTCGGCCTCGCCGCCGCGCCCCAGCGGAATGCTGTCGGCCAGACGCTCCACCCGACCCGGTTCACCGCCGCTGGCGTGAATGTCGGTGCGGATCAGCCCGGGGCGGACGGCATTCACCCGGATGCCTTCCCGGGCCACCTCGCGGGCCAGGCCGAGCGTCATCGTGTCGATCGCACCCTTGGACGCCGCATAGTCGACGTATTCGCCGGGGCTGCCGAGCCGGGCGGCCGCCGAGGAGACATTGATGATCACCCCGCCCTGTCCGCCGTGCGCGGTCGACATTCGTCGGACCGCCTCCGCCGCAGCCAGGAACGCGCCCACCACGTTGACGGCGAACACCCGGGTCAGGCGCTCCGCGGTCATCTGCTCGACCCGGGCCTGCGGGGTGACGATGCCGGCGTTGTTGACCAGCGCGGTCACCGGGCCCAGCCGTTCCGCCCCGATGGCGAACAACGCGGCCACCCCGGTCTCCGACGTGACGTCGGCGGGCACCGCCACCGCCCGCCGGCCGAGCGCCTGGCAACGGGCGACCACACCGTGCGCCGCGGCGGCCGCCTCCCGGTAGTTCACGCACACGTCCCAGCCCCGCGCGGCCAGCGCGAGGCTGGTCGCGGCACCGATCCCACGGCTTCCCCCGGTCACCACGACCACCCCGCCACTCACCTTTTCCTCACCTGGCCGAGTCTGCCCGTCCGGGCCGGGATCGGGGCCCAGGGTCCAACCCCGGCCGGACCGGCAACTACAGAACCGGCGGGGTCACTTGCGGACAGTGGCGCGGTACCTGAACATTAGTGACAAGGAGCCCGGCCGGCAGGCGTCCGGGACGTCCCGGACGGGGCGGACGCGCGCGGCCTGGCATCGGCGGAGGCCACAACGTGGGTGACACCTGGGAGCGGGAACCGCCTCCGGTCGGCGACCACCACCGGATCGAACTGCCCTTCGCACTTCGGGTCATCTTCAGCTTTCTCGGCTTCGGCGGCCTCATCCTGATCGTGGTGCAGAGCTACCGGCTGTACAGCCGGACCGGTTCGACCGAGCGGGACCTGTGGTTCTACCTGCATCTACCGGCGTATGTCGTCTACGCCTGCGTGTGCATCGGACTCCTGATCGCGTCGGTCAGCTCCGGTGCCTGGCATTCGTTCGCCCGGGTGCTGCCCCCGCCGGCCCCACCGGATGAAGATCCCTGGGGCGAGGACTGACCGGCGCCGGGACGCGCACCCTTACCGGTCCGAGCCCCGGCGGGGCAGCTCCCGTCGGATCCGGCGCCTGATGATGACCAGGTCCACGATGGTGATGAGGATCAGCAACCCGCACAGCACGGCGAGCGCCACCGGTCCGTAGACAGCGAAGATCACGGTCGCCGCCACCGATACGACCAGGCCGAACAGGGCGAGAATCAGGCGGAACCGCAGGGCGCTGCGGGCGGGCGGGAAACCAAGCCGATCGTCGGACACGTCTAAGAGCTACTCCACTGCCCACCCCTCCCGCCACCCGACCCGTCGTTCGGGGCCGGTCCGGCAGGATGGGGCTGGTGATGACGGGTCTCGAAGTCGGTCGCGTACGGGGTCGCGTGCTGGTCGGGCCGGAGGAGGAACGGGACGACCTGCGGGTCATCGGCGGCCGGATCGCCTTCGATGCCGGTCCCGGACCCCCGGCTGACGCCCCGACCATCGACGGCTGGGTGCTACCCGGCCTGGTCGACGCCCACTGCCACGTCGGTCTCGGCCCGGGTGGGGCGGTGGACCGCGACACTGCCGAGCAGCAGATTCTCGGCGACCGGGCCGCCGGGGCGCTGCTGCTGCGGGACGCCGGGTCCCCAGCCGACACGCGCTGGGTTGACGACCGGGAGGACCTGCCCCGGCTCATCCGCGCGGGCCGGCACCTGGCCCGCACCCGCCGGTACATCCGCAACTTCGCGCACGAGATCGAACCGGCTGACCTGCCCGCCTACGCCGCGGCCCAGGCCCGGGCGGGCGATGGCTGGGTGAAGTTCGTCGGCGACTGGATCGACCGCTCGGTCGGCGACCTCGCGCCCTGCTGGCCCCGCGAAGCCCTGGTCGTGGCGATCGCGGCCGCCCACGCCGAGGGCGCGCGGGTCACAGCGCACTGCTTCGCGGAAAACAGCCTGGTCGACCTGGTCGAGGCCGGCATCGACTGCGTCGAGCACGCCTGCGGCTTGACCGACGACACCATCGCCCGGTTCGCCGCGCGGGGCGTCGCCATCGTTCCGACGCTGGTCAACATCGGCACGTTCCCGCGGATCGCCGCCGAGGCGGAAGGCAAGTTTCCCGACTACGCCCGCCACCTGCGCGACCTGCACGCGCGGCGGTACGACACGACGCGGTCGGCCTACGACGCCGGCATCCCGATCTTCGCTGGGACCGACGCGGGCGGTTCGTTGCCCCACGGGCTCGTCGCCCAGGAGGTCGCCCAGCTGGTGACGGCCGGGCTGCCGCCGCTCGCCGCACTCTCGGCGGCGACCTGGGCGGCGCGCGAATGGCTGGGTCACCCGGGGTTGGCCGAAGGGGCGCCGGCCGACTTCGTCGTTTTCCCGGTCGATCCCCGGGTCGAGCTCGACGTCCTGGCCGCACCGTCATTGGTTGTCCGGGGCGGACGGGCGGTGGCCGGATCGGCGCTCGCCGGCTGATGTCGCCTCCCTGGCCCGCGGCCGGGTGGTCGGCCACGCTCGTCACCGTCACCGTCACCGTCACCGTCACCGCGGCCGTCAGTGTCCGTGCGCCACCCGACCTACGTCTGCGCAGCCAGTCCGGATTAGGTGGCTGGACGTCGGCGTGGGCGCACCACCGGCTGTCCGCTGACGCGTCCGCGCGCGTCGTTGCGGGGGACTGGCAGCGTGAGCGGCCCCGCGCGGCCCGCTGACGCAGCCAGCCTCCCGAACCGGGGTGCCGCAGCCGCGCCCGCGCGGACGCGTCACGGGGAAAGGGTGGCGCTGACGAAGGCGAGCTGGGCGGGCGCCACCCGACGCCAGTAGCCCGCCGTGTGGCAGCCCTTGCCGTAGCTGTGTTCCGCGGCGCGCAGCTCGGCCGCCGCCGTGTGGGACACCCCGGAGAACTCGTCGGCGGCGCCGCAGTCGATCCGGTAGCTGACTCCGGGCGCCGGCGACGTACCCAGAACCCGATGCGCGGCAAAGTCCGCCGGGGAGTCGAACGCGCCCGGCGCGCTGGCGCCGAAGCTGTGCCACATCGCCGGGCTGGAGGCCGCCGCGGCGACCACCAACGTCGGGTGCCGCCGCGCGAGGAGTAACGCGCCGTACCCGCCCATCGACCAACCGAGCAGCGCGATCCGTGCGGTCCGCAGGCCCAGCCGCGACAGGCGGGGCCGCAGCTCGTCGACGATCATCGACTCCGGATCGTCGCCAGAGGCCCGCCGGTGCCAGTAGGTCCCCCCACCGTCGACGGCCGCGAGCGCGAACGGTGGTCCCGTGCGGACCGCCGCGGCCAGATACCGGTCGAGGCCCATGCCCACGATCGCCTGGTCAGCGTTCCCCCCGAGACCGTGCAGCACCAGACAGACCGGCAACCCACCGGAGCCGCGGGCCGTCCCGGTCGGACCGTGCCCCGGCGGCCAGGCGACGACCATGGTCACCGGACGGCGGCGGGCGGCGCTGGTGAACGTCGTCCGGACGAGCGGTCCCGGTCGGTCGGGCGGTGGCACCCCGTCCGGTCCGCAGCCTTCGATGGCCTGGGTGAGGCGGCGCCGACCCGGCAGGACCCCGGCCTCGACGGCGCCCACCCCGCCGCCGATCAGGCCGACCGCGGCCAGTGGCGCCGCGAGGAGCAGGGTCCTTCGGTCCGGTCGCATCGCGAGGATCATGCCAGTTTCGGATCCGCCAACCGCAGCAGGTCGGCCGGTGCCCAACTGCCCGGCGGCCGGCCGGTCCGGGCCGCCGCGTTCGCTTCCCGCAGCAGAACCTCGTTGACGGGCGTCGGCACGCCGTGCCCACGCCCGAGCAGCACGATCTCGCCGTTGAGGTAGTCCGTCTCGATCGAACCGGCGCCCCGGGTGAGGCTCTGCCAGGACGAACCGCCGCCGCGGGTCCGCCCCTCGATGGCGCCGATCCCCACGTGATCGGCGCCGGCCTCGGCCCACGCCTCGTCGGTGGCCACCTCGATGCCCGCCGCCCGCAGCGCCGCGGTCCCTTCCGCGAGCACCCGCTCCAGCAGTTCGTCCGTCCCGGCGGCCGGGCCACACAGCGCCTCGACGGCGTTGCCGAGATTGCGCAGCAGCTTCGCGTACTTCCAGGGCATGATCTCCTGCCGCGGACGGGACAGTAGGCGACTGGCCGTCAGGTCGGCGGCGACCGCGCGGGCGGTGTCGTCGATCCCGGTCGGGATCCGGCCGAGATCGAGCGTTCCGGTGTACGGCGTGCCCCAGGCGTCCACCCGGCCGGGCTCCAGATGGCTGGCCGGCAGCATCACCCAGCTCCCGTACACGTGGGCGAACCGGCGCAGCGCCAACCGCTCGTTCTCCACCCCGTTCTGCGCGCAGACCAGCGGAATCACCTCCCCGGCTGTCGGCCCGGCCGAACCACCGCCGACCCGCAGGGCGCTCAGCGTGTCCAGGGCGGCCTGGCTGTCCTGGGTCTTGGTCGCGAGCACGAACACGTCGTCCGCCTCGGGTTGCAGCGCGGCGGGCCCGTCGACGACCGGCAGCCGGTGGGTGCGCACGCCGTCCGGGGTCCCGAGGGTGAGGCCCCGCTCGGCCAGGACCCGGGCGTGCGCCCCCCGGGCGACCAGCGTGACCGCGAACCCGTGTTCGGCCAACCGCCCGCCGATCGTCCCGCCGATGGCGCCCGCGCCCACCACCACATATCGCATGCCCCCATCCAACCGGCCCGGCCGCCGCAGCGTTGCTGGAGCCCGCGCCGCGACCGGTCGGATGGCGATATCCGGTGGCTGGGCACAGCTATGTCACGTTTGGTGGCAGGCTTGTCGCCCATGACGGGGGACAGGGTCGGCGATTCCATGGCCGATGGTGGGTCGGGGTGGCGGTGGGACGTGGCGCTGTCGTTCGCCGGCGCGACGGGTGGGTGCGGTTGTGGGACGTCGCCACCGGCACTCTCCTGGCCACGCTTCGGTCCACTGTCAAAGGCGGATGGGCCGTCGTCCTGCCGGACGGGAGTTACAAAACCTCAGGCGACGACGTCGGATCGGTGCTCTGGTGGGCCGTGAAGCTACGCCGGTTCGAGGTCGGTGAACTCGACGGCATCGACCCCACCGTCCGGCGGCTCGAGCCCGCAGATCCCATCCCAGGTCTCCGTCACGTTCCCCGCAGCCCGTTGCAGATACCAGAACCCGATCAACGCTGGCGACCGTGGAGAACTCGGCGCCGGTAGGGCGCTTCCGTTGCTCTTCGGGCGGGTGGTGGCGCTTACCTCAGAGGTAATGGCCGGGCCACCGGCCCGCGCGTAGCGTCCAGGCGGTGACGACGGCATCTCACACCAACCGGACGGCATCGGACACCAACCGGGCGGGTCAGCGATCGGCCCGGGCGGCCGGCGAGGTGCTGCGGCAGTGGCGGGAGCGGCGGCGGCTCAGCCAGCTCGACCTGGCCCTCGGGGCGGACGTGTCCACCCGTCACCTGAGCTTCGTCGAGACTGGGCGGTCGCGGCCCAGCCGGGACATGATCGTGCGGCTGTCCGACCAGCTCAACGTGCCGCTGCGGGACCGCAACCGGATCCTGCTGGCCGCCGGGTACGCACCCGTCTACCCGGAAACCGCCCTGAGCTCGACGCGGATGACCCCCGTGCGCGAGGCCGTCCACCAGGTTCTCAAGGGCCACGAGCCCTACCCGGCGGTAGTGGTCGACCGGCTGTGGAATCTCCTCGACGGCAATGCCTCGATCGGGGTGCTGCTGGCCGGGGTCCGCGACGACCTGCTGGCCCCGCCGGCCAACGGCCTGCGGCTGAGCCTCCACCCGGAGGGCATGGCGCCGCGGATCATCAACCTGGGGGAGTGGCGGGCCCATCTGCTGACCCGGGCTGAGCGCCAGCTCGCCGTCACCGGCGACGAAGACCTCGCCGAACTGCTCGACGAGCTGCGGGCCTACCCGTGTGACCAGCCGGAACCCGACATCGAGGTGCCCGGCCCGGCCGACGTGTTCGTCCCGCTGAAACTGCGCCACGGGGACGCCGAGCTGACGTTCTTCAGCATCCTGACCACGTTCGGCACGCCGCTGGACATCACCGTGGCCGAGCTGGCGATCGAATCGTTCTTCCCGGCCGACGCCGCGACCGCCGCCTTCCTGCGCAACCGGCCGACCAGCCAGCCGGCCGATTCCGCGAGCTGAGAGGCCCGCGCGATCTGGTCAACGTGCGGCCCAAAGCACGCTGACAACGACGCCCACCCGGGTCCCCCGGAGCGGCAGTGTCAGCGGGCCAAAGACGACAGCGTCAACGCGCAGTCATCGCCCGCTGACCATGACAAATGCCGAAAACGCCCCGACCGTCAGCGCCCCCGCGCCTCCACCGGCCCGCCAACGACGACACTCCCGAGGCCCCCAGCAACCGTCATCGTCCCAGCGCCACACAGCCAACGCTGACCCAGCCAACCCGCGCCCACCGGCACCGAACCC
>JAMFSN010000015.1 GCA_026225295.1 Frankia alni
CCATCGCCCGGACGGTCTTGCCGTCGTGAAATTCGCCGATCGCCGTCATTGTCCACGCGGTTCCGGCCCGCGCGACCTTGCACATCACCAGCCCGGTCTGCGCCTTGGATTCCGACAGGTCGAACCGCACCAGTTCCGCGTCCGTCGTGTCGTCGATGAGGCGGCAGTAGGCGTTACGCACATCGGTGAATTTCTGGCCCTGGAAGCTGTTCACGGTGAAGACGAGCGCGGCCGCACTGGGCGGCAGGGCGGACAGATCGACGAAAATCGTCTCGTCGTCCCCGCTGCCATCGCCGGTCAGGTTGTCGCCCGAGTGGCGCACCGCGCCCCGGGCGCCCTTCTTCGACATGAACCAGACCTTGTCAGTGTCCTTGCCGTGGTCGTCGTAAATTATGCACGACGCGTCGAGGTCGATATTGCGACCGCGCTGGGCCGGGTCCCAGCCGAGCGCCATCCGGACCCGGGTGAGCGGCGGGGCGCCGGTCTTCACCAGCGAGACGCTCTGACCCTTCTTGAGCGACACCCGGCCCTTGTCCAGGTTGATCGTGGGTGTGCCGGCCGCCGCGGGAGCAGCCGGGGCCGGCGCGGAGGACCGGGCGGGCGCCGGCTGAGCAGGCGTGGGCTGAGCGGGCGCGGGCGGGCTGTCGTCGACCGTGATGCCGAAATCGGTCGCGATACCGGCCAGACCGGCGGCGTAGCCCTGGCCGACCGCCCGGACCTTCCACGCGCCCTGGCGGCGGTAGATCTCCGCGAGGACCAGGGCGGTCTCGCTCGACAGGCCGGTCGGGTCGAACCGGGCCACCTCGGCCCCGGAGCCGTCACGCACGATGACGGTCAGCCCGGACACCCCCGCGAACGTCAGCGGGCCCGAGCCGTCCAGGCTGCCGGTCAGCACGACCTTGTCGATGTCGGCCGGCACGCCGCCCAGCTGGCACTCCAGCCGGGACGGGGGCACCAGCTTCACTCCCGGCCCGTTCGGCTGGTTGTAGAAGATGAAGTCGTCGTCCGAGCGGACCTTGCCGCTCGCGGTGACCAGCAGCGCGGCGATGTCGAGCGACGTCCCCGAGACGATCTCGACCGTCACCGCCGCGGACGGCAGTGCCGCGTTGGCCCCCTTGCCCAGCACCTGCGTCACCGCGCGTCGCCACCTCTGCAGTCCGGCCAGGCCCCGGCGCCCGGCTCGCCGAGCCTAACGCCGGCGCCGGCCGGGGAGGTTCCCGACGTCCGCCGACCGACGCCCGGCCGGGCCCCTAGTTTGGCGGTATGGACACCGAGGACGACGTGCTGGCCCGGGTCGAGGGCCGCCTCGTCGAGGCCTTCGGTCCGGAGACCGGCCGGGCCGCCGTTACCTTCCTCGGCACCGAAACGATCGAGATCCTCCGGTTCGGGGCCGACCCGACCGGGCTGGTCCGGTACGCGACGCTGGGCATGTCGCGCACGCCGATGGGCGACCCCACCGCCACGGTCGTCGATCCGACCGGGCCCCGGGCCGAACTCCTGCTCTCGATGCGGCGGCCGCGAGACAGCGTGGCCCGGCGCCTGGCCGTGCTGGCCGCGGTGCCGAGCGTCGAAGGGGCTCCGGTGGTGGCCGGCGCCGCGCTGGAGATCGGCGAGCCGCTCTGGGACGGCGCGCCGTTCACGGCGGTGCTGGTCGGCGAGCCGGGCGGCCTCGTCGACGACCTCGTCCTCGAGCTGGCCGCCGGGCGCTCGACGGTCCGGTTCCTCCCGCTCCTGCCGATGACCCCCGACGAGACGGCCTTCAAGCGCGTCCACGGCGGCGCCGAGCTGCGCCAACGCTGGCTGGCCGACGGCTCGGACCTGCGCGACCCGGACCGCCGACCGGCCCGCCTGTAAGCCTCCACATGATCGGGCCACAGTGTTGGCCGACTACGTCAAACGGAAGGGCTCCGGCCGGCTCATCCTGCCGGTCGCGACGGTGATCGGGACCGGCAACCGCCGCCGGGCGCACACGGGTGTGGTCCATCTCGCGATCACCGGCGGCCCTGGGCGGCGGATGGCATCATCGGGGCCGTTCGTCACGCGAATGGCTGAGGGAGCGGGCATGCAGTTCGGCCGGTACTACGAGGAGTTCGAGGTCGGGGCGGTCTACAAGCACTGGCCCGGCAAAACGGTCACCGAGTACGACGATCACCTGTTCTGCCTGCTGACGATGAACCACCATCCGCTGCACATCGACGCGCATTTCGCCGAGGAGACGACGCAGTTCAAGCGGAACGTCGTGGTCGGCAACTACGTGTATTCGATCCTGCTCGGCATGTCGGTGCCCGACGTGTCGGGCAAGGCCATCGCCAACCTCGAGGTCGAGTCGCTCCGGCACGTCAAGCCGGTCTTCCACGGTGACACGATCTACGGCGAATCGACCGTCCTGGCCAAGGTCGAGTCGAAGAGCAAGGAGGACCGCGGCATCGTCACCGTCGAGACCCGCGGCTACAACCAGGACGGCACGATCGTGTGCATCTACCGCCGCAAGGTGATGGTGCCCAAGCGGTCCTACGGCGAAGCGACCGGGGGCGAGCAGCCCGGCCGGCCGGTTCCCGTCGAGTCCTGAGGGTCCGCCGCCGCCTCAACCCGGTTCCGCGGACCGGTCCGGTTCCGCCGGACCATCAGGGTGGGCCGCCGCGATCCCCCACTCCGTCAGGACGGTCAGCAGTCCGTCGGTGAGCCGTCCGGCGGCCGCGAGCGGCCGCAGATCCTCGAACCACCCGAGGTCGACGGCATCGTCGCCGGCCCGGGGTACCCCGCCGACCACCCGTCCGAGGTGATCGACGATGTCGTAGACCGCGTCGTCGCCGGCCGGCAGTTCGATCTGACCGAGGCGCGACCCGACGGCGATCTCGAGGCCGGTCTCCTCCGCCATCTCCCGAACCAGCGCCACCTCGTCGGTCTCGCCCGGTTCCACCCGGCCGCCCGGCAACGACCACCGGCCCCGGCCCGGCGCGCTACCCCGCCGGATCAGGAGCAGCCGCCCCCGTCCGTCGGTGACCACCGCACCCACGCACCGGATCCTTCGCACGCCCGCCTCCCGTTCCCACCTGCCCCCGGCGGCGAGGTCCCGGCCGGTACCGCCGCCGACCAAGCGTTTCATCCGACCGGTGGCCGGCGCTCGGAGTTGACGCACCGGTCGGCGCGGCGCACCGCCGAGGGCGGTGTGGCTGTTCGTGAAGGAGCTGGACGGCGGACGACCGCGCGGGGGAGGTCGATGACAAGCTCCCCCGGCTGTCCACGGTGCCTGTCCACGGTGCCGGTCCACGCTGCCGGTCC
>JAMFSN010000096.1 GCA_026225295.1 Frankia alni
CGGCCCGCGGTTCGACGGGGGATGGGTGCCCACCGGTGATCTGGGGTTCGTGCGCGGCGACGAACTGTTCATCACCGGGCGCCGGAAAGAAATGATCATCGTCCGGGGCGTCAACTACTACCCCGAGGACGCCGAGAGCGTGATCCGGGACGCACCCGGCCTGCACCGCCGGCGGTGCATCGCCGTCGCGGACGTCGGGCCGGACGACCGCGAAACCATGACGATCCTGGGCGAGACCGCGCTGGAGGCTCCGGTTGACCGGACCCGGCTGGCGGCCGAACTGCGCTCGGCCGTCGTCGCCGCGCTCGGCCTGCACGACGTGACCGTCCGCCTGGTCGCGCCCGGTGCCCTCCCCCGGACCTCCAGCGGCAAGTTCCAGCGGGTCGCGGTGGCGACGGCCGCCGGCGCCCCGTGAATCCGGTCTGCCGCGCGAACCCCTGAGTCCCTGGCCCGCCCTTTCACCGAAGGAGCCCGACATGCCCACCTCGAGCCCGAACGTCGTCCTGACCGTGACCACCATCGTGACCCGGGAGCTGGGCCTCGCCGACGGCGCGATCGGCCCCGACGCGGACCTGCGCGACGTCGAAGGCGCCGACTCCGTGAAGGTTCTGCGGATGGTCTCCAAGATCGAGCGCGAGTACGACATCGAGCTTGATGACGAGGCCGTCTTCAGCGTGTCGACCATCGCCGAGATCTCCGCCGTGGTGAGCCGGGCCCTGGCCGCGGAGGCGGCGTGACCACCACCGCCGAACCCACGACCGGGTCCGCCGGCTCCGCCGCCGCGGGCCCGGCCACCGCCGACACGAACCAGCACTACGACCTCGACCCGGAGATTTTCGGCCTGTTCCTCGACCCGATGCGCAAGTACTCCGCCGGCCGGTACCGCTCGGGCACGGAGAGCCTTGAGGAGGCCCAGACCGAGAAGCTGCGATTCGTCGCCGGGCGGCTGGGCCTGCGGGGCGGCGAGACCCTGCTCGACGTCGGCTGCGGCTGGGGCGCCCTGATCCTGTTCATGGCCCGTGAGTTCGGCTGCCGGACGGTCGGGATCAGTCCGGCCGGACGCCAGCACGCCTACATCGCCGGTCGGGCCGCCGACCTCGGGGTCGCGGAGCAGGTCAGCACCGTCCAGGGCCACTTCGAACAGACCGAGCTGCCGGTCCGGGGCGTCGACGCGGTCACCATGCTCGGTTCCATCGTGCACATGCCCGATCTCGACGCCGTTCTGCGGCGCGTCCGGTCGCTGCTGCGCCGGGACGGCACCTTCTACGTTTCGGAGAGCTGCTTCCGCAACGCGGCCACCCGGGCGGCGTTCGAAGGCCGGGAGGGCTCGGCCTTCGTGGCCCGGGAGATCTTCGGCTGGGGTTCCATGCGACCGCTCTCGGAGCTGGTCCGCGGCGTCGAGGACGCCGGTTTCTCGGTCATCGGCGTCGACGACCTGACCGACGACTACCGCCGGACCATCGAGGACTGGCTGGCCAACGTCGCCGCCCACGGCGACCAGATCGACACGATCCGGCCCGGCACGGCCGCCGCCCTGACCCGCTATCTCGAGGTCGCGAACGCCGGTTGGGGTTACACGACCAAGCACTACGCCCTGACCTGCCGAAAGGCCCGCTGACCGTGTCCACACCGCGACGGGACGAGGAACCGATGAGTGGGCCCCAGCCGACCGAAACACCGCCGACCGAACCACCGCCGACCGAAACACCGTTTGCCGGAGTGGCCCGGACCGGGGCGCCGCCCGGCCGGGCCGGGCTGGAACCGCCCGGCCCGGCCCGGCCGCCGCTGCTGCCCGCCGCCGACGTCGACGACGCGGTCACCACCTTCATGCGGGCGTCCCCGATGACCCGCCGGTGGGACGTCGAACAGGACATCGACTGGGACCGGGCCGACGCCGGGCGCCTGTCGGCCGGCCAACGCTCGGCGGTCGAGTTCATCACCCTGATCGAGGACCACCTGCCCGGCTACTTCGCGCTGTACGGGCGGCGCTTCCCGCTGACCGACGAGGTCGACCTCGACACGTTCGTCCACAACCGCGAGGTCTACCGCTTCTCGGTCCGGTGGGCCCAGGAGGAGGACACCCACGCCCGGGCCCTGTTCCGCTACCAGGTCGCCTCCGGGCTCGCCGAGCCCGAGGCGCTGCGGCGGTCCCTGGCGGTCGAGGGCCGCAAACTGTTCACGCTGCCGCACGGGCACGCCGTCTCGATCTTCGCGTACGCGCTGGTCCAGGAGAAAGCCACGCAGCTCTACTACCAGCAGCTGCGGGCCGTGGTGGACGACCCGGTGCTGGCCGACGTGCTGACCCGGCTCAGCCGGGACGAGGCCCGGCACTTCACGTTCTTCGCGGACGTCGTGGAGCGGTACCTGGTCCGCTACGGCGACGCCGTCGTCGAGCCGATCCGCGACGTGGTCGCGCAGTTCCGGATGCCGCTGGCCGACACGATGCGGGGCTACTGGCGGTGGGCGTTGCGGATCGCGGACGTGGCTGCCTACGACCACACCGACGCCTACGAACACCTCATCCGGGTCGTCACGCGCGCCGCGGACGCCCGCTCGGACCGGGTCGACGAGCTGATCCACTTCGTCGGCGCCTGCCGGGCCACGGCGATCGCCTGAAGCCGGGGCGCGCATCCTCGGCCCGCCGGCCTGAGTCGCTGGCGGACCGCGGTCCGGCCTTGGTGGACTGTTCGCCCGGCGTTCAGCCCGTTGACGCGTCGCCCCCGACGGACGCTGCTGCGATGGGTGAATGGTGGCGCGGGTGGTGATTGTCGGGGGCGGGATCGTCGGCTCGATGCACGCCTGGATGGCGGCGCGGCGCGGGTACGAGGTTGTCCAGCTGGAGCGGGAGGCCGAGGCCCGGGGGGCCTCGGTCCGCAACTTCGGTCTGGTGTGGGTCTCGGGCCGGGCCGCCGGCCCGGAACTGGAACTGGCCCTGCGGGCCCGCGAGCTGTGGGAGGACATCGGCGCCGAAGTCCCGGCGGTGGGCTTCCGGGCCGCCGGCTCGGTCACCGTGGCCGAAAGTGCCGCGCAGGCCGCGGTCCTGGTCAGCGCCGCGAACGCGCCGGACGCGGACGCCCGGGGCTTCCGGCTGCTCGACCCGGCCGCGACCCGGGCCATCAATCCGGCGCTGCGGGGCGAGTTCCCGGCCGCGCTGTACTGCGCCCGCGACGCCGTCGTCGAACCGCGGACGGCGACCCGCGCGCTGCGCGCCGCCCTGGCCACCCGGGGGTCGTACCGCTTCATCCCGGACACCACCGTGACGGAATTCGCCACGGGCGGCGTGGTCACCGCGAACGGGCAGCGCTGGGCGGCCGACCTCGTGATCCTGGCGACCGGGGCCGCGTCCGGGGGCCTCGCGTCCGCCCACCTCGCGTCGGCCGGGCTACGCCGGTGCCGGCTGCAGATGATGCAGACCGCGCCCTACCACCGGGTGCTGACGACCGCGGTCGCCGACGGCGATTCGCTGCGCTACTACCCGGCCTTCCGACCGCACGGCGCAGCCGGGTTGCCCCCGGCGGCAACGGTCCCCGCGCGTCACCGGCTGCAGCTGCTGATGGTCCAGCGGCTCGACGGGAGCCTGACTGTCGGGGACACCCACGCTTACGACGAGCCGTTCGATTTCGACCTCGACGAGGAGCCCTACCTTCACCTGCGCGACGCCGCCCAACGCCTGCTCGGGGAGCCGCTGCCCCCGGTGACCCGCCGCTGGGCGGGGGTCTACTCGGAGCTCGCGCCGGGCCCGGGCCCGGCCGCCGCGGCCCACCGACCGGACCGGGTGTACCACCGGGCCGAGGTCGCGGCCGGTGTCGTCCTGGTCACGGGTCCGGGCGGCCGGGGAATGACCTGCTCACCGGCCATCGCCGAGGAGACCTTCCGCGAGTTCCAGCCGTGACCGGGGTCGCGATCCGGCTCGCCTGCCTCGACATGGCCGGGACGACGGTCGCCGACGACGGGATCGTCGAGGCGGCGTTCACCGCGGCGATCGGCGGCGTCGGCGTCAAGCTCGGCTCCGCCCGCTACGACCGGGCGCTGGTGTACGTCCGGGCCACGATGGGCCGGTCGAAACGGGAGGTGTTCGGCGCGCTGCTCGGGGACGGGACACCCGCCGGGGAGGATCGCGCGGACGCGGCCACGGCGGCTTTCGAACGGGCCTACGACCAGGTTGTCCGGGCCGGCGGAGTGACCGAGATCCCGGGTGCCGGACGGGTGCTCGCGCAACTGCGCGGGGCCGGGGTGAAGGTGGCCCTGACGACCGGCTTCGGCCGCCGGACCCAGTTCACCATCCTCGACGCCCTGGGCTGGGACGATGCGGTGGACCTGGCGGTCTGCCCGGCCGACGCGGGTCGCGGGCGGCCCTGGCCGGACATGATCCAGCATGCCGCCCGGCGGCTCGGGGTGGACGACCCGCAGGCGGTGGCGGTCGCCGGTGACACCGGCAGCGACGTGCGCGCGGGGGTGCGGGCCGGAGCCGCGATCGTGGCCGGGGTGCTGACCGGCGCCCACGATGGGGACGCGCTGACGGCGGCGGGCGCCACCCATGTGGTTCCGTCCATCGTTGACGTGGGCCGCCTGATCCTTTCCGACCAGCCGTAGCGGCCCGCCGCGCCGGAATCGGCGTGGGGGTGGCGTCGCCGGACGGTGTCTGGCCACGTGGCGGCCCGGGCGGCCGTTCGGCAACCCGGCTCGGTTCTGTCACCGGGATGCGTGGTCGTTCATCTGAATGTCGCCTCGACAGTGCCCGAGCTTCGTCTTCCCCCGGGTTTGTAGCCATCCTCCGTACACCGCGCGGCCAGGATTCTGGGTCACGGTGAAGCGGTATCGGATCGCGCGGCGGTCCGACCGTTGCAGGCAGGGAGTTTGTGGATGCGATCAGGGGGGCGGCTGGCGTCGGGGGCCGCGGGAATTGCGGCACTCGCGATACTCGCGGTCGGGTGTAGCAGCACGACGAACAGCAGCAAGGGGAAATTCGCGACCGCGTCCAGCGCGGCGGCGGGCGGCGGAATGGACGCTCTGGTCACCGCCGCGAAGAAGGAGGGGCAGCTCAACGTCATCACGCTGCCCCCGGACTGGGCCAACTACGGCGAACTGATCAGCACGTTCTCGAAGAAGTATGGAATCAAAATCATCAGCGCGAACCCGAACGGCACCAGCGCCGACGAGATCACCGCGGTGAAGCAGCTCAAGGGGCAGAGCCGGGCCCCGGATGTCCTCGACGTCGGTAACACTTTCGCGCTCTCCGCCGCGGCGTCCGGGCTGCTCGCGCCGTACAAGGTTGCGACCTGGAACCAGATCCCGACGGTCCAGAAGGACCCGGCCGGGAAATGGTTCGATGACTACGGCGGCTATGTATCCATCGCGTACGACTCCAACCGGGTCAAGAGCGGCCCAACCTCGTTCGCGGATCTGAAGAAGCCTGCCTACAAGAACAAGATCGCCCTGAACGGGAACCCGACGGAGGCGGCCGCCGCGTTCGCCGCGGTCTACGCGGCCGCACTCGCCAACGGCGGGTCGTTCGACAACATCATGCCGGGGATCCAGTTCTTCGCCGACCTGAAGAAGGAAGGCAACTTCGTGACCGTCACCGGTAACCCGGCGACGATCGAAAGCGGCCAGACGCCGATTCTGCTGTGGTGGGACTACCTGAACGCCTCGGCCAAGGACAAGCTGTCAGGCAAGGTCAACTGGAACATCAACATTCCCACCGATGCCAGCTACGCGAGCTACTACGACCAGGCGATCAGCGCCACCGCCCCGCACCCCGCGGCGGCCCGGCTGTGGGAGGAGTTCCTCTACTCCGACCAGGGTCAGAACCTCTGGCTCAAGGGCAAGGCCCGTCCGGTCCGGCTGCCGTCGATGACGACCGCCGGCACCGTCGACAAGACCCTGCTGTCGGCCCTGCCGCCGGCCCCGGCCGACACGAAGTTCCCGTCCGAGGCCCAGATCACCAAGGCTGAGCAGGTCGTGAACGCGAACTGGGCGAAGATGGTCGGCGGCGCCTGAGGTGTCGAGTCCCGCCCCTCGCATGACCACCGGGCGGGCTGAGCCCGCCGACGGCGACAGCGTTGTCGCCGTCGGCGGGCCCGGCCGTCCGGGCCGGCGCTCCCGTCCGGCCCGCCGTACCCAGCGCTCGCTGCCGGCCCCGCTGCGTAAGAACGCCGCGCTGCTCGGCCTGCTGCCGTTCTTCGCCTACACAGTCGTCTTTCTCGGCCTGCCGACGTGGTCGGTGGTCGTCGGCGCATTCCGCACCGGGGACGGGCACTGGACGCTGGCGAATGTCTCGCTGGCCACCCGGGGCCCGTACCGGACCGCCTTCATCACCAGCTTCAAGGTGTCGGTCCTGTCGGCCGCGATCGGGACCGTCGCCGGGACGTTGTTCGCGCAGGCGGTGCTCACCACAAAACGCCGGACCCTGCTCTACCGGGTGGTCACCACCGCCTCCGGAGTGTTCGCGAACTTCGGCGGGGTGCCGCTCGCGTTCGTCTTCATCGCCACGCTCGGCACTACCGGACTGGTGACCCGGGTGCTGAACTCGGCCGGGCTGGGCCTGGCGGGGACGGGATTCTCGCTCTTCTCCTTCGCCGGGATCTCCGTCGTCTACGTCTATTTCCAGGTCCCCCTGATGGTGCTGGTGATAACCCCGGCTCTGGAGGGCCTGCGCCCCCAGTGGCGGGAAGCGGCGGAGAACCTCGGCGCGTCGGCCTTCTCCTACTGGCGACAT
The DNA here is from genome assembly GCA_026225295.1 of Frankia alni. GTDB lineage: Bacteria > Actinomycetota > Actinomycetes > Frankiales > Frankiaceae > JAMFSN01. The sequence goes on from JAMFSN010000096.1 coordinate 6,719, forward strand.
GTCGCGCTGCCGGTCCTCACCCCGCCGCTCCTCGGCTCGTTCCTCCTGTTGTTCGGAAGCGCGTTCGCGGCATACTCCACCGCCGCCGCGCTGACCAGCGGGGCCGTTCCCCTGGTGTCGATCGAGATCGGCAGCCTGCTGTCCGGGAACGTCATCGCCGGCGGCGAGAATATGGGCAAGGCCCTCGGATTCGGAATGATCGTGGTGACGGCCGTGGTAATGGTGGGCTACGTCCTGATGGCCCGCCGGGCTTCGCGGTGGCTCCGATGACCGCCGTCACCGCCCTCGGGGCGGAAATGGTCGACCCGGCCGGCGCGCCCGTCCGGTCGGGTTCCCGGGAACGGCGCCGGCCGTTTGCGGGGGCGTGGCGCTGGGTCGTTTTCCTGTTCGGGAGCGTGTTCTTTCTGCTCCCGTTGGGGGCCGCCGCCGAGTTCAGCTTCCGGGGTCGCAACGGGCACTATTCCTTCGAGGCGTACCGGGAACTGATCCGCGAACCCGGATTCGGCTCGACGCTCGGGCTGTCGGTGAACCTCGGCATCATGACCGTCCTGCTGACCCTGGCCCTGATGGTGCCCACGGTGACCTTCGTGCACCTGCGGTTGCCCCGCTGGCAGCGGGTCATCGAGACGATGACCGTCCTGCCGCTGGTCATTCCGCCGGTGGTCCTGGTGGTCGGCGTGCTGGGCGCGTTCAGCGGAACCGTACTGGTCGGCTCGCCCTCGATCCTCGGGTTCGAGTACGTGATCCTGGCCCTCCCGTTCGCCTACCGGTCGCTGGACGCCGGTTTGCGGGCCGTGGACATGAAAACGCTGGTCGAGGCGTCGCGGAGTCTCGGCGGGGGGCCGGTGGCGACGTTGTGGCGGGTCATCATCCCCAACCTGCGGACCGCCGTGCTCAACGCGGCGGTCCTCACGCTCGCGCTCGTCCTGGGCGAGCAGGTCGTGTCCAGCCTGATGCTGTTCAACACGTTCCCGGTCTGGGTGGTCCAGGTGTCCCAGACCCAGGCGGCCGTGTCCGTGGCCGTGTCCCTGGTGTCGCTGCTGCTCGCCTGGGGGCTGCTGCTCCTGCTCACCCTGCTCGGGCGGCGCCGCGGCGCGCCGCCGGTCGTGGGCGGTCGGTAGCGATGGTCGATGGCAACGGGCGGACCCGATGAACCACTTTTCCAAGGAGGAACCACGCGTGGCCACCACCCCGGCGACCTCGGCCGCCAACCCCACCGCCATTCCGACCGCCCGGTCCAGCGCGGCCGACGCCGTCGGCGGTACGCACCCGGCCGACGCCGTCGGCGTTTCGCTGCTGAACCTGCGCCGGGTGTACGGGGACGTCGTCGCGCTCGACGACCTCTGCCTGGATATCGCCCCGGGCGAACTGGTCGCGCTGCTCGGGCCGTCCGGCTGCGGCAAGACGACGGCGCTGCGGTCGCTGGCCGGCTTCGAAGTTCCCGACGGCGGCCGCATCCTGGTCGGGGACGCCGACGTGACCGGGCTGCCCCCCAACCGCCGGGACATGGGCATGGTCTTCCAGGCCTACAGCCTGTTCCCCAACCTGACCACCCTCGACAACGTGGCGTTCGGCCTGCGGATGCGGAAGGTCGACGCGGGCCGGCGCCGGACCCGGGCCGCCCACCTGCTGGAGCTGGTCGGCCTGGGGACCCACGCCAAGCGGTACCCCCACGAACTGTCCGGCGGCCAGCAGCAGCGGGTGGCGCTGGCCCGGGCGCTGGCCGTCGAACCGCGGGTCCTCCTGCTCGACGAGCCCCTGTCCGCGCTCGACGCCCAGGTCCGGCTGCAGCTGCGGGACGAGATCCGGTCGCTGCAGACCCGGCTCGGCATCACCACCCTGTTCGTCACCCACGACCAGGAAGAGGCCCTGTCCATCGCCGACCGGGTCGGGGTCATGCGGGCCGGCCGGCTCGAGCAGGTCGCGCCGCCCGAAGAGGTCTATGCCTGGCCGGCGACCGCGTTCGTGGCCGAGTTCGTCGGGACCATCAACCGCCTGTCGGGTCGGCTCGTGGCAGACGGGAGCGTCGAGGTCATCGGGCAGCGACTGCCGGTCATCGACGTCGGCGGCCGCGCCGCGAACGGCGAACTGGTCGACGTTCTGGTCCGCCCGGAAGCGGTCGTCCTGGAACCGGAGGCGGCGAAGAACCCCGGCGGAGCCCGGGCGACGGTCCGGCAGCGAACCTTCCTCGGACCGATCACCCGGGTGCGCCTCGAGCTGGCCGACGGCCGGATGCTGCTCGCGGACGCCGCCACCGCCGAGGCCGGGACCTTCACCGTCGGCGCACCCGCCAACGTCCGGCTCGCGGACCGGCCCGTCCTCGTCACCGTGGCCACCCCACCGCCCGGGGCGGGATGACCGATCCCATCGACCGCGTCGAGCAACTGTTCGGCGGCGGCGGCGGAAACGCCTATCTGGGCGAGGACGTCACGATCGCGACCCATATGCTCCAGGCGGCGGCCCGCGCCGCGGCGGCCGGCGCCGATGGCGCGTTGGTCGCCGCGGCGCTGCTGCATGACGTGGGGTACCTGCTGGGGGCCCGCGAAGTCGACCATCCCGAGGTGGCGGGGCGCTGGCTGGCGGGCTGGTTGCCGGCGGCGGTCACCGAGCCGGTTCGGCTCCACGTCGAGGCGAAGCGGTACCTGTGTGCGGTCGACCGGGCTTACGCGGCCACGCTGTCGCGGGAGTCGGTCCGGACCCTGGCGTTGCAGGGTGGGCCGATGAGCCCCGAAGCGGCCGCGCGGTTCGCGGCCCGGCCGCACGCCGCGGCCGCGGTGGCTGTCCGCCGGTGGGACGACGGCGGCAAGGTGCCGGGTGCCGCGACGGGGTCGGTCGGCCACTACCGAGGGCTGCTCAGCGCGCAACGGACCGATTGATCGGAAACCGCCGGGCCGTTGCGGGGCCGGCCCGCGACCCCGATGCGGGCGCGGGGCCGATGCGGGGCGCGGGGCGGCCGGCCGGCGGACTGCTCCCCGCCGGCCGGCCGCGCGAGCCGGCTAGCGGGGCGTGGGCGTGATGGAGGCGATCGTTCCGTCCTGGTTGAGCAGCACCTTCTTCGCGCTCGGAGTGCGGAAGGAGAACAGGTTGTCGAGACGGCCGGCCGAGGCGTCGAATGACGCTCCGCCGATCCGGCCGGTGAACCAGTTGTCCTCGATCAGGCGGGTGATCGAGGCCTGGGTCGTGACCGAGTGACCGACGTAGTTCGTCCGGGCGTACGGCGAAATCACCAGGAGCGGCAGCCGCGGTCCCGGGCCGCACCGGTCGGCGTAGCCGCCGGCCGTCGGGGCCTTGGCCGACGTGCAGACCGCGGCGTCGTTGGTCGCGTCGTGGGAGGAGTTCGTGATGGTCGGCGCCGCGTGGTCGTACCAGCCGTCGGAGTCGTCATAGGCGACGACCACCGCGGTGTCCTTCCAGTACGGCGACTTGGCCACGGCGTTGATCTCGTTGACCAGGAAATGCTGCTCGTCGATCGGGTCGGAATACCCCGCGTGACCGTCCTGGTACTCGGCGGCCTTCAGGAAACTGACCGCCGGTAGCGACCCGTGGTTGAGGGCCTGCGTGAAGTTCGACAGGTCGTACTCGTGGTTGGCCTGGTCGGACTGACCGATCCTGCTGACCGAGCTGGGCGGCAGGTGGTGCGGGTTGGAGGTCGAGGCGTAGTACTCGAACGGGTTGTGGTGCGCGCTGTAGTCGACGACCGAGGTGCCGCCCACGTTCGGGTGCTTGGCCCCGCAGACCGCGTACTTCCCGCTGGCCGCGGCGGTCGTCGTCGGCGCGAAGCCGCCCTGGAACCAGCCCCAGGTCACGCCGCGCGCGTTGAGCAGATCGCCGACGTTGCGGCCGTCGGCCGCGGCGAGCGTGTTGGTCGACGTGTGGTTGGTGTCCGAGCAGTCGTCGAAGGCCGGGTCCGGGTCGTTGATGACGGTGCCCACGCCGGCCGCGTCGGGGGAGGCGAGCACATAGCTGCCCGGGGTGGCGACCTGCTTACCGGTGGTCGGATCGACCTCCCGGAACCCGTGCGTCTGCCCGGAGATGAGGTTCAGGGCACCGGGGGTCGAAGGTCCGAACGTCGTGTCATAGGACGCGTCCGACATCGCGTAGTGCTGGGCGTAGTTCCACAGCCCGGTGACCGTGTTGCCGTCGAAGTAGTTCATCGACAGGCCCGGCGCGCCGTACTCGCCCGTGCAGGAATCGACGCTGACGTTCTGCACGAACTTGTCCATCGCGCCGCCGTCGAACGCCTTCTGCTCCGGCCCGTAGCTGTGGTTCTGGTCGCAGGTCAGCGCCTGCGACGAGGTCAGGCGGGTCGGCGGGTAGAGGTTCGCGTTCTTGCTCAGCGTCCCCGACGTCACCAGGTTGTTGGTGCGCGGGGTCCCGGGGGCGGCGACGAACCGGGTGCCGTCGGTGTTGGCGGCCTTCGGGTAGGTACCGAAGTAGTGGTCGTAGGAGACGTTCTCGTCGAAGATCACGACCAGGTGCTTGATCGGGCTGGCCGTCACCGCGGACCGGTTGGGGACCGGCGCCGGCGGCGCGGCGGACGAGGTGGTGCTCGCGACGATCAGGCCGGTCGCGGCGACGGCGCCGGCCAGTCCGGTAGCCACGAGCGTCCGCCGCCGGGGTGCGTGTATCGGCACGGTCGATGTCCTCTCGGTCGCATGAACGATCGGTGGAGCTGAACGAACGGGGTGGGGCTGAACGAACGGCGTGGGGCTGAACGATCGGGGTCGGACGGCTGGACGCGGCGAACGGACGAGGGACGGCGGTGTCCCACGTCCGCGCCGCTCAGCAGTGCGCCACCGAGCCTGGTCGGGGCACCCGTCGCGGGTTCGGATGTTCGGTTAATGGCGCCTTAACACTCGCCGACCGATCAAACGGCCAGCGCGTCCCGGCCCGGCCGCGTCCCGGCCCGGCCACGTCAGGCCAGCAGCCCCCGGGCGTAGCGGTCCCGGGCGTCCCCAACTCCGGGGAGGGCGAAGAAGTAGCCGCCGCCGACCGGCGAAATGTAGTCGACGAGCGGTTCGTCGGCCAGGCGCTTCTGCACGGTGACGAACTGGCGGTCGAGATCCTGCTGGTAACAGCTGAAAATCAGACCCATGTCGAGGTTGCCGTTGCTGTCCAGACCGGCGTCGTAGTTGAAGCCGCGGCGCAGCAGCCGGCTGGCGTCGGTGGCGGGGGTCCGCGGGTTGGCGACCCGGATGTGGGCGTCGAGCGGGATCGCCGCCCCGACCGGATCGTTGGCGTACGCGGGCACGTCGGATTCCACGCTGCCGGACAAGGGTGCCCCGCTGTCCCGCCGGCGGCCGATCATCCGCTCCTGCTCGGAGATCGTCACCCGGTCCCAGAATTCCACGAGCATCCGGATCAGCCGCACCACCTGGTAGGTGCCGCCGGTCGCCCAGGCCGGTTCGCCGGCCCCGGGCGGCACCCAGACCAGCCGGTCCATCTCGCCGGCGTCGGTGACGCTCGGGTTGGCGATGCCGTCCTTGAAGCCGAGCAGGTTGCGCGGCGCGCCGGTCGGGCGGGGCCGGCCGGCGAACCCGTCGACCCGCCAGCGGGCCTGCATCCCGCCGCGGGTGTGGCGGGTCAGGTCGCGCAGCGCGTGCAGCACGGTGTCACGGTCGTCGGCGCAGAGCTGCAGCAGCAGGTCGCCGTCGCTGCGGGCCGGATCGAGGTTGTCGTTGGCGAACGTGTCCATCGGGCGCAGGCGCCTGGGCCGGGCGTCCGCCAGGCCGTACCGGTGGTCGAACAGCGAGGCGCCCACGCCGAGGGTGACGGTCAGTCCGCCGGCCGGGATGGTCGGGCCGAGCAGTCCGGAGTCGGACGGGGGCGCGCCGATGCCGAGGTTGGGCGGCACCCCGCCGGCGGTCAGGAACCGCGCCCGGTCGGTCAGCGTCGCCATCAGGTCGGTCAGTTCGGCCCGGTCGGCGGCGGTCAGGTCGAAGGCGGCGAAGGTCGCCTGGCCCGGCCGGTCGGTGGTGATCCCGGCCTGGTGGGGGCCGTGGAACGGGACGATCCGGGCCCCGCCCGGTCCGGTGGCTACCGGACCGGGCGGCCGCGCGGCCTCGGCGGGGCCGGCCGCGACCAGCCCGGCGCCGCCCGCCGCCACCGCCGCGCCCCGCAGGAACGCCCGCCGCCCGATGGTCACGAGTCCCGCCGCGGTTCGAGGATCGAGGCGACCGGGGCGAGCTGTTCGCTCAGTTCGCTGATGTCGGCGTCGACGCGCTCCCGGTCGGGGGTCGCCAACGCGCTCAGCGGCGCCTCCCCGGCCGGCCCGGTCAGCGCGTCGAGGTCGCGGGTGGCTCGGGTCAGCGTGGTGGTCAGCGCGCCCAGCGCCGGGTACCGGCCGACCAGCAACGGTCGGATGATGGCCAGCACGGTCGCTGTCCCGGCGAGGTTGGCCCGGACGGTGTCCAGGTTGGAGTGGCTGCCGAAATCGGTCTGCCCGGTGAGCTCGAACTGCAGGGCGTTCTCGGTGATCTCGTGGGCCCGGATGGACAGATCGAGGGGCGCGATCTGAGCCGTGGCGAACGCGGCCCCGAGGGCGCCGACCGCCGCCCGCAGCGCGACGGCCGGCCCCCGCAGGGCGGCGGCCGGGGCGGCGTGCCACAGCCCGTATTCGATCCGGTGGAAGCCCGCCCAGCCCGGGTCGTGAACGCCGCCCGGCAGGCCGTCCGGAAGCCCGTTGATCTCACTGTCGAGGTCGCCGAACGCGTCGTAGGCCGCACCCAGCCGCTCGTACCGCAGGTGGGCCGGGAGCCACGCCCGACGGGCGGCGGCCTCGTCCCCCCGGGTGATCGCGTCGGACAGCGCCGTGGTGAGCCTGACCAGCTCCGGGAGCTGCCCACGCACGTACCGCTCGTAGGCCCGGGTCGCCCCGATCAGGTCGGCCTGCGTCACCGCCGGCACCGGCGCGACCGGGCGCGGCACCGTGCCGGGGACGGTCACGGTCGGTCCGACCACCGTCGCCTCGTCCTCCATCGCGCACCGGAACGCGTAACGGCCCGACCCGAGCGTGATGGTCAGATCCGTAGTGGTGCCGGGCGCCACCGGCTCGACGTCCGCGAACACCGCGGCCGTGGTGGCGTCGGTCAGCAGCACCTCACCGGCCCGGGTGTCGGTATCGGCCAGCACGAAACGCTGCGGGCCGGCGGTGGGGTGGGTCCAGCCGATGCCGCACCCGCTGACCGAGACCGCGATGCGGGTCGTCCCGGACGGTGCCGGTCGGGGGGGCGCGTCGCAGGCGCCGACCGTGATCGCCACCGCGGCCGCGAACGCGCAGATCGTCACGGACCGGCGGCGCACATCGGGCATCGTACGAAGCGGACCGGCCCGCTCCCGGCCCGCCGGACCGGGTTCGCCGACGGTTCATCCGGGGGCCTCCCGGACGCTACCGGTCGCTCCCCGGCCGGCCATCGCCCGCGTCCGGGTCGTGGTGGCCGGGTCGGTGGGCACCGACCCGTCCCCGGGCCAAGGCGACCGTCCCGGCCAGGAGCCCACCCGCTGTCGTGATTGCCGCAGCGACGAAAAACGGCGCCCGAGCGCCTGCGGCATGAAGCAGCCCGGCGCCGGCGAGACCACTGATACCGAACCCGAGAACATTGGCGGCATAGAGCGTGGAAAAACCCTCCGACTGCTGGTCCTCGGGCAATGCGCGCCCGAGCTGGTAGCTGCGAAGGGCATTGATGGGAGCGATCAGAAAACCGAAGGCGGCAACCCCGAGTGCGGCGACCCACAGGGATGGGGCGCCGGCCACCGGGAACACCAGGATCCCCAGAACCGTCAGGAGAAACGACGCCCGAACGGGCCCCGGACCGGACAACCGGGGAGTAAGCCAGCCGTAGCCCCAGCCGCCGATCGCACTCGTCACCGAGAGTCCGACCAGCAGCAATCCCGCGTCACTCACCGCGGCCCCGAGGTGTCCCAGCAAAGGCGGCAGAGCGACCGTGACAGTGCCCTCCGCATAGCCGAGCAGAGCACTCGCACAGTACGCACCCATCGCGGCCCGGGCCCGCCACGCCGGTTCCCGGTGCGCTGTCCGCGGGACAGCCTCCCCAGCGAGCCCGGCCGGCGGAATCGCCGGCAGGGTAGCCACCATCGCCGCGGAGATCAGGGCGGCCCCGGCCATCACCACCACCGCCACGGGGGCCGCGCCCACTACCACCACCAGGGCGACGAGCGCGGGTGCCACCGCCCACTCGACCTCCAACAGGGTGGCGTCAAGAGCGAACGCCTTCTCGCGCAGTGACTCCGGCACCAGCCTTTGCAGCATCGCCCGCAAGCCGCCCTGAGCCGCGGCCGGCACGCCTCCACACCCGGCACTCAGGACGATGAGCACGCCGGCTGACAGGCGCAGTTGACTCGCCACCGCGAGAGCGATCATCAGGACCGCTCCCGCCCCCAGCGACAATGCCAGGCCGCGACGCAGATCAGCGGACCGGGACAGGAGACGCCCGGAGCCCGGCGCGGAGAACGCCTCGGCGAAGGAGAATGCGCTCGCCATCACCGAGCCGACCCCGAATGAGCCGGTGGCCGCGTGACCGATATACACCAGGGTGAGCGGGGCCATAGCGATCGGCAGCCGTGAACCCGCCGAGGCAGCGGTCCAGCGACGCCACGCGCCGAGCGCGAACAACATGCCGTACGTCGGAGTGGGCGCCTGCGAAGTGAGATCCTCGCCCTGGTTCACCACGTTCCCCTCGGCAGTCGGCGGAGTGCGTAGTCCCTGACGTCACCGCCGACCCGGCGACCTGGCCACTCGACGACGCTGATGGGTTCTTACGAGTTCCTGACCAGGCCCGCATGTGCGTCGAGGCCGGCGAGGGCATCCTTTCCCGAGTGGACCGCGCGAACGCACCAGTGACGCAACTGACGCCCGGCTACCAGTGCCGCCGACGGTTCGGTGCCCCGGCCGCACTGGCCCTCCTGATGATGCTCGTGCTGGCCGGCTGCCGGTCGCCGTCCAGCCGCGGCCCGACCGGCGCGCACGCGACTCCCCCCGGGGCCACCGTCGGAACCTCCGCTCCGGCTGTCCAGGCCGGGTCCTCCGCCCAGAAAATCACTGTCGACGGCGTCACCCGCACCTTCCACCTGTACCGCCCGCCCAATCTGGTCGGCTCGGCGCCGCTCGTCGTGATGCTGCACGGCGGCTACGGCACCGGGACCCAAGCCGAGAAGTTCTACGGTTGGGACGCCGAAGCCGACCGCGGCCATTTCATCGTCGTCTATCCCGACGGCCTCAACCGGGCCTGGAATGTCGACGGCGGCGGCTGCTGCGGAAAACCCGCCGCGCACCACGTCGACGACGTCGCCTTCCTCACCCGGATGGTCTCCACCATCGAGCAGGAGGCCCCGATCGATCCCCGCCGGGTCTACGCCACCGGAATCAGCAACGGCGGAATCATGACCTACACGCTGGCCTGCGAAACCAGCATCTTCGCTGCCATCGGCCCGGACTCGGCCACCGAACTGGCCGCCTGTCCATCCCCGACACCGATCTCGATCATCCACCTCCACGGCACCGCCGACATCCGCATCCCCTACAACGGCGGACCCGGCCACAACCGCGCCACCACCATCGACGGCCCGGCCGTCCCGGCTCTGAACGCCACCTGGCGGCGCATCGACCAGTGCGGCGCCCCGACGACCACGACCTCCGGGGTCGTGACCACCTCCACGGCCACCTGCCCCGACGACCGCGCCGTCGAACTCATCACCATCGCCGGCGCCGGACACCAGTGGCCCGGATCGAAATCGAAACCACTGGTGCAAAAACTCCTGAACACCGACCCGCCATCCACCGCGATCAAGGCGACCCACACCATCTGGCAGTTCTTCACCGCCCACCCGAAACCCCGAGCGTGACGCAGTCTTGAGCACTCCCAGCGAATCACCCGGAGCGCGGCCCGCAGCGCGCCGGCCGCCGGCCAGCGGCGGGTCAGGGCACGGGTGGGCAGGTGACGTCGAAGTCGTGAAGCACCCGGGAGGGGGCAAGCCCGCAGCCGACCTCGAAGGTCCCGACCTCGGCGAGCTGCCAACCGCGCGCGGTGTGGTGGACGATGCCGTCGGCCGGACCGACGGTGGTGACCCTGGGGCGCAGCTGCACCCAGGCCCAGGCGGGGTCACTCGCGGCGAGTCGGATTCCGGTGACCGTGTAGCCGTCGGAGGGAACCTGACTGGTCAACGGGCTGGCCCGCACGGCCGTCGCGATGGCCGCGGCGGTGGGACGCGATGGGGCGAAGACGCGCGGACCGCACGCGAACGCGACGCCCATGGTCAGGATGGTGGCCGCGACCACGCCGCTCGCCACCGTCAGAAGGCGCGCCGGCACGCGCGTTCCGCAGCTTCGTCCATGAATGAGAACCACCTGTCACAGTGTGCTCCCCCAGATCCGGTGAGCGACAACCACCCC
>JAMFSN010000097.1 GCA_026225295.1 Frankia alni
CGTGCAGATTCGACTCGTAGTACTTTCCGGGCGCGCCGGCTGACCTTCGAGGTCGCTAGCGCGCTCGCCCCTTTGTGCCGATGGCACGAGGGGCTTTTTTGTGTCATGAGTGAGCAGGGTTATGTCGTGGTTACGGTGAACAGCATGGAGAGGTCGACATGAGCGAGCAGATGACAGGCGCGCAATCACTCGTGCGTGCACTGGAGACGGCGGGCGCGGAGATCGCGTTCGGCATTCCGGGAGGCGCGATCCTGCCCCTCTACGATCCGCTATTCGACTCCGTCAAGCTCCGTCACGTACTCGTCCGCCACGAGCAGGGCGCTGGCCACGCCGCTGAGGGTTATGCGATGGCGACCGGCAAAGTCGGCGTCTGCATGGCGACGTCGGGGCCGGGCGCGACCAACCTGGTGACGCCGATTTCCAACGCCTACATGGATTCGACGCCGATCGTGGCCATCACCGGCCAGGTGCCGTCGTCGATGATCGGGTCGGACGCATTCCAGGAGGCCGACATCCGCGGCATCACGATGCCGATCACCAAGCACAACTTCCTCGTCACGGACCCGGACGACATTCCGCGGATCGTCGCCGAGGCCTTCCACCTGGCGTCGACGGGCCGACCCGGCCCCGTGCTCGTCGACCTGCCCAAAGATGTCCTGCAGGCCAGCACGACGGTGATCCCGTCGCAGGTCTGGCCGCCGGCGATGGACCTGCCGGGCTACCGCCCGGTCGGCCGTCCGCACGGCAAGCAGATCCGGGAGGCCGCCAAGCTGATCAGCCAGGCGAGCCGGCCCGTGTTGTACGTCGGCGGCGGCGTGCTCAAGGCGCACGCCGCCGCCGAACTGCGGACCCTGGCCGAGCTGACCGGTATCCCGGTCGTCACCACGCTGATGGCCCGGGGCGCGTTCCCCGACTCCCACCGCCAGCACCTGGGCATGCCCGGCATGCACGGGTCGGTCCCGGCGGTCACCGCGCTGCAGAAGTCCGACCTGCTGATCACGCTCGGGGCCCGGTTCGACGACCGGGTGACCGGCAAGCTGTCCAGCTTCGCCCCGGACGCGGCGGTCATCCACGCCGACATCGACCCGGCCGAGATCGGCAAGAACCGGACCGCCGAGGTGCCGATCGTCGGTGACTGCCGCGAGGTGATCACCGAACTGACCGCGGCGCTGGCCGCCGAGCCCAAGCCCCGGATCGACGCCTGGTGGCGGCTGGTCGACGGCTGGAAGCGTACCTACCCGGTCGGTTACGACACCCCGGCCGACGGTTCGATCGCCCCCCAGCAGGTCATCGCCCGGATCGGCGAGATCGCCGGCCCGGACGCGATCTATGTGGCCGGCGTCGGGCAGCACCAGATGTGGGCCGCCCAGTTCATCTCCTACGAGAAGCCCTACACGTGGCTGAACTCGGGCGGCGCCGGCACGATGGGCTACGCGGTGCCGGCCGCGATGGGCGCGAAGGTCGGCCGGCCGGACGCCACGGTCTGGACGATCGACGGCGACGGTTGCTTCCAGATGACCAACCAGGAACTCGCGACCTGCGCGATCGAGGGCATCCCGATCAAGGTGGCCATCATCAACAACGGTTCGCTGGGCATGGTGCGCCAGTGGCAGACCCTGTTCTACGAGGGCCGCTACTCGAACACCGACCTCGCGACCCTGCCGTCGGCGACCCACGCCGGCGCCCGGACCGGTGGCCCGCGCCGGGTGCCGGACTTCGTCAAGCTGGCCGAGGCGCTCGGGTGCGTCGGTCTGCGCTGCGAGTCGCCCGAGGATATCGACGCGACGATCGAAAAGGCGATGGCCATCAACGACGTGCCGGTCGTCATCGACTTCGTGGTCCATCCCGACTCGATGGTGTGGCCGATGGTCGCGGCCGGCGCCAGCAACGACGACATCCAGATCGCCCGGGACACCGCGCCCGACTTCGACTACGAAATGGGCGAGACCGCCGACGCCGAGGTGAACCTTTCATGACCCGCCACACCCTGTCCGTCCTGGTCGAGAACAAGCCGGGCGTGCTGGCCCGGGTCGCCGGCCTGTTCTCGCGGCGCGGGTTCAACATCGAGTCGCTCGCCGTGGGCCCGACCGAGCACGCCGACGTGTCCCGGATGACCATCGTGGTGGCCGTCGAGGATCTTCCCCTCGAGCAGGTCACCAAGCAGCTCAACAAGCTGATCAACGTCATCAAGATCGTCGAGCTGGACACCACGGTCTCCGTGCAGCGGGAACTCATCCTGCTCAAGGTCCGCGCCGACACGTCCGTGCGCTCCCACGTGCTGGAGACCGTTCAGCTGTTCCGGGCCAAGGTTGTCGACGTGTCGCCCGACGCGGTGACGGTGGAAGCGACCGGTACCCATGACAAGCTCGAGGCGCTGATCCGGATGCTGGAACCGTACGGCATCCGCGAGCTGGTGCAGTCCGGGCTGGTCGCCCTGGGTCGCGGGTCGCGGTCGATCACCGACCGCAACCTGCGGGCGCTCGACCGGCCGGCCTGAGCCGCCCGACCCGTTCCGCCCGCTCTGCACCAGCACCGAGATTCTCGATCCGCAGTCCGACCCACCGCAGTCCGACCCACCGCAGTCCGACCCACCACAGATCGCCCCACCACAGATCGACAGGAGATCCGCCCGCGATGGCCGAGATTTACTACGACGACGATGCCTCTCTCGAACATCTCGCCGACCGCAAGGTCGCGATCATCGGTTACGGCAGCCAGGGCCACGCGCACGCGTTGAACCTGCGCGACAGCGGCATCGACGTGCGCGTCGGGCTGCCCGAGGCCAGCAAGAGCCGAGCCAAGGCCCAGGCCGAGGGTCTGCGGGTGGTCACGCCGGCCGAGGCGTCGGCCGAGGCTGACATCATCATGATCCTGGCCCCCGACACGGCCCACCGCGCGATCTACGCCGAGTCGATCGCCCCGAACCTGAAGCAGGGCGACGCGCTCGCGTTCGGCCACGGTTTCAACATCCGGTACGACCTGATCACCCCGCCGTCGGACGTCGACGTTTTCATGATCGCCCCGAAGGGGCCCGGCCACCTGGTCCGGCGGACCTTCGAGGACGGCAAGGGCGTCCCGTGCCTGGTCGCGGTCGAGCAGGACGCGACCGGGAACGCGCTCGCGGTCGCGCTCGCCTACGCCAAGGGCATCGGCGGCACCCGGGCCGGGACGCTGCGCACGACCTTCACCGAGGAGACCGAGACCGATCTGTTCGGCGAGCAGGCCGTGCTCTGCGGGGGCACCACCGCGCTCGTCCAGGCCGGGTTCGAGACGCTGGTCGAGGCCGGTTACCAGCCCGAGGTCGCCTACTTCGAGTGCCTGCACGAGCTCAAGCTGATCGTCGACCTCATGTACGAGGGCGGCATCACCAACATGCGCTACTCGATCTCCGACACCGCCGAATACGGCGACGTCACCCGGGGCCCGCGCGTCATCACGTCGGCTGTGAAGGCCGAGATGGGCAAGATCCTGGGCGAGATCAAGGACGGCACGTTCGCCCGCGAGTGGGTCGCCGAGGACGACGCGGGCCGGCCGAACTTCACCAAGCTGGTCGAGGAGGGCAAGCACCACCCCGTCGAGGACGTGGGCGCGAAGCTGCGTCCGCTGATGTCGTGGATCTCCAAGCCGGCCAGCTGACCGGTTGACGGCGCGCGACCGCGCCGATGGGGAGCCCCGGACGATCACCACGGTGATCGTCCGGGGCTCTTCCGTTTTCGGGGGCGGCGACCGGCCCGGGGTTCGCCAAGTGCGCCAAAACGAAACAAGTACCCGGGTAACCTGACTCGGCACGTTACGGATTTGTTGCGTGACCACGGGGAAGGACCGTCGTGCCCGCTGTTCCCGTCCCGCCCGCTGTTCCCGTTCCGGCTGCTGTTTCCGTTTCGCTTGCGCCCGCTGTGCCCGTCGTACTGGTCGCCGAGGAACTCTCGCCGGCCGGCATCGAGCTGTTGTCCGAAGGATTCGAGGTCCGGCACGTGAACGGGGCCGACCGGGCCGCCCTGCTGCCGGCCCTGGCCGACGTGGACGCCGTGATCGTCCGGTCGGCGACCCGGATCGACGCCGAGGCCCTGGCCGCGGCGGGCCGGCTCAAGGTGGTCGCCCGGGCCGGGGTCGGGCTCGACAACGTCGACGTCCCGGCCGCGACGACCCGGGGCGTCATGGTCGTCAACGCTCCCCAGTCCAACATCATCAGTGCCGCCGAACTGGCCATCGCCCTCCTGCTGTCGGTGGCCCGCCGGGTGCCGGCCGCCGACGCGTCCCTGAAGGCGGGGGAGTGGAAGCGCTCGCGGTTCACCGGCGTCGAGCTGTCCGGCAAGACCGCCGGGATCGTCGGCCTGGGGCGGATCGGGGTGCTGGTCGCCCAGCGCCTGGCCGCGTTCGGGATGACGATCGTCGCGTACGACCCCTACATCGCGCCGGCCCGGGCCGCCCAGATGGGGGTCCGCCTGGTGGAGCTGGACGAACTGCTGGCCAGCAGCGACGCGATCACCATCCACCTGCCCCGGACCCCCGAAACCCTCGGGCTGATCGGCAAGGACGAACTGGCCCGGGTCAAGCCGGGCGTGATCATCATCAATGCGGCCCGCGGTGGTCTGGTCGACGAGGCCGCGCTGGCCGACGCGGTGCGCGGTGGCCGGGTCGGCGGCGCCGGGGTCGACGTGTTCGAGACGGAGCCGACCACCTCGTCGCCGCTGTTCGAGCTGCCGGGCGTGGTCGTCACCCCCCACCTGGGCGCGTCGACCGCCGAGGCCCAGGAGAAGGCCGGGCTGGCCGTGGCCCGTTCGGTCCGCCTGGCGCTGTCGGGCGGGTTCGTGCCCGACGCGGTGAACGTGCAGGCCGGCGGGGTGGTCGCCGAAGATGTCCGGCCCGGCCTGCCGCTGGCCGAGAAACTCGGCCAGCTGTTCACCGGGATCGCGGGCGGGCTGGCCGCCGCCATCACGGTCGAGGTGCGCGGCGAAATCGTCGAACACGACGTCAACGTGTTGAAGCTGGCCGCCCTCAAAGGCGTGTTCAGCGAGGTGGTGGAGGAACGGGTCACCTACGTCAACGCGCCCCTGCTGGCCGCCGGCCGGGGGGTCGCGGTGGTCCTGGAGACGCAGGTCGACAGCGCCGACTACCGTAACCTGATCACGGTCCGGGGGGCCCTCGGGGACGGCAGCACGGTGTCGGTCAGCGGCACCCTGACCGGGCCGCGGCAGATCGAGAAGATCACCGCCATCGACGGGTTCGAGGTCGACCTGCGGCCCGAAGCCCACCTGGCCTTCTTCCGTTACAGCGACCGGCCCGGCATCGTCGGCGCGGTGGGCGCGCTGCTCGGCAAGGCCCGGATCAACATCGTGAGCGCGAACGTGAGCCGCACGGCGGCCGGCGGCGAGGCGCTCATGTCGCTGTCGCTGGACGACGCGGTGCCCGGCGACGTGCTCGCCGAGATTGCCGCGATCATCGGCGCGTCAACGGCCCGGGCGGTGAACATCACGACCGGGTGAGAGCGGCTTCTGACGAACGGTGCGAAAACGGCGCGTTCGGAGCTACCGTGAATTCATGGCGCCCCGGCGGCGAGACCCGTTCAAGGGTGTCAATCTGGACGACGAGTTTGTGCGCGACGCGCGGTTCATCGAACCGTCCGCCGCGCAGCGGACCGGCGCGGCCGGTTCGCCCGGCACCGCCGGACCGCCCACCTCGACCCGGGAACGGGTGCTGGCCCGGGTCCGCCGGTCGGGCGGCCGGTCCGTACCGGCCCGCCGGGCTGTCGACGGAGCCGTGCGGCGGGTCGGTCGGTTGCGTCGGTCCCGTCGTCGGCTGGCCCGGTTTCTGGCCCTGGTGGTCCTGCTGCTCGGGATCGCGGTCGCGGGAGTTCTGTTGATGATCAGACAGGGCTCGGGCCGGCCGGGTCACCCCGGCCGGCTGGCGACCCCGGGTGGCCCGGCCGGGACCCGGGATTCGACCCGCGCGGTGAACACGTTCGCTCCGGGACCGGGGCCCTCCGCCATCGATCCGGCGCTCGACGCGATCCTCGCCCCCGGGACCTGCCTGAACTGGATCCCGCTGGCCGGCGGGCGGACGGCGACCCGGCCGGTGGACTGCGACCGGCCCCACCGCGACGAGGTGACCGCGGTGCTGGACCTGCGCAGCGCGGGCTACGCGACCTGGCCCGGGCCGGTTCCGCTGCTCGGCCTGGCCGAGACCCGCTGCGTCGCCGCGCTCACCGACTACCGTCCCCCGGCGACCGCCCTGGGCACCGCGTCGGTGCGGGCGGCGGCGGCCGGCTCGGTGGTCGGGTCGGGGACGGCCACCCCGGGAACGAGCGCTCCGGACGCGTTGATCGCCGCGGCCGCCTATCCCGACGAGCCGGCCTGGCGGGCCGGTTCGCGCCACCTGGCCTGCACCGCCCGCCGGGTCGACGGCGGCTCGTGGACCGGGACGTCAGGGCCGGCCGCGACCCGTCCGGCGGGTAGGCCGGCCGTGACCCGCCCGCCGTCTTCGGCACCCTCGGATGCTTCCGTCGGGTAAACTTCACCACTGATGGGTAGCTTCCTGCTTCTTAGTAGCCGCGGCGGGGCCTGAGCGTAGGGCCGGCTCCTCGCCGCGGGGTTCGCGTGCGCCGCCCGCCGCTCGCACGACCGAAAAGCTGAGGAAGTACCGCCGTGTTCAATCCGCAACGCCCGTCGGGTCTGCCCGTCGACAAATACGTGCCGTTCCGGCCGATCGACCTGCCTGACCGCACCTGGCCGAATGCGACCATCACCAAGGCCCCGCTGTGGTGCAGCGTCGACCTGCGCGACGGCAACCAGGCATTGATCGACCCGATGACCCCGGAACGCAAGCTGCAGATGTTCGAGCTGCTGGTCCGAATGGGGTACAAGGAGATCGAGGTCGGCTTCCCGGCCGCCAGCCAGACCGATTTCGATTTCATCCGGCAGCTCGTCACGGAGGACCGGATTCCGCCGGACGTCACCATCCAGGTCCTCACCCAGGCCCGGGAAGAACTGATCGAGCGCACGATCGCATCGGTCGTCGGTTCCCGGCGGGCGCTGATCCACCTCTACAACTCGACCTCCACGCTGCAGCGGCGGGTCGTCTTCGGGCTGGACCGGGCCGGGATCACCGACATTGCCGTGCAGGGCGCCCGGTGGTGTGCCCAGTACGCCGAAAAAATGCTGGCCGGCACCGACGTCTGGTGGCAGTACAGCCCCGAGTCCTACACCGGGACCGAGCTGGACTACGTGGTCGAGGTCTGTGACGCGGTCATGGACGTCTGGCAGCCGACCCCGGATCGTCAGGTCGTCCTGAACCTGCCGGCCACCGTGGAAATGGCCACGCCGAACGTCTACGCCGATTCGATCGAGTGGATGAGCCGCCACCTGACCCGGCGCGATTCGGTCATTCTGTCGTTGCATCCCCACAATGACCGCGGGTGCGCGGTCGCGGCGGCCGAGCTGGGCGTCATGGCCGGCGCCGACCGGGTCGAGGGCTGCCTGTTCGGCAACGGGGAACGGACCGGGAACGTCTGTCTGGTGACGCTCGGGATGAACCTGTTCTCCCAGGGGGTCGACCCGATGATTGACTTCTCCGAGATCGACGAGATCCGCCGGGCGGTCGAATACGCGAACCAGCTGCCGGTCCATCCCCGCCACCCGTACGGCGGGGACCTCGTCTACACCGCCTTTTCCGGTTCCCATCAGGACGCCATCAAAAAGGGTTTCGAGGCGATGGAACGGACCGGCCAGCGGGTCTGGGAGGTGCCGTACCTGCCCATCGACCCGGCCGACGTCGGCCGCTCCTACGAGGCAGTCATCCGCGTCAACAGCCAGTCCGGCAAGGGCGGGGTGGCTTACCTGCTGAAGAACGAGCACGCCCTCGACCTGCCCCGGCGGCTCCAGATCGAGTTCTCGCGGATCGTCCAGATCCACACCGACGACGTCGGGGGCGAGGTCACCGGCGCCGAGCTGTGGAAGATCTTCGCCGCGGAGTACTTTCTCGACGAGGTGGCCCGGGTCGGCGCCCCGCTGGAACTGCTCGGTTCGCGGCGCACGTCCGCCGACGGGGGCCGGGACGAGGTGAGCGTCTCGGTCCGGGTGAACGGCGAGGAGCGGGAGCTGCGGGGCAGCGGTAACGGCCCGATCGACGCGTTCGTGGACGCGCTGAGCACCCGGGACGTGCGGGTCCGGGTACTGGACTACAACGAGCACGCGCTCGGGTCGGGGGCCGACGCCCAGGCGGCGGCCTACCTCGAAGTGGCCGTCGGCGACGAGGTTTTCTGGGGCGTCGGCGTCGACCCGAACATCGTCACCGCGTCCCTGCGGGCCGTCGTCTCGGCGGTCAACCGCGCTTCCCGGCGCGCGGTGATCAGCACGTCCTGAACCGGGCGGCGCCGGTCGGACCGGCCCCCAGGGGCAGATCGGCCCGGGGGTCAGTGCCGCGGCGTTGAGTGCGCCGGCCGGCAGATCTCGGCCAGCCGCAGCAGCAACCGTTCGACCCGGACCATCCCGATCGGCCAGCCGATCTCGCTGACCACCACCACCGGGTCGAATCGGCAGGTGGCCGGGCGGGTCATCGCCTTACGGGCGACCTCGGCGATGTGTTCGTCGGCGCGGGCGAACAAGCTGACCGGCACCCGGTGGGACCGCACGCCGTCGGGATGGCCGCGGGACACCTGGAGCGCCACCGCCCGGTTCCGCTTGTCGACGATGATCGATTCCGGGATGCCCCGCGGGTTGGTCCGGGCCGGGCTCACCGCCGTCAGGGTCCCCGCCGCTGTCGGGGTCCCCGCTGTCGGGGTCCCCGCGGTCGGGGTTCCGGCCGGCGCGCGGACCCGGGCGCCCTCGCGCGCGGGTCCGCCGATACCGACCGGTTCGGGAACCGGGCGCAGCCCGGGCGGCAGTTCGCTGCCCGGACAGGTGCCCGGGAGGTCATCGACAAACGTGATCGGGGGGCGGTCCAGCAGGCCGACCACCAGGCCGACCTGCCGGACCGCGCCGGCCAGCAGCCGGATGCGTTCGCCGAGCGCCGGGTCCAGCGGCTGCCACCGCACGTCCGGGCGACCCAGCAGCCAGCCCTGACCGAAGGGGACGCCGAGCGCGATCAGCGCGGCCAGTTCCTCGTCGCGCTCGATCCCTTCGGCGACCATGCCGGCCCGGACCCGGGTCGCGAAGTTGCCGACCAGCTCGATGAGGGCGAGCCGGACGTCGTCGTGGTCGGCGTAGGCGACCAGTTCCCGGTCGAGTTTCACCAGGTCGGGCCGGAGCGCGGCGATCCGGGTCAGGCCCGCGTAGGCGGATCCGACGTCGTCGAGCGCGACGTGGCCGCCCCGGGAGCGCAGGTCCCGCACCACGCCCGGCAGCCCGGGCAGGGCGTCGACGCTGACCAGCTCGGACAGTTCCAGCACCATCCCGGCCAGGTCCGCGCCCAGCCAGGTCGCGGTGACCTCGGGCGAGGTCAGCAGGTGGGGCAGCACGTTGACGGCCAGGAAGCAGCCGGGCGGCAACGTGTCGCGGGCCCGCAGCGCCGCCCGCAGGACCCGGGCCTCGAATTCGGCCGCGACCCCCCGGCGGTCGGCCTCCAGGAACCAGCGGTCGGGACCGGCCACCGGCGGGGCCAGCCCCAGCGGTGGGCGGACCACCGGCCCGAAAGTCCGGGCTCCGGGCGTCCCCGTGGTGAAACGGGCCAACGCTTCGTAGCCCGCGGTGATGCCCTTCTGGAGATCGACAATGGGCTGGAAGACGATCCCGGGTTGCGTCGGATCGGCGAGGGCCCGGCCGATCGCGTAGTCCCAGCTCGCCGACGTGGCGTCCGCCGCGAGCCGGGGTCGATCGCCCGGTCGGAGCAGTTCTTCGGTGGCCATGTGTCGCAACGTCCCCCTGTCGACGTCCCGCTCCGCGACCGGTCCCGGGGGCCGGGTTTTCGGCCGCCGCGTTCTTCCGCGTTATCGGACCATCATTGTGGAAACACAGCGGGCATGGCCAACAGGCATTCTTGTACCGGATTAGTGAATCTGAATGTGCACCGGGACCGTTTCTCCCTGCGGGTCAACGCATCCGCTGGCGTTCCCGGGCGTCGATTGTGGCCGCAAGGCGGCCGGACTGCCCCGGTTCACCAACTTTTGTCGTCGGTGTGGTCCGATTCGTATCTCGAGTGGACCGCCCGGCCGGGCATCCGGCGCGGCGGCCGCTGGCTGCCCTATCACCCCGCGGGCCGCTGGTCGGGCCGGCCGCCAGCCGGGGGCTCGATAGAGTCGCAGCCATGAGGCTCGCGGTCATCGGTGGTGACGGAATTGGTCCGGAGGTCGTCGCGGAGGGGCTGCGCGTCCTACGCGCCGTGCATCCCAAGGTGGAGACGACGGACTACGACCTCGGCGCCCGCCGGTGGGCGGCGACGGGCGAGACCCTGCCCGACACGGTCCTCGCCGAGCTGCGCGATCACGACGCCATCCTGCTCGGCGCGGTGGGCGACCCGTCCGTGCCCAGCGGCGTCCTCGAGCGGGGCCTGCTGCTGCGGCTGCGCTTCAGCCTCGACCACCACGTCAATCTGCGGCCCGTGCGCCTCTACCCGGGCGTCGTCTCGCCGCTCGCCGGCCACCCGGACATCGACATGATCGTGGTGCGGGAGGGAACCGAAGGTCCCTACGCGGGGGCCGGCGGCACGCTGCGGGTCGGAACGCCGCACGAAATCGCCACCGAGGAGAGCCTCAACACCCGGTTCGGGGTCGAGCGGGTCGTGCGGGACGCGTTCACCCGGGCCGCCGGGCGGCCGCGCCGCCGGCTCA
The DNA here is from genome assembly GCA_026225295.1 of Frankia alni. Taxonomy (GTDB): domain Bacteria; phylum Actinomycetota; class Actinomycetes; order Frankiales; family Frankiaceae; genus JAMFSN01. The sequence continues at coordinate 10,763 of JAMFSN010000097.1, forward strand.
CGCTCGTCCACAAGACGAACGTGCTGACCAGGGCGGGTGACCTGTGGGCCCGGACGGTCGCCGAGGTGGCCCCCGAGTTCCCGGCCGTCACGACCGACTACAACCACGTCGACGCCGCGTCGATGTATTTCGTGACCGATCCCGGCCGGTTCGACGTCGTGGTCACCGACAACATGTTCGGCGACATCATCACCGACATCGGCGCCGCGATCACCGGGGGCATCGGGCTGGCCGCGAGCGGCAACCTCGACCCCTCGGGCGCCCATCCGAGCATGTTCGAGCCGGTCCACGGCAGCGCGCCCGACATCGCCGGCCAGGGCATCGCCGATCCGACCGCGACCGTCATGTCGGTGGCGATGCTGCTGGCCCACCTCGGGCACACCGGCGAGGCGGCCCGGGTCGAGGCGGCGGTGGCCGCGTCGCTCGTCGAGCGCGCGGCGGCGCCGGCCGGCGCGCGGGTGCCGACCCGCGAGCGCGGCGAAGCACTCGCGGCGCTCGCGGCCGGCTGAGGAACCCGACCGGCCGGAAAAAACCGGGCGGACCGACGGGCCTCCGGCGCGTTATCCTCGGAGGGGCCGTAGATCCGGTGCGACGGCAGCCGACTGACCAGACCAGGGCGAAAGTTCGGCAGCACACGTCATGAGCGACACCGCCTTGTTCGCCCGTCATCAGGTTCCCAGTCCCCAGGAGTAGCCGTGCCGATCACACCGACGTCGAAGATCTGGATGAGCGGTCAGCTCGTCGATTGGGACGACGCCCGGATCCACGTTCTCAACCCGACCCTCCACTACGGGTGGGGCGTGTTCGAGGGCATCCGCTCGTACGCCACCGCCGACGGGCCGGCCGTCTTCCGGCTCACCGACCACATTGCCCGGCTGTACCGCAGCGCCAAGATCTACCTGATGGATGTTCCGTTCACCCAGGAGCAGATCGTCGCGGCGACCAAGGAAACCGTCGCGGTCAACCAGCTGGAGACCTGCTACATCCGGCCGCTGATCTATCTCGGGCACGGCGAAATGGGCCTCAACCCGCTGCCGTCGCCGATCGAGGTCTCCATCGCGGTCTGGCCCTGGGGTTCCTACCTGGGTGAGGACGCCGAGCAGAACGGTTGCCGGGCGACCATCTCGACCTGGCGGCGTAACGACAACAACATCATCCCGCCGGCCGCCAAGGCCTCCGGGCAGTACCTGAACTCCTCGCTGGCCAAGGTCGCGGCGATCAAGGCCGGGTACGACGAGGCGATCCTGCTCAGCCCGAACGGCCACATCGCGGACGGCTCGGGCGAGAACGTCTTCATCGTGTCCGGCCGGACCGTCATCACCCCGCCGCTCACCGACGGCCCGCTGGGGGGCATCACCCGCGCCTCGATCATGCAGATCGCGGCGGATGCCGGCTACGAGGTGCGCGAGCAGCACATCGTGCGCACCGACCTGTATCTCGCCGACGAGGCGTTCTTCACCGGCACCGCGGCGGAGATCGTGCCGATCGCCGAGGTCGACGACCGGCCGGTCGGGATCGGCAAGCCTGGTCCGGTGACCCGGCAGCTGCTGGAGACCTTCCACGCCGCCACCCGGGGCGAAGTCGACCGCTACAAGGACTGGGTCGAGCACGTCCACGGGTGACCGGACAGTTCGGCGGGACGCCGGTGCCGGGCCCTGGGGGGTCTTCTTCGGCGAAGGCCTGGCACCGGCTCCCGATGAGGCTTACCGTCGGGGCCGCGGTCGTTTCACGATCGCACAAGCTCCCGGGAGGTAGCTATGCGGGTCCGTGACGGTATGAGTCCACTCGTCCTGACGATCGGACCGGCGCACACGCTGCGCGCCGCGTCCCGGCTGATGGCCCAACGCAAGGTCGGGGCGGCGGTGGTCCACGACGGGGACGCCCAGGGCTTCGGGATCCTCACCGAACGTGACGTGCTGGAATCCGTCGGACACGGCGAGAACCCCGACGTCGAGGTGGTCGGCGACCACCTCACCCGGGATGTCGTGTTCGCGGAACCGGACTGGTCCCTGGACGCGGCGGCCGCCGCGATGTTGCGGGGCGGCTTCCGGCACCTGGTGGTGTGCGGCGGCGGCGAAGTGGTCGGCGTGTTGTCGATGCGGGACGTGGTCCGGTGCTGGAGCGTGGCGCATGTTCCGGTCTGACCCGCGGTTCCGGTGGCCGGGCCGTTTCGGCCGGCCGGCCGGGCGGTCTGACCGACCGTAGTGATCGCCCGCCGGCCGGAGCGCTACCGTCGATCACGTGCCCACTGATGACGCCGTCCGCCTGCTGCGGGCCACCACCCTGCTCAACGAGTTGGACGAGAGCGACCTGCGGCGCCTGGCGGACCGGGCGGTGAGCCGCCGTTACCTGCGGGGCCAGGTGGTTTTCACCGAGGGGGAGCCGTCCGAGACGCTGCTCGTCATCACCTCCGGGCGGCTCAAGCTTCTGACCTCGGCGGAGGACGGCCGCAACCACGTCGTGAACATCGCCGAGGTGGGCGACACCCTCGGTGAACTCAACATCGTCGATTCCGGGCCCCGGACCTTGAGCGCCGAGGCGTTGGAGCCCAGCAGCGCGCTGGTCCTGGACCGGATGGCGGTCTGGGAACTGGTCCGGGAGCGGCCCGCGGTCGCCGAAGCGCTGATCCGGGCCCTCGCCGCCCACGTCCGCCGGCTGACCGGGGCCAACGCTGATCTGGTGTTCCTCGACCTGCCCCGGCGGGTGGCCAAGTTCGTCCTGTTCCGGATGCGCGACACGGCCCGGCCGGTCATCGAACCGGGGCTGACCCAGACCGAGATCGCTTCGATGCTCGGTGGCTCCCGGCAGTCGGTGAACCAGGCCCTGCGCGAATTCGAGCGCCGCGGCTGGCTCCTGTCGGAAGGAGCGTCCATCACGGTGCTGCAGCCCGAACGGCTGGCCCGGTACGCCGGGGACTGAGGGCCGGACGGGCCGGACCGGCGGCCGGCGACCGGCGGTGATCGGCCGGCCGCCGGTCGCGGCGCCCGCCGAGGCGTTTTTCCTGCCGTAATGTGGACGGGCGGCGGTCATCCCGCCCTACGTCGCGCGTTCCGGCCGGGCATCCTTGGCGCCGGGCGCGTGACGCCCCGGGCGTGAGGCCCGAAACCCGCAGTGCGACTGGTGAGGCGATCCGTGGCGAACAGTTCTTACGATCCGGAGGCGTTCCACGTCTACGACACCACCTTGCGGGACGGCACGCAGCAGGAGGGGTTGTCGCTGTCGGTCGCCGACAAGCTGGCCGTGGCCCGCCATCTCGACGACCTCGGGATGGGGTTCATCGAAGGCGGGTGGCCCGGCTCCAACCCGAAGGACGCGGAGTTCTTCCGGCGGGCCAAGGACGAGCTGCGGTTCAACCACGCGACGCTGACCGCCTTCGGATCGACCCGGCGGGCCGGTCGTAAGGCGGCCGACGACTCCCAGGTGGCCGCCCTGCGGGAGGCCGGCACGGAGGTCGTGTGCCTGGTCGCGAAGTCCGACCGGCGCCACGTCGAACGGGCCCTGCGGACGACCCCGGCCGAGAACCTGGCCATGATCCGCGACACCGTCACGCACCTGCGGGCCGAGGGTCAGCGGGTGTTCCTCGACGCCGAGCACTTCTTCGACGGGTACCGCTTCGACCCCGCCTACGCGCTCGAGGTGGTCCGCGCGGCGACCGAATCCGGCGCCGAGGTCGTCATCCTGTGCGACACCAACGGCGGGATGCTGCCGACCCGGATCGGCGACGTCGTCAGCGAGATCCACACCGCGTCCGGCGCCCGCCTCGGCATCCACTGCCACAACGACGCGGCCTGCGCGGTGGCGAACTCGCTGGTCGCGATCGAGGCCGGGGTCACCCACGTGCAGGGCACCGCGAACGGCTACGGCGAGCGGTGCGGCAACGCCGACCTGTTCAGCGTCGTGGCCGGACTGGAGACCAAGCTCGGCCGGTCGGTGCTGCCGCCCGGCCGCCTTTCCGAACTGGTCCGCGTCTCCCACGTCATCGACGAGGTCACCAACAGCACCCCGGACCCGCACCGGCCCTACGTCGGGGTCAGCGCCTTCGCCCACAAGGCCGGCCTGCACGCGAGCGCCGTCAAGGTCGACCCGGACCTGTACCAGCACATCGACCCGGCGGCGGTCGGCAACGACATGCGGATGCTGGTCTCCGAGCTGGCCGGGCGGGCCACCATCGAGCTGAAGGGCCGCGAGCTGGGGTTGGATCTGTCCGACCAGCGCGAGGAACTCGGCCAGGTCGTCGAACTGCTCAAGGAGCGGGAGGCCGGCGGCTACGCCTACGAGGCCGCCGAGGCCTCGTTCGAGCTGCTGCTGCACGAGGTGCTGGAAGGGCGGCAGCGCTACTTCCGGCTGGAATCGTGGCGAGTGATCGTCGAGCGGCGGGCGGACGGCGCCCTGGTGAGCGAGGCCACCGTCAAGCTGCACTCCCGGGGCGAGCGCATCGTCGCCACCGGGGAGGGCAACGGGCCGGTCAACGCGCTGGACCGGGCCCTGCGCACGGCGCTGGAGAAGGCCCACCCGGGTCTCGCGGACCTGTCGCTGGTCGACTTCAAGGTCCGGATTCTGGAGGGGAAGCAGGGCACCGGCGCGGCCACCCGGGTTCTCATCGAGACCGGCGACGGGCAGGGTGGTCGCTGGGACACGATCGGCGTCGACGAGAACATCATCGCCGCCTCCTGGGAAGCCCTCGAGGACGCGGTCACCTACGGCCTGCGCCGCCAGGGCGAAGCCCCGGACCCCGCCGCTTCCTGACCGGTCCCGGGGCGTCGGGCGGTCGGGGGCCCGGGCCGACACGCCGACGCCCGGGTCGCCGCGCTCACTTTCCGCAAGCCCAGCTGGCATGGTGACTGCGGACGGTGACGGGAGGACGGGTGCTCGCCGAGGTCGGGTACGGCCTCGCGGCAGCCGGGGCGCTGGCCGTGGCCCTGCTGGTCGCGCACCGGTTCACGTTGCCCTCGTCGGTGCTGTTCGTCGCGGTCGGGGTCGGCCTGGCCTACCTGCCCGGCCCGACCCTGGCCCTCGATCCCGACATCCTGCTGGTCCTGGTCATCCCGCCGCTCCTCTACTCGGCCGCGCTGGACGCCAGCCTGGTCGGCATCCGGGCCAACCGGCGGTCCGTCGCGTCGTTGTCGGTCGGGCTGGTGCTGGTCACCGCGCTCGGGGCCGGCGGGGCGCTGGCGGCGGTCGTGCCCGGGCTGGGGTTCGCGGCGGCCCTCGCGTTGACCAGTGCGATCGCCCCCACCGACGCGATCGCCGCCCTGTCCGTGGGCCGGCGGGTCGGCCTGCCCGGCCGGATGATCGTGGTGATCGAGGGCGAGGGCCTCCTCAACGACGGGACCGCGCTGACCCTCTACACGGTGGCCGTGGCCGCCGCGACCGGCGGCGGCTTCGGGCCGGCGGAGGTCGGGGCCCGCTTCCTCTACGCCGCCGGCGGCGGGGTCGCGA
>JAMFSN010000098.1 GCA_026225295.1 Frankia alni
GCCAGGTTGGTCACCAGCGACAACGCCAGGACCTCGGCCCCCTCGGCGCGGGCGGCAATGGTCTCGTGGACGGTCGACATGCCGACCAGGTCGGCCCCCAGGGTCCGCAGCATCCGGATCTCGGCCGGCGTCTCGAAGTTGGGGCCCGGCAGGGCCGCGTAGACCCCGTCCTCCAGGGACGGGTCGACCGACCGGGCCAGCGCGCGCAGGCGGGGTGCGTAGGCGTCGGTCAGGTCGACGAACCGCGGCCCGACCAGCGGCGACCGGCCGGTCAGATTCAGATGGTCGCTGACCAGGACCGGCTGGCCGACGGCCAGCCCGTCGCGCAGTCCGCCGGCCGCGTTGGTCAGCACGACCGTGGCCGCGCCGGCCGCGCAGGCGGTCCGCACCCCGTGGGTGACCACCGCCAGATCGTGCCCTTCGTACGCGTGCACCCGACCCAGGAACAGCAGCAGGTTCTTCCCACCGAGCCGGACCGAGCGGACCCGGCCGGCGTGGCCCGGCACCGACGGGGGTGGGAAACCGCCCAGCTCGGTCACGGGCCCGTCCGCGCTGACCTCGCCGGCCGCGGCCAGTACGTCGGCGGCCGGTAGCCAGCCTGAACCCAGGACCGCGACCACGTCGTGGCGGTCCACGCCGGTGATGGCGGCCAGCCGGCGGGCGGAGGCCGCCGCGTCGGGAGCCGCCGGGTCGTCACGTCGCGCGTCAGAACTCACGTCGCGGACCCTAGCGCCCGCGACGGGGAATCACCGAGCCCCACCGGTGCTTAGTAGTTGCGTATGCAACAATCGACCCAGTAGCAGCGAGGGGACACTGGAACCATGGCCACGCAGACCATCGAGCAGGGCATCGACATCCGGCCGGCCGCCGAGCGCGGCGCGACGAAGATCGACTGGCTGGACTCCAAGCACTCCTTCTCGTTCGGCCGCCACTACGACCCGGCCAACACCCACCACGGCGTGCTGCTGGTCCACAACGACGACACCGTCCGCCCCGGGGCCGGTTTCGAGACTCACCCCCACCAGGACATGGAGATCGTCACCTGGGTGTTGCGGGGCTCGCTCGTCCACCAGGACTCCACCGGCCACTCCGGCGTGCTCTACCCGGGCCTGGCCCAGCGGATGAGCGCGGGCACCGGGATCTTGCACTCGGAGAAGAACGACTCCTGGCGGCTGGCCGGCGGCCCGTCGCACACCGACCCCGTCCACTTCATCCAGATGTGGGTGGTGCCCGACGAGGGCGGCGTGGCCCCCGGCTACCAGCAGCTCGAGATCGACAACGAGCTGATGGCGGGCGGCCTGGTCCCCGTGGCGTCCGGGATGGACAAGCACGCCGGCGCGAGCGCGATCCGGATCCGCAACCGGTACGCCGCGCTGCACGTCGCCCGGCTGGCGACCGGTCAGAGCGTCGAGCTGCCGGACGCACCGTTCCTGCACCTGTTCGTCGCGCGGGGCGACGTCGTGCTCGAGGGGGCCGGGCCGCTCGGCACCGGCGACGCGGTCCGTTTCACCGCGACCGGCGGCCAGACCGTCACCGCGACCGCCCCCGCCGAGGTCCTGGTCTGGGAAATGCACGCCGCGCTGCGGGGCTGAGACCGTCCTACGATTGGTGGCATGGATGACGGTTCGAGGCCCCCGGCGACCGCCCGGTGACCCGCGGCGCGGGCCCGCCGACCGTCCCCCTGGAACCCGGTGAGTTCACCGAGGTCTTCCTGCGCGGCCGGTTGACCGACGCGGGCGGGCCGGGTCGACTCACGGCCAAGGCCGAGCGCTTCGTCGGGCATCGCCTGGGTACGTCCCGGTGGGTGCTGCTGACCACCCGGCGGCTGCTGGTCGTCGCGCCGTTCCCCCGCGAGGGGGACTGGTTCGACGTGGCCTTCGACCGGCGGCAGGTCTCGGCGTCCCGGGGCGTCAAACGCAGCGACCTGATCACTGTGGAGCTGCTCACCCCCCGGGGCCGCCAGACGCTGCGGGTCGGGGCCGGGCTGCGGAGCGAAACGGCCCGGCTGGTCCGGGCGCTGCGCGTCTGACCGGTCCGAAGCGCGCCCGACCCCCGGGCCACGGCCCCCGACCCCGGGCCACGAAGCCCGGTTGACGAACCGCGGGCTCGGGATGTCTGCTTCGTCTCACCGGTAAGCGCGGGTTCGGCGACACTTCGTCGGGCAGACGCGATAGGAGACGGGTGACGCCGACCGCGCGCCGGGACCCGGGGAGGGCCTATGGAGATCGTGGAAGTCGAACCGCGGGTCGGTCCCCGTGACCGGATCGAGGACGCGGCGGCGTTCCACGCCTGGACCGCCGCCGCGACCACGGAACTCGTGGCGGTGCGGCGACGGCTGCATGCCCACCCCGAGCTCGGCCGGGCGGAATGGGCGACCACCCGGTTCCTCGCCGACCGGCTGACCGCCGCCGGGCTCGAACCGGTGATCCTGCCGGGTGGGGTGGGGCTGTGGTGCGACATCGGCAACCCGCTCGGACCCCGGGTGATGGTCCGGGGCGACCTGGACGCCCTGCCCATCACCGACGAAAAGGACGTCCCGTACCGCTCGACCGTGCCCGGGGCCTGTCACGCCTGCGGGCATGACGTCCACGCGACCATCGCGCTCGGCACGGCCCTCGCGCTGGCCCACCGGCACGCCTCGGTCCCGCTTCCGGGCCAGGTCCGGGTGCTGTTCCAGCACGCCGAGGAGATTCCGCCGCCCGGCGGGGCCCACGACGCCGTCGCGGCCGGTGCGCTCGACGGGGTGTCGGCCGCGTTCAGCGTCCATTGCGACCCGGCCATCGACGTCGGCCAGATCGGGCTGCGGGTCGGTGAGATCACCTCCGCGATCAGCTATCTGGACGTCATCCTGACCGGTCCCGGCGGACATACCGCCCGGCCGTACAACACCGTGGACCTCATCTACGCCCTGGCCAAGGTGGCGACCGAACTGCCCGCCACCTTGTCGCGCCGGGTCGATCCCCGCGCGGCGGTGAGCATGGTCTGGGGTCGCGTGGAGGCCGGGACGGCCTCGAACGCGATCCCGATGCGGGGCGCGCTGGGCGGCACGTTGCGGACGGTGTCGCTGGAGGTGTGGCGGCGGGCACCGGAACTGAGCGAGCAGATCATCCGCCAGATCGCCGAACCGTTCGGCGCGACGGTCGAGTTCGGCTTCCGGCCCGGCATCCCGCCGGTCATGAACGAGGAGCGGGCCACCCGGCTGCTCACCGACCAGACCGCCCGGATGGCGCCGGACGCGGTCGCGGTCCCCACCGCCCAGTCCCTGGGGGCCGAGGATTTCGCGGTGTACACCGAGCTGGTCCCCAGCTCCCTGGCCCGGCTCGGCACCCGGGTCCCGGGCGGTCCGACCCACGACCTGCACCAGGGCAGCTTCGACGTCGACGAGCGGGCCATCGGACTGGGCGTGCGGCTGATGGCCGGCACGGCCGTCTCGGCCCTGACCGAACCCGGGCTCGGGGCCGGCGCCTGAGCACCCGCCGGCCGGACGGTCAGGCGGTCGGGCGGGCCCGCAGCCCCTCGACGTAGTCGGTGGGCGCGCCGGCCTTCTGGGCGGCGTCCGCCATGAGGTGCAGGTAGCGCTTGGACGGCAGGCCGCCCTCGTAGGCGTTCAGGACGTAGGTCCAGGCCAGGATCTCGCCGTCCAGGGTCGACACCCGGGCCCGGATGCGCCGGTAGAGCTGCGCGTCGACCCCTTCCCAGACGTCGAGGCGCTCGGCGTCGTACCGGTCCATGTCGTACAACATCACGTACACCCGCTCGCCGGGATCCTCGACGATGGTGGCCAGGGCGCCCTCCCAGCCGACGTCCTCGCCGCCGAAGCTCAGCCGCCAACCTTCGAGCCAGCCGACGGCGTAGACGGGGGAGTGTGGCGCCCGGTCCTGCATGTGACCAGGATCAAGGTTGCTGCCATAGGCCGCATAAAGGATCATCAGGACACGTCTTTCCGGACATCCGGGGATGGGTGAGACCACGCCGCGAGCGCGTGTATCACTCGGTGGATCGTAAGACACCAGGCTCGCGTGGAACCTGACGGGTAGCCGATTCCCGCCGGGAACGTCGGCCGGAAGGTGGCCACAACGATGATCATGATCGGGGTGTCTGGTGTCTGACCTCCTCGTGCGCGGGCCGGCCGGCTTTCCCCCGGTCCGGCGGGGGCAAGATAGAGGGGTGCCTCACATTGTCATTCTCGGAGCCGGGCCGGGCGGCTATGAGGCCGCGCTGGTCGCCGCGTCCATCGGCGCGTCCGTCACGATCGTGGATGCGGACGGCGTCGGGGGCGCCTGCGTCCTGACCGACTGCGTCCCGTCCAAGACCCTCATCGCCACGTCCAACGCCATGAGCGCCGTCGCCGGGGCCGGCTCGCTCGGCGTCCGCCTGGCCGGCGTCCCGGACGTTTCCGACCGGCCCGACGTGGCCGGCATCGACGTCGGTCGGGTCTACGCCCGGGTGAAGGCGCTGGCCGCCGCCCAGTCGCGCGACATTGAGACCCGCCTCGAGAAGGAGGGCGTGCGGATCGTGCACGCCCCCGGGCGCCTGGTCGGGCCGCACGCGGTGGAAACCGATGCCGGGGAAGCGTTCGTCGGGGACGGGGTGCTCATCGCCACCGGCGCGTCACCGCGGATCCTGCCCAGCGCGGTCCCCGACGGGGAGCGCATCCTGACCTGGCGCCACCTCTACGACCTCGACGTGCTGCCCGAGCACCTGATCGTCGTCGGTTCAGGGGTGACCGGCGCCGAGTTCGCGAGTGCCTACCGCGCGCTCGGCTCGGCCGTCACCCTGGTGTCGTCGCGGGACCGGGTGCTGCCCGGCGAGGACGCCGACGCCGCCCGGGTCCTCGAGGAGGTCTTCGAGCGCCGGGGTCTGGAGGTCCTGGGCGCGTCGCGGGCCTCGGCGGTCCGCCGCAGCGGCGACGGTGTCGTCGTGGAGCTGGCCGACGGACGGGTCGTCAGCGGCAGCCACGCGCTGATGGCCGTCGGTTCGGTGCCCCGGACCGAGGGCATCGGCCTCACCGACGTCGGGGTCCGCCTCGACGTCGGCGGCCACGTCATCGTCGACCGGGTGTCGCGGACGGCGGTGCCCGGGGTCTACGCGGCGGGGGACTGCACCGGCGTGCTGCCGCTGGCCTCGGTGGCCGCCATGCAGGGCCGGATCGCCATGTGGCACGCCCTCGGTGCCGCGGTGGCTCCGCTGCGACTGGGCACCGTGTCCTCGACGGTGTTCACCGAACCGGAGATCGCCACGGTCGGCGTCTCCCAGCGGGCCGTGGACTCCGGGGCGGTCCCCGCCGAGATGACGATGCTGCCCCTGGCCCGTAACCCGCGGGCCAAGATGCAGGGCATCTCCGAGGGGTTCGTCAAACTGTTCTCCCGGTCCGGGAGCGGCAGCGTGGTCGGCGGGGTGGTCGTGGCCCCCCGGGCCTCGGAACTCATCCTGCCGATCTCGCTGGCCGTCCAGAACGGGCTGACCGTCGACCAGATCTCGCATACGTTCGCGATCTACCCGTCGCTGTCCGGCTCCATCACCGAAGCGGCCCGGGTCGTGATGCCGTCCGACGCGTTCGCCAACACGCTGTAGCCCTCGTCCGTGGGGGGCGCCGGGGCGACCGGCGCCCCGTCGCGCTCCGGGTCCTCCTCGGCCGCCACGACCGGCGGCAACCCGTGCTGGACCAGTCGCCGGTTGCGGAAGAAGCCGGCCGAGACGATCCCGGTGACGGCCGCCGCGACCACGATGCAGACCGCCAGCGTGACCCGGGCCGCGAGCCGGCCCGGCAGCAGGAGGAAAACCAGCGCGAACGGGGCACTCAGCAGCGAGAGCCGCAGCGACCCGCGCCACCGCCAGCCCGGCCCGGTGTTGTCAGCCTGGACCCACGCCCGATGGGGGGGCGGCAACGTCCCACCCAGCAGGTAGTAGATCCGCCCCCGCGCCGGGGGCCTGGCCCTGTTCACCGCGCCGCTCACCGGTCCGATGCTAGTCACGGCCTTGCGCTCGCGCTCCGCCCGCCGGCTCGTGGCCCCGCTCCGCCCCGCGGCTCGCGCCCCCGCTCCGCCGCGGTTGGGCTTCGCTGTAAGTGGCCTTGTCAGCGCACGTCTGAGCGCCGGCTGACCCGGCCAAGTGCGGATCGGAGATCGGGCCCCGGCTGACCGTCGTTGTCAACGCGCGCCCCGACGCCCGATCAGTCGTCGATCTCGCAGAGGGTCGCGCCGCTGGCCACCACGTCCCCGACCGCCGCCGACAGGCCGGTCACGGTGCCGTCCCGGTGCGCGGTCAGCGGCTGCTCCATCTTCATCGCCTCCAGGACGACCACCAGGTCACCGGATTTCACGGTGTCGCCCTCGGCCACCGCGACCTTGACGATGGTGCCCTGCATCGGACTGGTCAGCGCGTTTCCGCTGGCCGCGGCGGCGGCCCGGGAGCCGCCCCGGCGGCGCGGCGCGGCCGCGCGCGAGCCACCCGAAGCGCCGCCGGTCGCCCCGAGCCCGGCCGGCAGAACGACCTCGAGCCGCTTGCCGCCCACCTCGACAACGACCCGTTCGCGTTCGCCGGCCTCGTCGGCGCGGTCGGCCGCCCCGGTGAACGCCGGGATGGTGTTGTCGAACTCGGTCTCGATCCACCGGTTGTGGATCCGGAACGGCTCGGTCGCGTCCTCGGGCGCGAACGCCGGGTCCCGCACGACCGCCCGGTGGAACGGCAGCGCGGTGGCCAGGCCGTCGACAACCAGCTCGTCGAGCACCCGGCGGGAGCGCTCCAGGGCCTCCTGCCGGGTGGCGCCGGTCACGATGACCTTGGCCAGCAGGGAGTCGAACGCCCCCCCGATCACGCTGCCGGACTCGATGCCGCTGTCCACCCGCACCCCGGGGCCGGTCGGCACGGTGAACGTCGTCACCGCGCCCGGCGCGGGCAGGAAGCCGCGTCCCGGGTCCTCGCCGTTGATCCGGAACTCGAACGCGTGGCCGCGCGGGGCCGGGTCAACCGGCTCGAGGGCCAGGCCCTCCGCGATCCGGAACTGGGCGCGGACCAGGTCGACGCCCGCGGTCTCCTCGGTGACCGGGTGTTCGACCTGCAGGCGCGTGTTGACCTCCAGGAAGCTGATCAGGCCGTCCTGGCCGACCAGGAACTCGACCGTGCCGGCGCCGACGTAGCCGGCTTCCTTGATGATCGCCCGGGACGCCTCGTAGAGCGCGGTGACCTGCCCGTCGGACAGGAACGGCGCGGGGGCCTCCTCGACGAGCTTCTGGTAACGCCGCTGCAGGGAGCAGTCCCGGGTGCCGGCCACGACGACGTTGCCGTGCGTGTCGGCCAGGATCTGGGTCTCGACGTGCCGGGGGCGGTCCAGGTAGCGCTCCACGAAGCACTCGCCGCGACCGAAGGCGGCGACCGCTTCGCGGACCGCGCTCTCGAAGAGGTTCGGCAGCTCCTCCATCGTCCAGGCGACCTTCAGCCCCCGCCCACCACCGCCGAACGCCGCCTTGATCGCGACCGGTAGTCCGTACTGCTCGGCGAAGGCGACGACCTCGTCGACGCCGTCGACCGGGTCCGGGGTGCCGGGGGTCAGCGGGGCGCCGACGGCCAGCGCGATGTGGCGCGCGGCGGTCTTGTCGCCCAGCCGGCGGATCGAGTCCGGCGACGGGCCGATCCAGGTCAGGCCCGACTCGATGACCGCCTCGGCGAAGTCGGCGTTTTCGGACAGGAAGCCGTAGCCGGGGTGGACGGCGTCCGCGCCGGACTGCCGGCACGCATCGATGATCTTGTCGATCCGCAGGTAGGAGTCACCGGGAGTCGTCCCGCCCAGGGCGTAGGCCTCGTCGGCGACCCGGACGTGCAGCGCGTCGAGGTCGGGCTCGGCGTACACGGCGACGCTGGTGTAGCCGGCGTCGCGGCACGCTCTCGCGACCCGGACCGCGATCTCCCCGCGGTTGGCGATGAGGATCTTACGCACGTTGCTCCCGTCCCCGGTCGGCGTAGCGGAGTCTCAGTTGGTTGTGATTCACGTTAGGGCTCCGCCGGTGCCCAGGCATTCGGTGGTCGAGGGTGGTGGCACAGGTCACCAACCGGCGCCGGTCCGCGCGCCGGGCGCGCGCCCGGACTGGCCCCACGCGCCCGGGCCGGCCGCCGGGAGCGGTTGGCGCAGGCCGGCGGCCGGGTCGCTCCACGCCGATCGGCGGGGCGGCGGAGGTGCCTCGGCCGGACCACCGCGCGCGCTCAGCAGGGCCACGATCGCCGCGATCTCCGCGGGGGAGGCGTCGCCGCGCACGACCCGCAGGACCGGCGGCGCGCTCGGCCCGGCCGCGTCGCCGGTCGGCGCCCCGTCGGAACCGGGCCGCCCGGTGGGCTTCATCTGATCGCTCCCAACCCGTCGCTTCCCACGCCCGGTGACCCGAGACCCTGCCCACGCTCGGTGACCCGAGGCCCTGCCCCCGCCCGGTGACCCGAGACCAGGCCCCCGGCCCTCAGAGCGGGATGTTTCCGTGCTTCTTGGGCGGCAGCGACTGGCGCTTGGTGCGCAGCAGGCGCAACGCTCTGATCACCTCGCGGCGGGTGACCGACGGCGGGATGACCGCGTCGATGTAGCCGCGCTCCGCCGCGATGTAGGGCGTCGCGAAGTGGCTGGTGTAATCCTCGATCAGGTCGGCCCGGCGCTTCTCCGGCTCGGCCGAGCCGGCCAGGTCGCGCCGGTAGACGATGTTGACCGCGCCCTGCGCGCCCATCACCGCGATCTCGGCCGTGGGCCAGGCCAGGTTGACGTCGGCGCCCAGGTGCTTGGACCCCATCACGTCGTACGCGCCGCCGTACGCCTTGCGGGTGATGATCGTGACCTTGGGCACCGTGGCCTCGGCGTAGGCGTAGATCAGTTTCGCGCCCCGACGGATGATGCCGTTCCACTCCTGGGAGGTGCCGGGCAGGAAGCCGGGCACGTCGACGAAGGTCAGGACGGGCACGTTGAAGGCGTCGCAGGTCCGGACGAACCGGGCCGCCTTTTCGGAGGCGTCGATGTCCAGGGTGCCGGCGAACTGCATAGGCTGGTTGGCCACGACCCCGACCGAACGGCCGTCCACCCGCCCGAAGCCGCACAGCATGTTGCGCGCGAACTGGGCGTGCACCTCCAGGAACTCGCCGTCGTCGAGGATGTGCTCGATGACCGTGTGCATGTCGTACGGCGTGTTCGGGGAGTCCGGGATGAACGTGTCGAGCTCGGGGTCGATCTCGGCGGTGACGTCCGCGACCTCGTCGTAGATCGGCGGGTCGGAAAGGTTGTTGCTCGGCAGGTAGGACAGCAGCGCCTTGGCCAGATCGAGGCAGTCCTGCTCGTCGCTGGCCTGGAAGTGGGCGACCCCGCTGGTGGCGTTGTGGGTGTGCGCGCCGCCCAGTTCCTCCATGCCCACGTCCTCGCCGGTCACCGTCTTGATGACGTCGGGGCCGGTGATGAACATGTGGCTGGTCTTGTCGACCATGAGGGTGAAGTCGGTGATGGCCGGCGAGTACACCGCGCCGCCCGCGCACGGACCCATGATCAGGGACAGCTGGGGGACGACCCCGGACGCCATCACGTTGCGGTAGAAGATCTCGCCGTACAGGCCGAGCGAAACCACGCCTTCCTGGATGCGGGCCCCGCCGGAGTCGTTGAGCCCGATCATCGGGCTGCCGGTCCTGAGGGCCAGGTCCATGACCTTGACGATCTTCTCGCCGAAGACCTCGCCCAGACTGCCGCCGAAGACCGTGAAGTCCTGGCTGAACACGCAGACCGGACGGCCGTCGACGGTGCCGTGGCCGGTGATGACGCCGTCGCCGTACGGACGGTTGGCTTCGACGCCGAAGTCGTGGGCCCGGTGCCGCGCGAACGCGTCCAGCTCGACGAACGAGTCCGGGTCGAGGAATGCCTCGATCCGCTCGCGGGCGGTCATTTTGCCGGTGGCGTGCTGCTTGTCGATGGCGCGCTGGGAGCCGGCGTGGATCGCGTCATCGTTCGTGGACTGCAGGATGGCGAGCTTGCCGGCGGTGGTGCGGGGAGCCGGCGCCGCGCCGTCATCGCCCACGGGGGCAGGAAGCGGTGAGGCCATGACGGGAGCGTACGGCGGACCGGGGTCCACACGCGCGGCCGAGTGGCCTGGAAGGGCACCGGGAGCAGGGGTTCGCCAGGCCCGTAACCTCTTAGTCACTGACTGGTCACCGTCGGGTGACCGCGCGGGACGGGAGGTGGGCCGGGCTGGCAGGGTGGAGGCGTGGATGCCGATGCGCTCGATGCCGGTGCGCTGGATGCCGGTGCGCTGGCCGGGGCGGGCCTCCCGCCCGGCTGGGACGTCCGGGTCGTCGAGCGGACCGGCAGCACGAACGCCGACCTGGCCGGCGAAGCCCGGGCCGGGGCACCGGCCGGCCGGGTGCTCGTCGCGCGGCGCCAGACCGCCGGCCGGGGGCGGCTCGACCGGTCCTGGGCCTCGCCGCCGGGGGCCGGGCTGACGTTCTCGGTCCTCCTGCGGCCGCCGGGCGCCCCGGGCGGGGCCGCCGCCGGGCGGGGCTGGCTGCCGTTGCTGGCCGGCGTGGCGCTGGTCGACGCGCTGCGCGACGTGGCCCCGGCGGCCGGCCCGGCCGCCCTCAAATGGCCGAACGACCTGCTGCTGGACGGCCGGAAGGCGGCCGGGATCCTGGCTGAGGCGGTGCCGACGGTGGGCGGTCCGACGGCGGTGGTCATCGGGATCGGGCTCAATGTGACCACCGCGGCCGCCGATCTCCCACCCGGCGCGACCAGCCTGGCGCTGGCCGGGGCCCGGCCCGCCCGGGCCGTCGTGCTGGCCGCCGTCCTGCGGCAGCTCGGCCGGCACTACGACCGGTGGTGCACCGACCCGTCCGCGCTCCCGGCCGCCTACCGACGGGTCTGCGCCACCCTCGGCCAGCGGGTCCGGGTCGAGCTGCCGAGCGGTGGGCCGGTGACCGGGACGGCGACCGGCCTCGACGCGGACGGTCGGCTGATCGTCGACGGTCGGGCGTTCAGCGCCGGGGACGTGATCCATCTGCGCGCCGACGGCTGACCGGGCCCCTGCCGCTTGGTCATTCCCGGCCCAGATGGGACCATTCCGGCGTGGGATACCCGCAGCGCCTGCTGGGCGACGACGAACATGTCGAACTCGATCTTCATCCGCACTGGATCAACCTCGTGCTGCCCGTCGCGGCGGCGGTCGTGATCCTGGCCGCGGCGGCGGTCGGGGTGTCGGTGGTGCCCTCCGGGTCGGCCGGCGGGGTGGCCCAGATCGCGATCGGGGTCGTGGCGCTCATCCTGCTGTGGTTCGCCACCATCCGGGCGTGGCTGCGCTGGATCACCACCAGCTATGTCATCACCAGCGAACGGGTGGTGGTGCGGGAGGGGATCCTGTCCCGGACCGGGCGCGACATCCCGCTGCAGCGCATGAACGACGTGACGTTCCACCACACGTTCTTCGAACGCCTCATCGGATCCGGGACGCTGACCATCGAGAGCGCCGGCGAACGGGGCCAGGTGGTCCTCGGCGACGTGCCCCGGGTCGAGTACGTGCAGAGCACGCTCTACCGGCTCACCGAGGAGGACGACATCCGTCGCCGCCGGCTGGGCGCCACGGCCGACGAGGACTGAGCGCCGCCCGCCGCCGGCCGTCAGCGCAGGACCTCGGGACCCTCATAGACGATCACGCACGGTTTGCGGACCAGCTCGCCCCGGTCGGTGAAACCGAGCCGTTCGGTGCTCGCGATCGTGCGGTGGAACGCCGGATCGGTGGTCGGCTTGGCCCCGATGATGTCGTGCTGCTCTTCGTCGACCCGATGACCGTCGGCGATCACCGACGTGACCCCGACGGCGGCCAGATCCCGCAGCGCCTTACGGAACAGCGTCGGCCGGTCGTCCCGCAGCCGGTCGGCGAGGTCCATGCAACCGCGCACGATCCGCTCGCGTTCGTCGGCGACGTCGCGCGGCGGCTCGGTCATCCCCACCCGGGCGGCGTCGGCGCCGGTCAGGCCGCCTTCGGCCGCCCCGGCGGCGGTTCCGGCCGAGCGGTCCGGCCCGCGCCGGGCGTGGGGCGCCCAGAGCACCAGGCTCGCGACGCCTCCCGCGATCATGCAGATCGCATAGCTGCCTACCAGTCCCACGGAGCCGTGAATATCCATCGGCACCCCCTCCCGGCATATTCATATCGCGGGCCGGGGCCGGGCGGCCGCCGGGCCCGGCGCGCCACTCCTCGGTGCCATCCCGATCCGCCCCACCGCGCCTCCCGGCGTCCGGCCGGGGCCCGGGTCACGCGTCGATGGGTTCGCGCTTCTCCGGGGTCCGGGAGGGTTGCGCGGCCGGTGTCGACGAGGTCGGGATGCCGGTCGCGAACGGCACGATCAGCCCGTCGACGATGGAGACGATGAACTCCTCGCTGACCGCTTCGCCGAACAGCAGCAGGCGTTGCAGGAGGATCGCCGAGCCCAGTTCGCTCAGCAGATGGTGGTCCACGGACGCCGAGACCTCCCCGCGGGCCACGCCGCGGGTGACGATCGCCTCGATCACGCTCTTGCGCTGGGCCAGCAGACCGTCCCGCAGGGCGCTGCGCAGTTCCTCGTTGCGGGACATTTCCGACACGAGCTCGGCCAGAATCTTGCCCCGGTCGTCGACGACATAGGTGGTGAACGAGGACAGATAGGAGAGCATGTCCTCGCGGAACGATCCCGTGTCGGCGATCGGCAGGGTGTCGTCGGCGACGGTGGAGATGGCATCCATGATCAGCGCGACCTTGGACGGCCACCGTCGGTAGATCGTGGCCTTGCCGGCCCGGGCCCGGGTGGCGACCCGGTCCATGGTGACGCCGTCGTAGCCGAGCTCGGCGAGCAGTTGCAGGGTCGCCCGGCGGATGGCCCCGTCACGGCTGTCGTCGCGGGGACGCCCGCCGGAGCGGACCGGTCCGGACGAGGCTTCGGGCAAGTCCACACCCTCCTGCGACCGGTGCCCGCCGGCGGCTGGCAGGCGGGTCGATCAGAGAGCGTAGCGCACGGGGCGCCGCGGAGACGGCACGGTACCGGAACGCAGCGGTTCCCAGCTGTGGTCTCCGC
This sequence comes from Frankia alni, assembly GCA_026225295.1. Lineage (GTDB taxonomy): Bacteria > Actinomycetota > Actinomycetes > Frankiales > Frankiaceae > JAMFSN01. The sequence continues at coordinate 13,051 of JAMFSN010000098.1, forward strand.
CGGCCGGATTCAAGCCGATGCTGGTCAGCGCCGGTTCAACGGCGGGTGGCGGACCGGGCGCGGACCGTCGACGCCTTGTTCGCCGCGTGCTGCGAGGAACGCAGCCGGGTGCCATGGGCGGGCGTCGCGGATCCGGTGACGGTCGGCGGGACCGACGGCCCGGCCGCGGTCGTCGGACCTACGGTCCCGGCGCCGGCGCCGGCGAGCGATCCGTCGGGGTCGAGCGGGTCGGTGAACCCCGCGGCCCCGGCCGACCCGGCCCCGGCCGACCCGGCCCGGGCCTCGTCCTCGGCATCCAGTTCGACCGACACCTCGGCGGCCGCCGCGACGGCGCCCACGACCTTCGGGTGATCGTGCTTCAGGAAGACAAAGCGCTTGTACGCCCAGAACCGGAAGATCGTAGCCAGGCCGGTTCCGATGACGTTTCCGGAAATGTTGACCGCGAGGGTGCTGTCCATTCCCAGTGCGTATTTCGAGAAGCCCAGGCAGGCGAGCGCGATCCCGAGCCCGATCGCATTCAAGAAGATGAATAGCGTGTACTCCCGGCGAACGCCGGTGCGGGCGCGATGCGTGAACGACCAGTGACGGTTACCGACGTAGGCGCAGGTGCCGGCCACGACCGTGGAGATGGTCTTGGCCGTCAGCGGTCCGGTGTGCAGCACGCCGTGGCAGACGTTGAAGACAACGACGTCGACGATGTAGCAGAGGCCACCAACCGTGCCGAACTTCGCGACCTCATGAAAGCGAGCCGCTTTGCGACGCAGGTGCGCTCCGCGCGACTCGGTTTCGTTGCTCACCACGGGCGTTCCCGTCCGAATTCCGTCACGTCCAGAGGGTACCCAGCCTCTGTTCCCCGCCATGCGCTACCCCCCGGCTCGGCGCGCCCGCCGGTTCGACGCAACGCATGCCGTGGGGTGTTCCCGCTTTTGCGACTCCGCCACCGGCCGGCACCGGTCGACTTCCGGCCGCGCGGGCCGCCCGGCCCGCCTCCGGCCCGGCCCCGGGCCGGTGGTGACGCGAAACCGGTGGCGGCGGGTCCTGGTCCGGGGGATGCTGGGGGCGCTCGGACGGACCGGCACTTCGGCGCCATCGCCGCGACGCAGCAGCCCGTAAGGACCGCCGCCCCGGAGGTATACGCGTGCCTGACGCCATCGACTACATGATCGCCCGAGCCCGGGCCCACCCCACCCGGTACGGGGGGCGCTACCTCGACGCCCGTCCGGCCACCGGTGTGGTCATCGTCACCTGCATGGACGCCCGGCTCGACGTCTTTGCGATCTTCGGGCTGCACGAGGGCGACGCGCACGTCATCCGCAACGCCGGCGGCCTGGTCACCGAGGACGTCCTGCGCTCGCTGACGGTGAGCCAGCACGCCCTGGGCACCACCGAGGTGATCGTCGTGCAGCACACCGGCTGTGGGCTGCTCTCGATCACCGAAGAGGACTTCGCCGAGAAGGTGCTGGCGACCAGCGGGACCCGACCGCCCTGGCCGGTCGGCGCGTTCACCGATCTCGACGCCAACGTGCGCGACTCGGTCGACGCGATCCGGAACAACCCGCTGCTGACGTCGACCACGGCCGCGCGGGGCTTCGTGTTCGACGTGGACTCGGGCGAGGTCCGCGAGGTCCGGGCGTCCAGCGAGCGTCGGCTGGCCTCGTAGGGCCGGCTTTCCAGCGGCCCCGCCCGGTCGGCGCCCGGTCAGGGGCGACCCAGCGCGCGGTAGGTCCACCCGGCCGCCCGCCAGCGGGCCGGGTCCAGGGCGTTGCGCCCATCGACGATGTTGCGCGCCTCGACCACCGATGAGAGCGCCGCCGGGTCCATCTCGCGGAACTCGTGCCACTCGGTCAGATGCAGCACCACGTGCGCTCCGGCGGCCGCCTCGGTGGCGGACGAGGCGTACCGCAGCGCCGGGTAGGCCCGGCCCGCGTTGGCCATGGCCGCCGGGTCGTAGACGGTCACGACGGCGCCTTCGTCGTGGATGGTCGTGGCCACCGCGAGGGCCGGCGAGTCCCGGATGTCGTCGGAGTTCGGCTTGAAGGCCGCGCCCAGCACGGCGATGCGGCGGCCGTCGAAGGTCCCGCCGTTGAGCTCGCGGGCCAGATCGACCATGCGGGCCCGTCGGCGCAGGTTGATCTTGTCCACCTCGCCCAGGAACGACAGCGCCGAGGTCACGCCCAGCTCGTCGGCCCGGGCCATGAACGCGCGGATGTCCTTGGGTAGGCACCCGCCCCCGAAGCCGAGGCCGGCGTGCAGGAACCGGCCGCCGATCCGGGTGTCGTGCGACAGCGCCTCCGACAGGCGGGTCACGTCGGCACCGGTGGTTTCGCAGACCTCGGCCATCGCGTTGATGAACGAGATCTTGGTGGCCAGGAAGGCGTTGGCGGCCACCTTGACCAGCTCGGCGGTCGCGAAATCGGTGACCACCAGCGGCGTGCCGGCGGCCAGCGGGGTGGCGTAGACGGCGTGCAGCAACTGCTCGGCGACGGCGCGGCCGGGGCCGGTCGGCAGGCCGATGACGAGCCGGTCGGGGCGCAGGGTGTCCTCGACGGCGAACCCTTCCCGCAGGAACTCCGGGTTCCAGGCCAGGATGGCGCCCCGCGCGGTGACCACCTGTTCCAGCCGCGCGGCGGTGCCGGCCGGGACGGTCGACTTGCCGACCACCAACGAGCCGGGCCGCAGCCCGGCGGCCAGGCCCGCGACGGCCGCGTCGACGTAGGTCAGGTCGGCGGCGTAGGACCCCTTGCTCTGCGGGGTGCCCACGCACACGAAGTGCACGTCGCCCCAGGCGGCCGCGTCGCCCAGGTCGGTGCTGAAGCGCAGCCGCCCGGAGTCGACGTTCTTACGCAGGAGCGCCTCGAGCCCGGGTTCGAAGAAGGGCACCTCGCCGGCCGACAGCCGTTCGACCTTGGCTACATCCACATCGACGCCGAGCACGTCAAAACCCAGTTCGGCCATGCAGACGGCGTGGGTGGCGCCCAGGTAGCCGGTGCCGACGACGGTGATGCGCGGCTGCGTGAGCCGCTCTGACGGAATGGACACGTTCGGGGATCCTCCTGCTGGCCACGGATCGCTGGCCACGGACCGGCGGCACCGCGGGTGATCGGACGTACGCGAGTAGCTGAGGGTAAGCGGCGCCCCCGGCACCGCTCAGAGCGGGGCGCCCCCGGGGCCGCTCCCCGGATTCGGTCCGGGTCCCGGTCCCGGACCGGCCAGCGTCCGAACCCCGTCGACGGGTGGGGCGTCCGCGCCGATGACCGCGGTGACCTGCTCGCTGGTCACCCGCCGGGGCAGCGCGGCCGGATCGAGATGACGGCTCAGCACGACCGACGCCCCGCTCACCAGCGGGACCAGCAGCCAGCTCAGGACGCCGCCCGGGTCCGCGCGGTCGGCCACCGCCAGCAGCCGGTCGCCGGCCGTCAACCGCCAGTCGGCGGCCTGCCCGGTGGCCCGGGCCAGCAGGGCGAGCTGGGTCGGGGTGGTGGCCGGGGCGCCGAACCGGTCGCCGTGCGCGGCCACCTCACCCGCGTAGTCGACCGCTCCGGGGATCGGGGTGGTCAGTGTTCCGCCGAACGGCCGGAGGGACAGCACGACGAGGTCGCCCGCGTCCGGGGCCACCCAGGCCGGCCCGGCCGCATGGGCATCGGGCTCGGCGACGAAGGCGACGGCCAGGTCGCCGGGCCCGCGGGAGCCGGTGGTCGACCCGGAACCGTCCGGCAGCACCACCTCGAGGCCGCAGGTCCAGGCGGCCAGCAGCACCGCGACCGTCTGCCAGTGGGCCGGCAGGTCGATTCCGACCCGGTCGCCCGGCGTGACCCCCAGCGAGTCGGTCAGCAGGTTCGCGGTCTTGGCCACCCAGTTGTCCAGGGTGGTCGCCGACAGCTCGGTGCGCTCGCCGGTCCGGTCGTCGTAGAACGTCAGCATCGGGCGGGCCGGGTCGGTCGCCAACCGGTGGGCCAGCGCGGCGGCCACCCCCCGGGTCGCGGCCCGGGGGGTCGGGTCGCCGGTCACGGTCCGTCGCCGGTCACGGTACACAGTTGGGGGCGGGCGGCGCCGTGGTCGAGGTCACGGTCGGAACGCCGGCCGGACCGCCCGGTCCGACCGGCGTACCCGGGGTGGGGGTGGCCGCGGTGGCGGTGCCTGAGGCGGCGGTGCCCGGCGCGCCCGAGGTGGTGGTCGGCGCGGCGGCCAGGCCGTTGAACGACGAGCCGAGCACGACCACCAGCCCCGAGGTCAGGCTCGGGTCGGCGACGGCGGTGGCCCCCGGGATCGCGGCGACCAGCGTGTCGGCGGCGGCCGTGGCGCCGGCCGGGTACCGCACCTGGGTGGCGTACTGGTTGCCGGCGGCGGTCGTGGTGGCCGCCCCGCTGGCGACGAAGCCGAGGTTCGACAGACCCAGTCGGGTCCGGCCGGCCAGCCCCGACCGTCCGCTCGCGTTGGTCACCCCGGCGACGGTCACCGTGGCCGGGGCCACGGTCGGCGCGGCCGACGCGGTGGCCGTCCGGTTCTCCGAGGCGGGCCGCAGCGGGGCGAGGACCGGCTCGGCCTTGGCCCGGTCATAGATCAGGACATCGCCGTGGGGTGGGACCGAGCCCTTGTCATCGATGGCCCCGTCGGCCGGCAGCGCGATGTGGGTGGGCAACGTGATGAACCGCGCGCCGCCGCTGATCTTCCGCATCCGCTCGGCGAGGGTGATCATCCCGCTGCGGGACAGGTTCGCGTCGACGGTGAGCGAGCCACCGACGGCGCTGATGAGGTTCGCGATCTTCAGCGGGTTGGTGAGCACGCCGGCGCCGGTCGCCTTGCGCAGCAGGTCGGACAGGAAGACCTGTTGGCGCTGGATCCGCAGCCGCTCGTCACCGAGCGCATCGCGGGTCCGGACGAACGACAGCGCCTGGTCTCCGTTGAGGTTGTTGATCCCGAGGTGGCCGTGCCACTGCGCGTTCTGGTCGTTGAGGTTGCGCGTGCTGCCGCCCGGCAGCGGGGCGACGCACACGCTCACCCCGCCGACGGCGTCGGTCATCCGCTTGAACCCCTCCAGGTCGATGATGACGAAGTGGTCGATGGCCAGGCCGGTCATGTTCTGCACCACGGCGATGGTGGCGCCGATGCCGCCGGTCGACAGCACGTCGGTGAACTTGTCCAGGCCGTCGTCGTGGTTCTTGCGCATCCCCGGCGGGTCGGCCACGAGCGTGTCGCGGGGGATCGACACCAGCGTGACACTTCCGTCCGCGCCCAGGTGGGCGACACTCACGGAGTCGGAGTGGATGCCGCCCACCTCGGCCTGACTGCCGTACTCGCCGTTCGTGCCGGCCCGGCTGTCGCTCCCGATGAGCAGGACGTTCATTTCGTCCGGACGTTCGGCCGGCCGCTTGCCGGCGGCCTTGACCGCGACCCGCTTGATCGAGCCGTCGAAGTAGCTGACCGTCGCCCAGCCCACCGTGCTGACCGCCAGGACCGCGACCGACGCCACGGTGGCCGCGACCAGCAGCAGGCGACCCAGCGGACTGCGGACGCTCCGGCCGGCCCGGGCCGAGGCCCGTTTGGGGTCGAAGTTCGGCGGAAGCAGTGGCCGGTGCCCGGACGTCAGAGTCACGGACCGTCCTTTCTTCGCCGACGGGCCGCCCCAGCGGCGGCGGAGCAGATGGCGCGGCTCCGGCTGCCGACCGAGGCACCCGATGCTGATGACC
>JAMFSN010000099.1 GCA_026225295.1 Frankia alni
GCCTTCGCCGTGGCGCGTGGGCGCGGCGGCCCACGTTGAGCGGACGTTGATCCGAAGGGATTCGGTGGACACCCTACGTGCAACGACGCTGACCTCGAATGGCCGAGCGATGCCGTTCGACGACACGCGCTTCGCTCCGATGCGTGACAGCAGCACCCTGGCGGATGACCCGGACGCGCTGCGTGAGCATTTCGTAAGCGACGGGTATCTGCTGCTGCGGGGTCTGCTCGACCGGGACACGGTGCTGCGGCTGCGTGAGCTGTACTTCTCGCTGCTGCCGGAGGGTTTCCTCAGGCCCGGTACCGCGGCGGTCGACGGCATCTTCTCCGGGAGCGTGCCGGGCGGCCTGCCGGAGTACGGGGTGCAGGGGCATCCCGCGTACGACTTCGTGCGCAGCGCCGAGTTCCGGGCGCTTGGCGATGATCCGGCGCTACGCCGGGTGACCGGGGCGCTGCTCGGTGGCCCGACCGAATCGCTGACCCGGCAGATCGTGCGGCACTTCCACCGCGGCGAGCGTCGCGCCTCGCGGGCCCACACCGACTACGACTACATGTCGCAGGGCTCTGATCGCGTCATCACCTCGTGGGTCCCGTTGGGCGACTGTGCGCTGGCCACCGGTGGCCTGCTCTACCTGGATGACGCGCAGCCGCTGTCCGAGGACCATCGCCACCGGCTGCGACTGGTGAACGATCGCGAGCACGACACGCGGCCGCTGAGCCACGATCTGGAGTGGACGTCGCGGCTGACCGAGCGACGCTGGCTGTGGGCCGATTACCGGGCCGGCGACGTGGCGTTCCACTCTCCGTACATCGTGCACGCCTCGTTGGACACCACGACCGACGCGATGCGGCTGTCTGCCGATCTGCGGTTCCAGCGGCGGGGCGAGACCGTGGACCCGCGGTGGACCGTGCCGTGGGCGGCGGACGACGGCGCCTGACACGCCACGGACACGCTCTCGCCCAGCGGGACGTATGGGTCGGCGCTGGTCGCCTTTGCGCTGGCCGGGCTCCTGGCCTGGTGGGGCCCCGCACTTTCCAAGGCCAGAGCGCCCGACGCCCTCCGGCCCGGTGAAATGTTGGCCGGCCGGGCGGCCACAAACATTCCGGCGAGCGGGAGAACATCACGCGGAGTTCGGCGACCCCGTACCGGGTGAGGAGATCGACGAGACGCGCCTGTCGATCTCCTTGCCGCCGCTGAAATCTCTCGACCAGCGTGGTCGCCGCCGAGCGCGGTGCCGCGGTGGCCTACCGGTTCACGATGACGACGGTCGTCGGATCGAACCTCATCAGCGCCGTTGTTCGGCAGGCCCAGCCCGCGTTGCCCGGAAGGGGCACCCGGCACCAGCCTCGGCGTGACAACATGGTCGCGATCCGTGATGTAATTGCTCAAAGCTGGCGATATCGCCCGCCGGTCATCTTCGTCGGCGCTGCCCACCACCGCCCGGCGGCCTGCCGGCCGGGGACCGAACCGAACCGCGTCACGACTGATCATAGAGAGGTTGCCAGCCATGCCCTCGCTCGGCCTCGCTCCCAGCTTCTTCCGCCGTTATCCAGATCTGCCAAGAGAAGTGCAGAAAAAGGTCCCAGCCCTGATCGAGCGATTTAAGCAGAGCACCCTGGCCGGTATCCACCTGGAACGACCACAGACGGCGATCGACGCGCGGGCCCGCACGGTGCGGGTCGACAAGTTCTGGCGGGGAATCGTCATGGCGCCGGTTTCCGGCGAGCTTTATGTGCTGTTCGAAGTCCTGCAGCACGACAAGGCCTACGAATGGTGCGCCCGGCACAGTTTCGTCACCAACGCCGCGACCAACGCCATCGAGGTGATCGACCGGGCCGCGGTGCAGGCCGTCGAAGAAAGCCTGACGACCGTTTCTTCCGGCGGGGGACCGGCCGGAAATGGCGCCGGCGGACGGTCCACCGGCCCGGGGCTGTTCGACGGGTGCACCGACGGCGTCCTGCTCAGCCTGGGGATCTCGGCCGAGCATCTTCCGTTGGTACGCGAGATTGAAACTCTTTCCGACCTGAGCAGGCTCACGGCAGTCTGGGCGCCGAGCCAGAGCGACGCGCTGGTGATGCTGCCGCCGGCTACAGCCAGCGGGAGGCCGCCGAAGAGTTGGGCATCAGCGTGGGGGGCCGCCCGGCCGAGCCGATCCTGGGCGAGGATGCGGCGCTGCTGGCCTCCCCGACGGTGTATTTCCCCCGCGACCAGGGTGAGCTGCTGGAGGCCCTGCGGCGCCCGCTGGAGCTGTGGCGGATCTTCCTGCACCCGTCCCAGCGGCGCATCGCCTACCGGCCGGTCTTCAACGGCCCGGCCCGGGTGACCGGCGGGGCCGGCACCGGCAAGACGGTGGTCGCCGTCCACCGCGCGCACTACCTGGCCGGTCGGCTGCCGGCCGGCCCGGATTGCCCGATCCTGCTGACCACTTTTGGCCGCACGCTGGCCGATAACCTGGCCGCGAACCTGGAGTCGCTCGCCGGTCCGGGCGGCGGGACCCGGGTCGACGTCGGGACGGTCGACGCGCTCGCCCACCGGGTCGTGCAGCAGGCGGAGGGCCGCGACCCTGGGATACTGACCGACAACGCCGCGATCAACCGCTGGTGGCACGACGTCGCCTCCGGCCCGTCGGGGTGGGCGGCCAGGTTGTCGGGGGCGGCGCTGCGGCAGGAGTGGGAGCAGGTGATCCTGGCCCAGAACCTCCGGAGCGAGGCTGCCTACCTCGCGGCCGTCCGGTCGGGGCGCGGGCGGCGGCTGACCCGGCCGCAGCGGGCCGCGGTCTGGCCGGCCGTCGAGGACTTCGTGGGCCGGCTGCGGACCGCCGGGCTGCGGACCTTCCACCAACTCGCCGAGGACGCGGCCGGCTACCTTCAGGGCGCGCCGGCCGGCGACCTCTACGCCCACGTGATCGTGGACGAGGCGCAGGACCTGCACCCCGCGCAATGGCGGCTGCTCCGGGCGGCGGTCCCGCCCGGCCCCAACGACCTCTTCCTGGTCGGTGATGCCCACCAGCGGATCTACGATCACCGGGTGTCCCTCTCGCGGCTCGGGATAGACATCCGGGGCCGGTCGTCCCGGCTCACGCTGAACTATCGCACGACGGAGGAGATCCTGTGGTGGTGCGTCGGGCTGTTACGGGGGGTCGCCATTGACGACCTCGACGCCGGGACCGACACCCTGGCCGGCTACCGCTCGGCCTACCGGGGCTCGGTCCCGCCCCGTCTGGCCGGACATCCCACGAGGGACGCCGAGCTGGCCGACCTGGTCCGGGTCGTGTCCGGCTGGATCCAGAGCGGGACCGACCCCGCCACGATCGGCGTTGCCACCCGGCTGCGCCGGACCGCCCAGGCGGCGCTGGCCGCGCTGCGGGATGCCGGTATCCCCGTCCACGACCTCGAACGGTCCGGCCCGGCCGGGGTCGAGGTCGGCACGATCCACCGGATGAAGGGCCTCGAGTTCGTGGCGTTCGCGGTCGTCGACGTCAGCGCCGCGGCCGTGCCCGCGCGCTGGGCGGTCACCCTCGAGGCCGATGACCCGAAGGCCCACGAGCTGGACCTGCTCCGCGAGCGCTGTCTGCTCTACGTGGCGTGCACCCGGGCCCGGGAGTACCTGAACGTGTCGTGGTCGGGCCGCCCCAGCCCGTTCATCGCCCACCTCACCGGCCACGGCTGATCACCCAGCTGGCCCCGATCACCCGGGTCGGAGCCGGGGGCCGGGCAGGGCGGATATCTGATCGACAACCACCGCTGGCGGGACCATTCTGGTGGAAGCGTCGCGACGGGCCCCGGCGTCGGCCGGCCGGCGAGGGAGGATGAACCAGATCGGCCGCCCGCTCGTGCTCACCCACGGGGCTCCCGGTCGGCGCGAGGTGTAACGGACCGGGCGGTGAGTGCACGATGGTGTCGGGCGGGACGGTCGGCCCGCTCCGACCGGGCCGGCCATGCGGGTGGCGGTCCCGGGGCTTACGCCCCACGGCACAACCTTCATTACAGCGGCGGACCGGGACGGTCGCCCGCGGCGGCGCTCCGACGGTCGGAAGGAAGACATGGTGACGACTGTGCAGGTCGGGCCCGGCGACATGGTCACGCGGCCGGCCGTCGGCCCGGTGGCCGGCGTAGTCACCCTGGTCTTCACCGACATCGAAGGCTCGACCCGGCTCGCCGCCCGACTGGGGGACGGGTACTGGGAGCTGCTGTCGGCCCACCGCCGGCTCGTCCGGACAGCGTTTGAGCGGGCCCGCGGCCGTGAGATCGACACCCAGGGTGATTCGTTCTTCTTCGCGTTCGACCGGGCCAGGGATGCGGTCTCGGCCGCGGTGGCCGCCCAACGGGCGCTGCGGGCCCACGACTGGTCGGCGGGAGTGCCGGTCCGGGTCCGGATGGGGATCCACACCACCGAGCCGACGCTCTGGTCCGGGGGGTACGTGGGCCTCGGTGTCCACCGGGGCGCCCGGATCTGCGCCGCCGGGCACGGTGGCCAGATCCTGCTGTCGGACGCCACCCGCGCGCTGATCCGCAACGGGTCCCTCGACCCGTTCCGGCTCCGTAACCTTGGCTGGTACCACCTCAAGGATCTTGACCGGCCCGACCGGATCTGGCAGGTGGCGGAGGCGGGCCTCGCGGACCGGTTTCCACCGCTGCGGGACGCGCAACGGGTCCCGAGCCGGACGGCCGAGCCGGAGGAACCGGATTCCCGGGCGGGTGCCGATGCTGGGCCGGGCTGGTTGCGGCGGGCCGCCGTTCCCACCTTCGTGGGCCGGACGGCCGAACTCCGGACGCTGGAGGACGCCTGGTCCCGGGCGATTTCCGGGCGCCGCGGCCTGATGCTGCTGGGTGGCGACGCGGGCATCGGGAAGACGACCCTCGCCGCGCGTCTGGCGGTGATCGTGCACGCCTCCGGCGGGCTCGTGCTGACCGGCCGGGCCGCCGCCGACGCCCGCGTCCCCTACCAGGTCTTCCTCGAATGTTTCGACGACTACTCGCGGGCCGCCCCGAAAGCCGTCCTCGACGCCGGTCTCGATCGGCTCGCCGGCAGGATCTCCCACCTGCTCCGGGCGGCGAGCGAACGGACCGCCACCGAGGACGGCGATCTCCCGGTGACCGTCCGGTTGGGCGGTGACCGACCCGAGCGCCCGGTGGGCGCCCCCGCCGACCCTCCGGGCGGCGACCGCGACGAGCGATCGCGGGTCTTCGAAGTGGTTGACGACCTGCTGGGGGCGATGGCCGCGCGGCGCCCGGTCCTCATCGTGCTCGATGACCTGCACGAGGCGGACGACTCCTCACTGCACCTGCTCCGGCAGGTGCTGCGGGCGCCCCGCCCCACCCCGCTGCTGGTGCTGGCCACCTACCGGGATCCAGGCCCGGGCCGGGCCGGGACCTCGTTCCGGGCCGCCCTCACCGACGGAATCGAGGCCCGGCACCTGACGGTCGGGGGACTGGGCGCCGTGGACTCGGCCGAGCTGATCGCCCGGGTGAGCGGGGTCAAGCTCGCCGAGCCAGTACCGCGCTGGACCCGGCAGCTGCACGAGGCCACGGGCGGCAATCCGGTCCGCCTGATCGACACGGTGCGCCGCCAGCACGACGCGGACACGCTGCCGGCCGGGCGCGCGCCCCGGGCCGGGTCAGGGCCGCCCACCGGCCGGAGCAGCCGGGCCTGACCATCGCCCACCACCCGACATCTCAGGCGTCGATATCACGCCGCGGCGAGGGATCGCCTCGACGTGGCCTGACCCGAGCGGCGCGGCGCTACGGCACCCGCGGGGGGCGCTTGCCAGGCCTCTTGTCGCGGACGTAGACGGTCTGGTGCTTGCCGTCGCTGGAACTGCGGCGGTCGAGTTCGAAGATGGTCGTCGCGACCATCAGATCGCTCAGTTTGGTGTAGCCGTAGCTGCGGGAGTCGAAGTCCGGGCTCTGCTGGGTCAGGAGGTTCCCGACCCCCGACAGGGGCGCCCAGCCGTCGTCGTCCGACCCGGCCTCCACCGCTCGGCGCAACGGGTTGATCAGCCCAGCATCGGCCTTGAGCTGGGCGGCCGACGGACGCTGGGGCGGCGCGGTCGCGGTTCCCGGCGGGGCCGCGGCGCTGTCGGGCAGCGACAGGTTTTCGATATAAATGAACTTGTCGCAGGCGGCCACGAACGGACGTGGAGTCTTGCGCTCGCCGAACCCGTACACGGTGAGACCCGATTCGCGGATCCGGCCGGCCAGGCGGGTGAAGTCGCTGTCACTGGACACCAGGCAGAACCCGTCGAGGTTCCCCGAATAAAGCAGATCCATGGCATCGATGACCATCGCCGCGTCGGTGGCGTTCTTACCGGTGGTATAGGCGAACTGCTGCATCGGTTGAATCGACTGGGCGAGCAACTGCTCTTTCCAGCCCTTGAGCTGAGTGCCCGTCCAGTCGCCGTAGGCGCGTTTCACGTGGGCGGTGCCGAACTTCGCGACTTCAGCCAGCAGCTCGGCGGTAATCGACGGCTGGGCGTTGTCGGCATCGATGAGTACGGCGAGTTTCGCGGTGTCCGTGCTGACCATGCCACTCCTTTCCGCCGTTCCGCCGTCATCGTACGGCCCGGCCGCCGCAATCCCCGTCGCGGCGCGAGCCCGGCGGGCGCGGCGGGCGCGGCGAACCCCCCCGCCGGTCACCGACCCGGGCCCGCCCGGTCGGGAAACGTTCACCTCGCGGCGGCGGCCGGTGCGGGACAATGCCGGCCGTGCCCTGTTCCTGCCACGTCCGGCGGCGTGATCTGTTGCGGTGGTCAGCGTTCGTCGCGGCGGCGCCGCTGGTCGCCTGCGGGACGGACCCGGAGCGGTCCCGGGCGCAGACCCAGGCCCGGGCCCACGCGGCCGCCCGGACGGCCGGGGTCAGCCCGCGGGCCGTGCGCCCGGTGAATCTCGAGCTGGTCACGCTGACCGAGACCAGCGCGGTGATCACCTGGTACACGGGTGTCCCGGGCACCGACGACGGCCTGAAGCGGATGGTCCCGGCGCCGTCGGACGGGCAGGTCGCCTACGGCACCGACCCGGCCCGGTTGACGCGGGTCGCCCACAGCGGGCCCGACACCGCCTACCACCACGTGGAACTGACCGATCTCGAGCCGGGCCGGACGTACTACTACCGGGCTACGTCGGGCGGCCGGGCGGCGACGGCCACCCCGTTCACGATCACCGCCGGCAATGCGGTGGGGACGGAACCGGTCCGGGTGGCGACCGGCCAGGACGGACCGTTCGCGTTCACGACCCCGCAGCCGCCGCCGGGCCGATTCCTGTTCTCGATCGCCCTGTGCAACGACCTGCACCTGGGGGAGAAGGTCGCCGGGCTGTCGGGCGCCATCCGGACGATCAAGGGGATCTCCCAGGTGCCGGGCGGCCCGCCCTATCCGGAGGTGATGGCCGAGGGGCTGGTCGCCGAGGCCCACGCCCGCGGGGCGACGTACCTGTTCGCGGCGGGCGACGTCGCCAGCGAGGCGTCCCCGGTCGACCTGGCCCGGGCCCGGGCGCTGCTGGACGGCTTCGGCGGCTACCAGCGCGACTACTTCGTGACCCGCGGCAATCATGACCGGGCCCACGCCGGGGCGGCTTACGCCGCGTGCCGGCCAGGCCAGTGGCAGGGCCACGACTGCTTCCGGGACACCTTCTTCGGCGACGCGGGGCCGGCGTACTTTTCCCGCGACCTCAACGGCCTGCATGTGGTCGGGCTGGACACCTACGACAAGGCCGGCGACGGCGGGGACGCAGGTGGCCTGTCGGCGGCGCAGCGGGCCTGGCTGGCCGCGGACCTGCGCGCCCACCGGGACCAACCGACAATCGTGTTCGGGCACCATCCGCTGGTCGTCACGGACTCACCGTTCCCGTCCGGGCCCGGTAGCGCGCTGGACGCCGGGCAGGCGGCGGCGCTGCTCGCGTCCTACGCCGACACGCCCGGGGTGTTTCTGCACCACGCCGGCCACACGCACCGCAACCGGCGGACGGTCAGCCGGGCGGCGCCCGCGGTCGTGCTGCAGGAGGTCGCGGCGACCAAGGAGTACCCGGGTGGCTTCTCACTGCTGCGCGTGCACACCGGCGGTTACGCGCTGAACTTCTACAAGTCCCGCTCCGACGCGTGCCGCGAGTGGAGTGAGCGCAGCCGCCAGGAGATCGTCGGCCTGTGGCCCCAGTTCGCGCTGGGCAGCCGGGTGGCCGACCGCAACAGCGTCGTCCGGCGCGACCTTTCCGGTCTCCGGCCGGCGTAACCGAGCCCGGCCCCGACCTGGCCCTGCGGCGACGAAGGCAAGGGTGCGAGGCTCCGCCTCATCGCCGAGTTGAGGCGCGACGGCGCCGTGGCCGCGGACGGAAGAGTCACCGATCCGGGCGCGGTCGTGGCCGCCGTCGAAAGCCGAGGGAGTCAGCTGCGGGCCCTCGGCAGCGCGATCGCCGGAGGCGCCAAGGAGGCC
>JAMFSN010000100.1 GCA_026225295.1 Frankia alni
CCAGGAGGTCGTGTGAATCGCCCGGTACCGTCGGCGCTTTCCCGGGATTTCCGGATGGTCCGACCCTTCTCGGTCGAATTCCGGGACGTCGACATGCTGGGTCATGCTAACAGCGTGGCCTATCTGACCTGGGCCGAAACCGCCCGGGCCGATTACCAGGTCGAGGTTCTGGAAGAGAAGGTCGACGGTCGTCAAGGATTCGTGATCGGTAAACTGGATTTCACCTACCGCCAGCCGTTGCTGTTCCGTGAAGATGCTCTGATCGCGATCAGGGTGTCCCGCCTCGGTGGCCGGTCTTTTGATTTCAGCTACCAGATCTGGAGCGGCGAGCGAGATTTCCTGGCGGCCGAAGGAATGAGTTCTATGATTGCGTACGACAGTGTCGCCCGGCGGTCCATCGCGATCCCGGACCGGTGGCGGGATCGGGTCGCCGCCTACGAAAACCGGCCGGTCGGCGTCGCCGGTCCGGCATGACGGCGGCGAGCGAGCCGGGGCCACCAGCGGCCGGGCCCTGCCCCGGGACATCGGGTTGCGGGGCTTCTGGATGGGGTATTTCGCGATCCGGGCCGCCCCCCTGGGCCGGGTGAATTCCGAGGTCGTCGAGGCGGCGGCATTCAACTTCCACCCGACGATGGTCCGGCGGGCCATTCCCGCGGCGTGGGCGCTGGCTGACCCGGCCGACATTGTCCGGGTCCGGGCCCGGGCCGCCGCGACGGCGTTGCGCGCGGCCACCCCCGATGTGGACGAGGTGGCCGGCGCGGTCCAGCCGGTCCTGTCCGAGGTGATCGCCGCGGCCCGGCCCGAAGGCCGCCCGTTCTTCGCCGCCAACCAGACCGTCCCGGGTCTGTCCGATCCGGTCGAGCAGCTGTGGCAGTCGGCCACCGCGCTGCGGGAACACCGGGGCGACGGGCACGTCGCGGCCCTGGTCGTCGCCGGGCTGGACGGCTGCGAGGCCCACGTCCTGGCCGGCGCGGCCAAGGGCCTCGACCCGGAGCTGTTCCTGTCCAACCGGGGTTGGACGGCCCAGGACTGGGCCCGGGCCAGCGACCGGCTGGCGCGGCGGGGGCTGGTCGCGGCGGACGGCACCCTCACGCCGCGCGGCCGGGACCTGTCCGGCGGGATCGAACGCACCACCGACGAGCTCGCGGCGGCGCCGCTGGCCGGCCTCGACGACGAGGTGCTCCACCGCGCGATCGGGGCGTTGTCCGGGGTGGCCCGGGCGGTGGTGGAGAGCGGCTTCATGCCGTTCCCCAACCCGATCGGCCTACCGGGCAGCGCCGTCCCCAAGGACTGAGGCTGCCTGAGCGGCCGGGAATGGCGGCCCGGCCGGATGACCGGCCGCGCCGTGCCGGCGCCCACGAGACGGGGATCGATCGGCCCATGACCAGACCGCTCAGCTTCACCGACACCGCGGTGATCGCCTACGAAGCCGTCGACCAGGATCGCCGGCTGAAGCCCTCGCACATGATGCGGCTGTTCGACGCGGCCGCCCAGCACTGGTGGACGACGGTGACCGTCATGGGCCGGCATGAATTCTGCGAGCGGGCGGGCGTCCGGGTCTTCATGAGCCAGCTCGGGATCGCGATCGCGGACGGACCGGTTCTGCCGGGCGACCAGGTGACCGTCCGGATGGACAGCATTGCCGGGGCGGACGCGGGCGGTCGGCGGTACGGGGGCGACGACCTGGTTACGGTCACCGCCGCCGACGGTCGCGAGCTGGCCCGGTGGACCGGGCGGTGGTGGTGGCTGAACTGGGGCGACGGCGGTCCGCAGGGGTTCACCGCGGCGCCCCCCGCGGGACTCAGTGTGGTCATGACCGATCTCCCGGTCCCGCCGGCCCCGCCGCGGCCCTCGGCCGGGGCGCCCTCCAGTTCCTTTACCTGGTCGGCCCGGGACACCGACGTCAACGATCACGTCTATTTCCTGGCTTACCGGGAACGGGCCGAGAACGCACTCGCCGAGTTCGGCGCCGCCACCGCCCGGGTCCGGGCGATCGAATGTTTCTACCGGCGGCCGTGCGTCGCCGGTCAGGCCATGCACGCGGTGGTGACCCCCGTCGATGTGGGCCTGCTCGTCGAACTGCGGCACGCGGCGACCGGCGCGGTGGCCGCCTCGCTCACCTGCGCGGTCGGTCCACCGGCGGACGAGGGATGACCGCTAGGGTCGGCGGTGTGGATCACCGTGCGAACGACCAGAGCGATGCCGACCGCGACGACCGGGCCGCGCTGGTGGCCGGCTTCCGGCGGCTGCATGACGGACCCCGGCCACTGCTGCTGGCCAATGCCTGGGACCAGGGCTCGGCCACGCTGTTCGCGGCGCTCGGCTTCCTGGCCGTCGGCACCACCAGCAACGGTTTCGCGGCGACCCGGGGCCGGCCGGACGGCGGGGTCGCGCGGGACGAGGTGCTGGCCCACGTCGCCGCGATCGTCGCGGCGACGGATCTACCGGTGAGCGCGGACCTGGAGAACGGCTTCGCCGACACCCCGGCCGACGTGGCCGGGACGGTCCGCGCGGCGGCCACGACGGGGCTCGCGGGCTGTTCCATCGAGGACTTCACGACCCGCGCCGACGACCCGATCTACGACCTCGGGCTCGCCACCGAGCGGGTGGCCGCGGCGGCGGCCGCCGCGCGGGGCACCGGGGCGGGGCTGGTCATCACCGCCCGGGCGGAGAACTACCTGCACGGCCGGCCGGATCTGGCCGACACGATCGCCCGGCTCCAGGCTTACCAGGCGGCCGGCGCGGACGTGCTGTACGCCCCGGGGCTGACCCGGCCGGCGGACATCCGGGATCTCGTGTCGGCGGTGGACCGGCCCGTGAACGTGCTGGCCCTGCCGGGCGCGCCCTCGGTGCCGGAACTGGCCGCGCTCGGCGTCCGGCGGGTCTCGGTGGGCGGGGCTTTCCTGTTCGCCGCGTTCGGCGCGGTGGTGGAAGCGGCCCGCGAGCTCCTGGATGAGGGCACGTATTCCTACTGGGAACTCAGTGCCGTGGGCTCGGCCGCCACCCGGGCGGCGTTCTGACCGACCCGGAACCAGGCTCCGTCGACCGGAAGAACGGCGGGGGCGGGGCGCCGTCAGTGTCCGCGCCCCGCCCCCGCCGGGCCGACGTATCGGCTCTCCGGTCAACCACCTACCCGACCGGTATGGCCACCGTCTTGCGCTCCAGGAACTCCTCGAGGCCCGGGGCGCCCATTTCCCGGCCGATGCCGGACTGCTTGTAGCCGCCGAACGGAGAGTCGGGGGCGAACCACATGCCGCCGTTGACGCTCACCGTGCCGCTGCGGATCTTCTTCGCGATCGCCAGGGCCCGCTCCCGGTCGGTGCCGAACACCGAGCCCGACAAACCGAAGATCGAGTTGTTGGCGATCCGGACGGCGTCCTCGTCGTCGTCGTACGGGATCACCGCGAGCACGGGCCCGAAGACCTCGTGCTGGGCGACCTCGCTGTCCGGGTCGACGTTGGCCAGCAGCGTCGGCGTGTAGAAGAAACCGGGGTCGATCCGCTGGCCGCCGGTCACGAGCGTGGCGCCCGCCTCGACCGCCCGCTGGACGATCCCGTCGACCTTCTCGCGCTGCTTGGCGTTGATGAGCGGACCCATGTAGGTCGCCGGGTCGGCCGGGTCACCGACCACGATCCCGGCCAGCATCGCCGTGAGCTGCTCGAGGATCTCGTCCTGCCTGGCCCGGGGGACCAGCAGCCGCGAGGTGATCGCGCACCCCTGGCCGGCGTGCGAGCAGATCGTGAACGCCGCGATCATGGCGGCGGTGGGGATGTCGGCGTCGTCCACCACGATGAGCGCGGACTTGCCGCCCAGCTCCAGGAAGACCTTCTTCACCGTCGCGCTGGCCGCGGCCATGATCGCCCGGCCGACCGGGGTGGACCCGGTGAAGGTGATCATGTCGACGTCCGGGTGGGTGGTGAGGATTTCGCCGACCGCGACGTCCGACGAGGCCAGGACGTTCACCACACCGGCTGGAATGTCGGTGTCGTTGGCGATGATCTCGCCCAACGCCAGCGTCACCAGCGGGGTGTCCGGGGCGCCCTTGAGCACCACCGTGCACCCGGCGGCCAGGGCCGGAGCCAGCTTGGCCAGCGCGAGCTGGGTCGGGTAGTTGTAGGCGATGATCGCCGAGACGACGCCGGCGGCTTCCTTCTCCACCCAGCGCTGGTGCTGCGCCCCGCGGAACTCGATCTCGGGGAGCTCCTCGGTGAAGGCGTAGGTCTCCGCGAGGGCGGCGTAGTACTTGAGGAGTTCGATCGGCTCCTCAAGGGCGGCCCCATCGGTGATCATGCGGGGATGGCCGACCTCGGCGATGGTCAGCTCGCGCAGCTCTTCCTTGTGCTTGATCAGCGCGTCGTAGAACTGGTTCAGACAGCGGACCCGGAACTCGACGTTGGTCGACCAGTCGGTCGTGTCGAACGCCCGCCGGGCGGCCGCGATGGCCTGCTCGGCCTGGGCCACGGTGGCGTCCGGGCTTTCTCCTAATACCTCGCCGGTGGCCGGGTTGATGGTCGAAAACGTCCGTGGGGCGTCGACCAGTTGTCCGTCGATGAGTAGGTGCTTCACAGCCGCACCACCCGTCCGTGGATCTCGGCGAAATCGGTCACTGTCTCTCCTGTTCGGCTGGGTCCGGCCTTCGGCCCCGGCTTCGATGGGCGTGTCCGGGAGTGAACTCCACTCTCCCTGATGACCGGCCCACATGCCCAGGTTGGTCCGGTCGCGAACGGCCCGGCGATCACCGGCGGGTCGGATCGGGCCCGGCCGGGCCACCGCGGCCCCGCGGGTCGTCGCGCAAGGGTTCGCGTCAGCATCATGACGCGAATCTTGGTGGGCCGTCAAGCCGATGGGGACGGCCCGACCGGGGGCTCGCCGGCGGTCCCCGCGCGACCCACCCGGCCGGGCGCGCGACCGTCGCGGATCGCCTCGACGAGCAGATCGATGGCCCAGGTGAGGGCGTCGGTGGCCTGCCCGGCGTCGAGTTTCCAGGCGGCCAGGAGCCGTTCGTAGGCCGGGACGCTCCACAGGACGTCGAGCAGGGCCGCCGCCATCCGGCGCTGCGGGTCGGGCCAGGCGCCGACCCGCCGCCCGACCGCCCCGATCAGGGCATCCCGACGACGCCGGTCCTCGGCAACGAGGGTGGGCACGCCGAAGTCCTCGGGGGTCCAGGGCGACACCGCGAAACTCGACAGCGTCGCGAAGCTGCGCGCGGTCACCGTGGCCAGATCGTCCAGGTCGACCTGGTCGTAGGTCAGGCCGGCCTCCTCCTCGAGGCGACGCATGATCGCGTCCAGCAGCTCCCGCTCGGTGGCGAAGTGCCGGTAGACGGTGCGTTCGCTGACGCCGGCCCGTTCGGCGACGGCCCGGAAGGTCAGGCTCCGCCAGTCCCAGGTGGTGAAGCTGTGGACCAGGGCGGATCCGGCCTCCACGATGCGCTCCCGGGTTTCGGCGGCCCGTTGGCGGCGCACCGGGCTGTCGTACGCCCGTCGTTCCCGGACCGGGTCGGTCCGGTCCTTGTCAGGGGTGGCCGCGGTGCTCATATCGGTGCCAGTCTAATGCCCGGTTACTGCCGTGAATACCGTTGCCGCCGGCCGGGGCGAAGCCCCGGCCGGTCCGGCCCGGTCGGCCCCGGTCCGGCGTCAGCCGTGGCTCAGGACCGGCGCCGCCGGGCGAGGGCCAGGCCCAGGGTCAGGGCCAGGACCGCGGCCCCGGCGGCGACCAGGCCGAGTCGCCGCACGCTCCCGGAGCCGGCCACGTCGAGCAGGCTGAGCGGTTCGGCGCCCGGGCGGGAGGCGGCCGGGGTCGGGGTCGCAACCGGGGGAGCGGCCGGCGGGCCGGAGGCCGCCCCGGCGGGCGCCGGAACAGCGGTCGGCGACTCCCGCGCGGCGGCGCCCGGGTCCGGCGCGGCCGGCGCGCCCGCGCCGGTGATCTCGTCGGCCAGGTTGGCGGCGAACCGGCGGATGAGCGTGCCGGAGACCTCGGCCAGGGCGCCCCGCCCGAACTGGGCCGGCTTGCCGGTGATCGCGAGATCGGTCTCGACGAGGACCTCGGTGGACGTCCCGGCCTCGACGAGGCGGCAGGTCACCACCGCCTTGGCGGTGCCGCCGCCCCGGGTGTCGCGGCCGCTGGCTTCGATGACAGCGACCTTGGCCGCCTCGTCGAGGGAGACGAACGTGGCCGTGCCGCCGTAGGTCAGGCCGATCGGCCCGACCTTGACCTTGACCTTGCCGCCGAACGTGTCCCCCTCGTGCGAGGTGAGGGTCGCGCCCGGCACGCACGGCGCGACGCGTTCGATGTCGAGCAGGACCCGCCACGTCTCGTCGACGGTGACCGGCACGCTGAACGTATTTTCCAGTTTCAACGGGTTTCCTTCCAGGTCTGCGCGCTGGCCAGGCCAGGCGTTGGTCCCGCGCCATGGATGCGGCCGCCGACGTCGCCCAGCGGGCGGCCGGTGCCGCCCCACCGGCCCCGGATGATCTCCGCCGCGATCGACACGGCCGTCTCCTCCGGGGTGCGGGCGCCGATGTCCAGGCCGATCGGCGAATGCAGCCGGCGCAGTTCCTCGTCGGTCAGACCGACCTCCCGCAGGCGGGCCAGGCGGTCGTCATGGGTCCGGCGCGACCCCATCGCGCCGACATAGGTCGCCGGGGACCGCAGCGCCCCGGTCAGCAGCGGTACGTCGAACTTCGGGTCATGGGTGAGGACGCAGATCACCGTGTCGGCGTCGACGGTCGTGCGGGCCAGGTACTTCGACGGCCATTCGCAGATCACCTCGTCGGCTTCCGGGAAGCGGGCCCGGGTCGCGAAGACCGGGCGCGCGTCGCACACGGTGACCCGGTAGCCCAGCAGCGCGCCGACCCGGGCCACGGCCGCGGCGAAGTCGATGGCCCCGAAGACCAGCATCCGGGGCGCGGGGCGGAACGATTCCACGAAGACGGTCAGGTCGTCGATCCGCCGTTCGCCGCGTTCGCCGTAGCGGCGCACGCCCGTGGTTCCCTGGGCCAGCATCCCCCGGGCGTCGTCGACCACCGCGACATCCAGCCCGACGACCCCCAGCGAGCCGGTCACGCCGTCGTCGTCGACCACGAGTTGGCGCCCGATCCCGTCGCCGGCGATCACCGTCGCCCAGGCCACCGGCCGGTCGCGTTCGATCGCGTCCAGCACCGCGGCCACCGGCGCGGGCCCGCCGACCGCGGCGGTGCCCGGTACGACCAGCACGTCCAGGATCCCGCCGCAGGTCAGGCCGACCGAGAAGGCGTCGCTGTCGCTGATCCCGTAGCTGGCCAGCCGGGGTCGGCCGTCGCCCAGCACCTCGGTGGCCAGGTCGTACACCGCACCCTCGACGCAGCCACCGGAAACGCTCCCGACGACCTCGCCGGCGCCGTTGACGGCCAGCGCCGCGCCCGGGGTGCGGGGCGCGCTGCCCCGGACCCCGACGATCCGGGCCACCGCGAACGGCGCGCCGACCGAGCGCCACCGCTGCACCTGTTCGGCGATCTCACGCACAGCCGGTTTGCCTTCCTCGTGGGGAAATCGCAGCTTAACGCCGGTCGGCCCGGTCGGTCGCGCGCCGTCGTTCCGGCGGGCCTCAGTCGGTGTTGATCCAGACCGCCTTGACGTTGAGATACTCGTCGAGGGACTGCTGGCCCATCTCGTGGCCCCAGCCGCTCGTCTTGTAGCCGCCGAACGGCACCGCCGGATCGAACAGCGAGAACGAATTCACCCACACCGTGCCGGCCTGCAGTTCGCTGGCCAGCCGGTGGGCCTTGCCGACGTCGCGGGTCCAGACCCCTCCGGACAGGCCGAAGTCCGAGTCGTTCGACCGGGCGACGACCTCGTCGATGGTGTCGAAGGGCAGGACGCAGGCGACCGGCCCGAAGATCTCCTCCCGGGCGACCCGCATGTCGTCCCGGACGTCGGCGAAGACGGTCGGTTCGACGAAGTAGCCGTCGGCCAGCTCGCCGGTGTCGAGCCGCCGGCCTCCGGCGGTCGTCTGCGCGCCCTCCGCGCGGCCCAGATCGAGGTAGCCGGTCACGCGGTCGAGCTGCTTGGCCGACACCAGCGGGCCGATCTGGGTCCGCGGGTCCAGGCTGTTGCCGACCCGCAGCTTCTTCGCGTACGCCGACACGCCCTCGACGAACTCGTCGTAGACCGGTCGTTCGACGTAGATCCGGGTGCCGGCGCAGCACACCTGACCCGTGTTGTAGAAGACCCCCATCGCCGCCCCGGGCACCGCCTTGGCCAGGTCCGCGTCCGCGAACACCACGTCCGGAGACTTGCCGCCCAGCTCCAGCGAGAGGCGCTTGAGGTTCCCGGCCGACGCGCGGATGATGCGCTGCCCGACCGCCGTCGAGCCGGTGAACGCGACCTTGTCGACGTCGCCATGCTCGGTGAGCGCGGCCCCGACGACGTCGCCGAACCCGGTCACGACGTTGACCACGCCGTCGGGCAGGCCGATCTCGGTGCACAGCTCACCGATCCGCAGGGCGGCGAGGCTCGCCTCCTCGGCCGGCTTGAGCACCATCGTGCAGCCGGTGGCCAGGACCGGCGCGATCTTCCAGACGGCGTTGCTGATCGGGCGGTTCCACGGAACGATCGAGGCGACGACCCCGACCGGTTCCTTGACCGTGTAGCTGAAGACCGACCCGGGCAGCGAGTTGGGGATGGTCTCGCCCTGGATCTTCGTCGCGGTGCCGGCGAAGTACCGCAGGACGCCGGCTTCCCAGGCCGGGCCGGGAGTGCGCCGGGGACGACCGATCGGGGATCCCATGTCCAGCGCTTCGAGCAGCCGCAGTTCCTCGAAGTTGGCCTGGATCGCATCGGCCAGCGCCCACAGGAGGTCCTGCCGGTGGCGGGGCTTCATCCGCCGCCACGGGCCACCGAGCGCCGCGCGGGCCGCCGCGACGGCCCGGTTGACGTCTTCGACGTCGCCCTCGGCCACCTCGGTGATGACCGTTCCGGTGGACGGGTTGATGCTGGGAAAGGTCTTCCCGGACGCGGCGTCGACCCACCGGCCACCGATCAGCAGCTTCTTCGGGCCGCCGGTGGTGAACGGCAGCGACAGTGCGTCCATGGGCGTGGTTGTCGACACCGGGACTCCCTACTCCGTCGACTCGTAGAACGTGACGACCGGCGGCGGGTCCAGCTGTAACGCGTCGCTTATCTGGACCCGGCCGTCGGCGGTTCGGGCGGCCATCTCGTTGAGCGGGACGGCGAGGTCATCGGCTTCGATTTCGTAGATCGCGATATAGGCGCGCACCGAGGGGTCGGCTTTGATAATTCCCACGTCGTGGGGCCGGTCGCGGACCCGGGACCGGCGAGCCTAGAGGGCCAGCAGCGACGCGGGCAGGCCGATGCTGCGGGATTCCAGGAAGCCGCGCAGGCCTTCGGGGCCGAGCTCGCGGCCCAGCCCGGACTGCTTGAAGCCTCCGAACGGCACAAGCGGGAACGGTGGGTAGTGGCCGTTGACGGCCACGCTGCCGGTGCGCAGCCGGCGGGCGACGGCCAGGGCCCGGGCCGGGTCCGCCGACCACACGCCACCGGCCAGGCCGTACCGGGAGTCGTTGGCGATGCGCACGGCATCGTCCGCGTCGTCGTACGGGATGAAGCACAGGACCGGCCCGAAGATCTCCTCGCGGGCGATCGTCATCCCGTTGTCGACGTCGCCCAGGATGGTCGGGGCCACGTACCAGCCCTTAGGCAGGTCCGCCGGCCGCTCACCGCCGGCCACGAGCCGGGCCCCGTCGCCGACGGCCAGCCGGATGTAACCCTCGACCCGGTCGCGCTGCCGCTCGGCGACCAGCGGCCCGACGACGGTGGCCGGGTCGTGCGGGTCGCCGACCGGGGTGGCGTCGGCCGCCGCGGCCGCCGCGGCCAGGGCCTCCGGGTAGCGCGAGCGGGGCACCAGCACCCGGGTGTGCGCTCCGCAGACCTGACCGGACAGGTGCATCCCGCCGCCCACGATCCGGGGGATGACGGCGGCCAGGTCTGCGTCGTCCAGGACGATCGCCGCCGACTTGCCGCCCAGTTCCAGGGAGACCCGCTTGACCTGATCGCCGCACAAGCTCATGATCCGCCGGCCGGCGGCGGTGGAGCCGGTGAAGGCCACCTTGTCGACGGCCGGGTGCGTGACCAGGTGCTCGCCGACCTCGCGGTCGCCCGGCACCAGGTTGACCACCCCGGCCGGGACCCCCGCCTCGGCCAGCACCTCGGCCAGGATGTAGTTGCTCAACGGGGCTTCCGGGGCCGGCTTGATCACGACCGAGCAGCCGGCCGCCAGGGCCGGGGCCACCTTCCAGGCGGCCAGCGTGACCGGGGCGTTCCAGGGCACGATCGCGGCGACCACGCCGACCGGTTCCGAGGTCACCAGCCCGGCCCGTTCACCGGCCACGACCGTGCGGTCGAACTCGAACGTCCTGATCAGGTCCGCGTAGTAGTCGAAGACCGGTCCGACCAGGCCGGTCTGGGCCGGGGCCTGGCTGATGGCGCAGCCCATCTCGTCGACCACGATGCCGGTGAACTCGCTCAGTCGTTTGCCGAGCAGGTCGGCGGCGCGGGCCAGGACGTCCGCCCGCTCGGCCGGGGGGGTGCGGGCCCAGGGACCCTCGTCGAACGCGCCCCGGGCGGCCGCGACGGCCCGGTCCATATCGGTGGTGGTGGCCAGCGGGATCTCGCCGACGACCTCTTCGCTGGAGGGGGAGACGACCGGGAACTGCTCGTCGACGGCCGGCGAAGCCCAGGTGCCGCCGATGTAGAAGTGCCGCCTGTACATGGTGCGGTCGGTGACGGTCCGGTCGGTCACGCTGCCTCCCTGGCTCATCGCGGGCGGAACATAACATCCTGAGCGAACGCTCGCTAGCTTTCGGTGACCGGGACCGGGCTCCCGAGCTAACTGGGTGAGGGCTCACTTGCAAGGTATCAACCTCGCCGTTACCGTGACGCCGGGCATGACCGGGCGGGGAGGGAAGCCGTTGTCGGAGCTGTGGCAGTTCGCGTTGGTCGGGCTGGCCGGGGGCGGCGCCTACGCGCTGGTCGCCCTGGGGGTGGTCGCCGTTTACCGGGGATCAGGAATCCTGAATTTCTCCCAGGGCGCCATCGGGATGATCGGAAGCTACGCATTCTTTGAGCTTTACCGGGGCGGAAATGGTTCCTGGCCGGTCCTACCGGCGTTAGTGGTCGGCGTCGCGGCCGGTGCCGCGCTCGGGGTGATCTTCTACCTCGCGGTGGTCCGGCTGCTGCGCAATGCTTCGGACCTGGCCAAAGTGGTGGCCACCCTCGGGTTCATGCTGTTACTGCAGAGCGTCGCGGTGAAGCGCTACGGCACCGATTCCCACCTGTTACGGCCGCTGTTCGGGTCGGGCAAGGTCACGGTGTTCGGCGGGTTCATCACCGACGACACATTGGTTCTGCTGGCCTCGACGGCGGCCCTGGCGGTCGGGCTGTGGGTGATGTTCACCCGGACCCGGCTGGGTCTCAACGCGACGGCCCTGCGCGAAAACCCGGCCGCGGCGGCCGCGATCGGGATCTCCCCGCACCCGACCGGCCTGGTCACGTGGGGGGTCGGCGGGGCGATGGCGGCGTTCGCCGGCATCCTGCTCATCCCGGTCATCGGCCTGACCCCCGGCGGGCTGACGCTGCTGGTGATTCCGGCCATGGCGGCCGCGCTGATCGGTCGCTTCAACGCCATTTCCACGACGGTCGGGGTCGGGCTGGCGCTGGGGGTGGCGGAATCGGTAATGCGCAAATACAGCCTGAACCCCGGCATCGTCTCCTCGGTCCCGTTCGGGCTGATCATTGTGGCCGTGATCCTGGGCGGCACGGTTCTGCCGGGCCGGGGCGAGACGGTGACCAACCGACTGCCGCGGGCCGGCAGCGGCCGGATTCCCCCGGTGAAGGCGGCGGTCCTGCTGGCCGCCGGGATCGCCATCCCGGTGCTGCTCGCGCCGACCTGGCCCTCGGCGATGATCAACAGTGCCATCTTCGGGCTGCTGGCCCTCTCGATCGTCGTCGTGACCGGGTACGCCGGGCAGATCAGCGTGGCCAGCGCCGCGCTGGCCGGGTTCGGTTCGTTCGTGGCCGCCCGGGCCAGTAACGACTGGCACGCGGCCTTCCCGTTGTGCGTCCTGCTCGGCACCGCCGCCGCGGTCGTCCTGGGGCTGGTCATCGGCGCCCCCGCGGTCCGGGTCCGGGGCGTCAACCTGGCCATCGTGACGTTGGGCCTGTCCCTGGCGGTGGAGAACCTGGTGCTCGGCGAACCGTCGTTGACCGGGGGCCGGGACGGGCTCGTCGTACATTCCCCGACCTTGTTCGGGCTCGACGTCAGCCCCTCGTTCCACCCGCAGCGTTACGCGGTTTTATGCGTCATCGTCCTGGCCCTGGGCGGCCTGGCCGTCCTGAACCTGCGACGCGGTGAGTCCGGCCGCCGCTATCTGGCCGTCCGGGCCAATGAGCGGGGCGCGGCGTCGGTCGGCGTTTCGGTCTCCGGTGCCAAGCTGGGCGCGTTCGCGGTCTCGGCCGGACTGGCCGGACTGGCCGGCACGCTGTCCGCTTTCCAGTTCCAGATCGCCGACTTCTCCGACTACGACGTTTTCCGGTCCATTTCCGCGTTGGCCTTCACGGTGGTCGGCGGACTCGGTTTCGTCGGTGGCGCGATATTCGCCGCCGTCACCGCCGAGGGGGGTCTGACCGCCAACTTCGTCAGCAACACCCTGCACCTGGTCTCGATCGACGACTGGCTGCCCATTGTGACCGGCCTGTTCGTGCTCGACGTGATGGTCCGCTCGCCGGACGGCGTCGTCCTGCAGACCGCCGCGCTCAAGGAGAAGCTCCGCCGCCGGTGGGTCGCCCGCCCCCGCCCGCCCGGCGCGGCCGCGTTCCACCGCGCGCCCGGCTCCCGGACCGGCGCGAGTGTGCTGGTGGCCCGGGACATCCGGGTCGTGTACGGCACCACGGTGGCGGTCGACGACGTCTCCCTGGAACTGACCGCCGGCCGGGTGGTCGGGGTGGTCGGGCCCAACGGGGCCGGCAAGACGAGTCTCATCGACGCCCTGACCGGCTTCGCCAGCCCGGCCGGCGGCACGATCGAGTTGCACGGCCGGGACATCAGCGCGCTGCGGGCCGCCCCCCGGGCCCGGCTGGGCCTGGGCCGCACGTTCCAGAATCTGGAACTGTTCGACGACCTCAGCGTCCGGGAGAACATCCTCACCGCCATCGACAGCCGCCGCCGGCTGTCGTACGGCTGGGACCTGGTCCATCCCGGCCGCGGGCAGCTCAACGAGAGCGCCCGGGCCGCGGTGACCATGCTCGGCCTGGACGGCGATCTGGACACCGTCGTCGCCGACCTGCCGCAGGGGCGGCGCCGGATGGCGGCCATCGCCCGGCTGGTGGCCGGGCAGCCGGCGGCGGTGATGCTCGACGAACCGGCGGCCGGCCTCAATGGTTCCGAGCGGCGGATCGCCGGCGGCCTGTTCCGGGCCCTGGCCGACCAGCTCGGCGCGGCCGTCCTGCTCGTCGAGCACAACATCGACGTCGTAGCGGCGGTCTGCGACCACCTCGTGGTGCTCGACTTCGGCCGGGTCATCGCCGCCGGGACGCCCGCCGAGGTCCTGCGGGACCGGGTGGTGCGGGAGGCCTACCTGGGCCGCCTAAGCTCCGAAGGCCGCCTGAGCTCCGACGCGACGGCCGTCGAGGCCTAGCGCCGGGGCCCGGCTCCCATGGTCGGGAAAAATCCGTTGATCGTTCCCTCGGTCACCTGCTTCACCGCCTGATTGCTGTTGAAACGCTTGTTGTGATGGCTTTCCAGAGCCAGCACGAGCGCGATTCCCATGACCGCCCGGGCCGAGATCTCCGGCGACTCGAATTCGTGCCCGTAGCGGTCCTCGATCTTCCGCCACGCTTCGGCCAGGCGGTCCATCGC
Source organism: Frankia alni (assembly GCA_026225295.1). GTDB lineage: Bacteria > Actinomycetota > Actinomycetes > Frankiales > Frankiaceae > JAMFSN01. The sequence continues at coordinate 13,913 of JAMFSN010000100.1, forward strand.
CACCGCGAAGCTCTCCCGGTAGAAGCGCGCGGCGACCTGCGGATCCCCGAACAGGACCAGACCCAGCAGGGGCAGGAGATCCTCCAGCGTGGAACTCAGCTGGCGGTACAGGCCGTTCAAGGTCTCCAGCTGGCGTTCCGGGGTGAGCGGCTCGTCGCGGTCCACCACCTCGGCCGCGGCGACCAGGTCGTCGACCGCTTCGCGCAGCGGCTCGACCACCGCCTCGAAAAACAACTGGTCCTTGCTTTCGAAATGTCGATAGATGACGCCTTCGCTGATTCCGGCCATCTCGGCAATCACCTTGACGGTGGTGCCGCTCATATCGCCGCTCTCCGTGAACGCGCGCCGGGCCGCCTTCAGGATCGACCGCCGCCGGGCCTCGGCGGTGAGCCGTCGCCGGGGAACGACAACCGGGACGGGCGGGGGGGCGGCCGGCTTGGTCATGGATCTCCCTGCTTGCGGTACCTCGTAGGTAGTGAGGATCGTAGGTAATGAGCAAACGCCTACTACTCCATGGTAGGAGTGGGCCCGTTGGGCACGTGGCTCACCCGGTGTTTCGACGCCCCCGGAACGTCTTTCGGCCCCACGTGATCACCGGCCCGGGTCCCTTGACATCGGATCGACCCGAACCGACACTCACTCGTAAAAAATGAGTGCTCACTTACAGGGTCGGAGCGGAGCTACCATGCACGACATCGTCATTCACGGCGGCGACGTGGTCGACGGGACCGGCACGGCGCCCCGCCGTGCCGACGTGGCGATCGACGGCGACCGGATCACCGAGGTCGGCGACGTGCGCGGCCCCGCGCGGCGCCGGATCGACGCGACCGGTCGGCTCGTCACCCCGGGGTTCGTGGACGTCCACACCCACCTGGACGCGCAACTGTTCTGGGACCCGGTCGCCGGCTCGTCGTGCTGGCACGGCGTGACCAGCGTCGTGCTGGGCAACTGCGGCGTCACGTTCGCCCCGGTCCGACCCGGCCAGCAGCGTTACCTGGCCGAGCTGATGGAGGCCGTCGAGGACGTCCCCGCCGACACGATCATGGCCGGTCTGGACTGGGGCTGGGAGACCTACGGCGACTACCTGCGGGCCCTGCGCGGCCGTCGGTTCGGGCTCAACGTCGGGGGCATGATCGGCCACTGCGCGCTGCGGTACTACGTCATGGGGGGGCGCAGTCTCGAGGACGCCCCGGCCACGCCGGACGATCTCACCCAGATGGCAGCCCTGGTCGGCGAGGCGCTCGACGCCGGAGCGCTGGGCTTCTCCACCTCCCGCAGCTTCATGCACACGGTGCCCGACGGCCGCCCGGTGCCGGGCACGTTCGCCCGGCCGGCCGAGCTCGCCGCGATCGCCGACGTGCTGGCCGCGCGGGGGCGGGGGACGATCGAGGTGGTGCCCCGCATCGGTGAGCGGGACGGGCCGGACCGGGAGAACTCGGTGGCCGAGATGACCTGGATGGAAGAGGTCAGCCGGGCGTCCGGCCGGCCGCTGACCTTCGCCATCATGCAGAGCGACCGGCGGCCGGGTCTGTGGTCGTGGGTCATGGACGAGGTCGCCGCGGCGCGCGGCCGGGGCGCCGACCTGCGCCCGCAGACCGCGGCCCGGGGGAGCGGCATTCTCTACGGCCTGGCCGGGCGGACGCCCTACGACAGCCTGCCCGGCTGGGCCAAGCTGATGGCGATGCCGGGACCGGACCGGTTGCCGGCCCTGGCCGACGAGACCTTCCGGCGCCAGCTGGTCGAGGAGGCCGAGCGGCCGAGCGACCAGGCGGGGCCGCTCGCGCCCAAGAACCCGGCCAAGCTGTACCTGCTCCCGCCCGGTTCGGCCCGCTACGACGTCGGGGCGGACAACAGCCTGATGGCCCTCGCGGCCCGGCGGGGCACCACCCCGGCCGCCGCGTTCGTCGACTTCATCCTCGAGACCGACGGGCTCGGGCTGCTGTACTACCCGGTCCTCAACCAGGATCTGGACGCCGTGGCCGCCATGCTGACCAATCGGGACGTGGTCGTCGGGGTGGCCGATGCCGGCGCCCACGTGGCCATGACGATGGACGCCGGGCAGACCACCTACCTGCTGCGGCACTGGGTCCGCGAGCAGGGCCTGCTCGATATCGGGACCGCGGTCCACAAGCTCACTCTGGAAGGCGCCGAGCTGTTCGGTCTGGCCGGGCGGGGGGTGCTCGCGGCGGGGGCGTTCGCCGACGTCAACGTCATCGACCTGGACCGGCTCGACCTGCCCGTCCCGTCGATGGCCACCGACTTCCCGCTCGGGGCCAGCCGCTTCGTCCAGCGGGCCACGGGGTACGACTACACGCTGGTCAACGGGACGGTCCTGATCGACCATGACGAGCTTACCGACCAGCGCCCCGGGCAGGTCCTGGCTCCCGGCTGAGGCGCCCGGCCCCGGGGTCCCGCCGTCCGGTCAAAGCTTGCCAGGATGGGCGGAACAGTGGATCGTGGCGCCGTGCATCAGGACATCCCCGCCCCGCTCCGGCTGTTCGACCTCTCCGGCCGGGTGGCGGTGGTCACCGGGGCGTCCTCCGGGTTGGGGGCGGGTCTGGCCCGCGCCCTGGCCGCGGTGGGGGCGTCGGTCGCCGTCGTCGCCCGGCGCCGCGACCGGCTGGCCGGCCTGGCCGACGAACTGGGCGGCCTCGCGGTCGGCTGCGACCTGCTCGACGCCGATCAGCTCGACACCGTCGTTCCCCAGGTCCTCGACAAGCTCGGGCCGCCCGAGATCCTCGTCAACGCGGCCGGGAACCGGTTCAACCAGGACCGGGCCGAGGACGAATCCGCCGCCTCGGTGGCGCAGACCCTGACCTTGAACCTGGTCGCACCGTTGCGCCTGAGCCAGGCGGTGTTCCCCCACATGCGGGCCGCCGGCCGGGGCTCGATCGTGAACGTGTCCTCGATCAGCGGCCAGGTTGGCATCCCCGGGATCCCGCAGGCCTCGTACGCGGCCAGCAAGGGCGGCCTGTCCGGTCTCACCTCGGAACTGGCCGTGCAGTGGGCCCGCCATGCGATCCGGGTCAACACGGTCGCCCCCGGCTTCTTCCGGAGCGAGATCACCGACGGCCTGTACGACGACGAGCGGGGCCGGGCCTGGCTGCGGCGCAACACGCCCCTGGCCCACGAAGGTGGCGTGGAGGACTTCGTCGCCCCGGTGTTGTGGCTGGTCAGCGACGCCGGCCGGTACGTCACCGGGCAGACGATCGTCGTGGACGGCGGTTGGACGGCCCGCTGAGGCCGGCCGGGTCCGGGTGGGTCTCGCGACCGGGGTGTCGGCCGCTTCAGACGCGCCAGGGGGAGGGGGCCGTGGCCGGCGGTCGGGCCTTGGCCAGCACGGCGTTCACGACGCCCTGGTCGACGCGATCGACGACGTACGACTGGGTGGCGGCCAGGTGGGCGCGGGCGACCCGTTCGGCCGCGGCCGGGCGACCGGCCACGATCTCCTTCAGGAGCCGCTGGTGGGTCTGCACCACGGCGGCCGCGTCGACCTCCGAGGGATACTCGTCCTGGCTGGTCAGGCCCTCCGCCCACGCCTCCTCCTGGGCCGACCAGAGCGCGACCAGGGTGCTGACGACCGCGCGGATCGTAATGTTCGGCGTGCCCGCGACGACCAGCTCGTGGAACCGGCGGGCCGCGTGGGTGAAGGCCGCGCCGGTCCCGATGAGCCCGGCGGTCGCGTCGAGGTTGGCCCGCAGGCCCGGGACGACCGTCTCGTGCCGGTCCGGGCGCCGGGCGCACTCGGCGGCGCACAACGGTTCCAGCATCTGGAGGCCGGTGGCCAGATCGCCGAGGGTGACCCGCTCGCCCTGTAGGGCCAGGCCGAGGTGGTAGGCGGCCGATGCGGCGTCCGGACGGTGCACCTCGGCGCCGCCGACGTTGCCTCGCCGGACGGTGACCAGACCTTCGGTCTCCAGGATCCGGATGGCCTCCCGGATCGACGGGTAGCTGACCCCGAACTCATCGACCAGCTGGTCCTGGGTCGGCAGGCGGTAGTCCGGCCCGCTGCCCAGGATCCGGTCGCGCAGGGTGGCGGCGACGCTCTCGGCGATCCGGAGCGGGGTGACCCGGCTCCGCCGACGGTTCTCCATCGCCCAATTCTACTATCCTTATAAACCTTGACCGGTAAGGCCGGCCGTCGCTACGGTAAGCCGGCCATGGACTACGACATGGGCGAAGGGGCGGTGGCGCTCCGGCGGCGGCTACGTCAGCTGGTGCGTGAACACGTCCCGCCCGACTTCCTAGGGGCGTTCACCGCCGATCCCGCCGACCTCGCGGTGGCGCAGAGTTTCTGTCGCCGGCTGGCCGACGAAGGACTGCTCTGCCTGGCCTGGCCGGAGGAGTTCGGCGGCCGGGACGCGTCCGCGTGGGAACAGACGGTGGTCCGGGAAGAGATGTGGGCCTACCACGAACCCCGGGGCGCGCAGTACATGGGCGTCAACTGGGTAGGGCCCACGATCATGCGGCACGGGTCGGCCGAGCAGCAGAAGTTGCACCTGCCGCCGATCGCGGCCGGCGAGGTGATCTGGTGCCAGGGCTTCAGCGAACCGAACTCCGGTTCCGATCTGGCCTCGCTGCGGACGGCCGCCCGGCGTGACGGGGCGGGGTGGCGCATCTCCGGCCAGAAGGTCTGGACGTCCTACGCGACCATGGCCCAATGGTGCTTCCTGCTGGCCCGCACGTCGAAGGGCGCCCGCAAGCAACAGGGCCTGACGATCTTCCTGGTCCCGATGTCCGACCCGGCGATCGAGGTCCGGCCCATCGCCAGCATGCTCGGCCCGCACCATCTCAACGAGGTGTTCTTCGACAACCTGGCCGTGACCGAGGCTGACGTGCTGGGCACCGTCGACGAGGGCTGGGCGGTCGTCCAGGAGGTGCTGGCCTTCGAGCGGGTCGGGATCGCCCGGTACGCCCGGTGCGAGCGACTGCTCCAGGCCGCGCCCGGCGCGCTCGGTGACCAGTGGGAGGACCTGCCGGACGAACTGCGCGGCCGCTGGGCCCGGATGCTCACCCACTGCCGGCGGGCCCGGCTGCTCGCCTACCGGGTGGTCGGCCTGCAGGACGGGGGCCAGGTCCGGGCCGGCGATGCGGCGACCTACCGGATCGCGGTGACCCGGCTCGACCAGGAAAGCGCCGAGGTACTGGCCGAGATCGTGGCCCTGGCCCGGACGACCACCGAGGATGCGGTCCGGTTCCGGCGGGCCGTGGACGATCACCGGCGGTACTCCGTCTCGGCCACCGTGGCGTCCGGAAGCATCGAGATGCAGCGCATTCTGCTAGCCCGCGCCCTGCTGGCCGCGTCATGACCGGCGTCCTGAACGGGGCAGCTGCATGAACACCGAACTTAGCGACGAAGCAGCCGAGTACGGGCGCACCGCCCAGCGGGCGATGGAGTCGGCCGGGGGCGACGACCTGGTCCAACGGGCCGAGCGCGAGCCGGACCGGCGGGAGAGCCTGGTCGGCCCGGTCCTGGCCGAACTGGGCGCCTGGGACCTCGATCCCCGGGGCAGCGCCGATGAACTGGAGGCGGCCGCGGCACTGTGCCGGGCGGCCGGCTGGTGGGCGCTCCCGTACCCGGTCGCCGAGCGCCTGGCCCGTCCCGTCGGCGGTTCGGCTGAGGGCGGCTGGGGTCCGGACGGCGCGGGTCCGGACGGCGCGATCAGCATGGACGGACTGATCGTGGTGTCCGCAGTCGGCCCGGCCGGACCGGTGGCCGGCCTCGACCGGCGCTGGGCGGCGGTCGGGCTGGACGGGCGCCGCTTCCGGGCGGCCCCGCGACCTGCGGCCGAACCGCCCCGCCGGTCGGCGTTCGTCACCGAGCTCGACCTCGAGCCGCTGGACGGCGGGCCGCTGGACCTCGAGCCGCTGGACGGCGGGCCGTTCGCCGTCAAGGGCACCGGCGGCGGCCGGGCGGACGCGGCCCTCGGCCTGGTCCTGTCGGACTGGACGTTGCTCGGTTCGCTGGACCGGGCGATCGCGCTGACCCGCGCGTACGTCCTGGAGCGTGAGCAGTTCGGCCAGCCGCTGGCCCGGTTCCAGAGTGTCCAGTTCCAGCTGACCGACGCGGAGGTGGAGCGGGCCGGGCTCGAGGAGCTCGCCAAGTACGCCCTGTGGAGCATCGCGATTGGGCTCGACGAGGCCCTCGACGACGCGCTGGCCCTCCGGCTGGCCGCCATCGAGGCCGCGGAAACGGTCTTCCGGGTCGCCCACCAGCTGCACGGCGCGCTGGGTTTCTGCGACGAGGCCACGTTGTCGTGGATTTCGCGGTACAGCCAACCGCGCCGCCGGCTGCCGGTCGGGCGGTCGGCCACCCAGGACCTGCTGGCCCGCAGCCTGGGCCGGCGGGGCCTTACCGGACCATTCAGCGAGGTGTGGGCATGATCGACCACCGGAATCATCATCATCACCACCCGCGCCGACCCGCGCTCCGGTGGGCGGGGTGGGCGGGGTGGGCGCGATGACGTCGTCCGTCGCGGACCTCGATGATCTGCGGGCCACCGTGCGGGCCTGGTGCCGGGCCAACATTCCGGCCGGCTGGCGGGCGGCCCAGACGGGGGTGCCCGACGAGCAGTACGTGGCCTTCCAGCAGGAGTGGTTCCAGCAACTGCGGTCGGCCGGGTACGCGGTGCCGCACTGGCCGGCCGAGTGGGGCGGCGGGATGTCGGCCGCCGAGCAGATCGTGCTGTACCAGGAGCTGGCCGCCCACGACGCGCCGCGCCTGGTGCTGGCGTTCGTCAGCATCCATCACGCCGCCTCGACCCTGCTGGCCGCCGGGACCGACGAGCAGCGTAAGCGGCACCTGCCGGCGATCCTGGACGGGGAGATCTGGGTCCAGGGATTCTCCGAGCCGGAAGCGGGCTCCGACCTGGCCAGCCTGCGGACCACCGCCCGCGCCGAGGGCGAATCCTTCGTCGTCAACGGGCAGAAGCTGTGGGCCAGCGGCGCCCGGTATGCGGACTGGTGCCTGCTGCTGGCCCGGACCGATCCCGACGCCCCCAAGCGACGGGGGATCTCCTACTTCCTGATGGACATGCGCACCCCAGGGATCGACGTCCGGCCGATCCGCAACGCGGTGGGGGAGTCGCACTTCTGCGAGATCTTCCTCAACGATGTGGTCATCCCGGCCGCGAACCTGATCGGGCCGCGCGACGCCGGCTGGCGGGTGGCTCAGGAGACGCTCGGCGCCGAGCGGGGGATGACCATGCTGGAGCTCGCCGAACGGCTGGGCAACGCTGGGTTCCGCTGGCTGGTTGAGGCGTGCTCCCGGCCGGGCCCGGGCGGGACCCGGCCGATCGACGATGCGCTCGTCCAGGACCGACTGGCCGCGCTGGAAACCGAGATCGTTGGGCTCCAGGCGCTGTGCCGCGGGCTGGTCGAGCGCCACGACGCGGGAACCGTTGGGCCGGCGGAGGCCTCGATCGTGAAGCTCTACTACAGCGAGCTGCTGCAACGGGTCATGGACTTCGGCGTCGAGATCGCCGGCCTGGCGGCCCACACCCAGCTGACCAAGGCCCAGTCGAGCGGCTGGGAGTCGGGGGCCTGGGTCCTGGACTTCATCGGCTCGTGGGAGTGGACGATTCCCGGGGGAACGAGCGAGATCCAGCGCACGATCATTGGCGAGCGCGGGCTCGGGCTGCCGCGCGAGCCCGTGGCGGGTGGGTGATCCATGAGCACCGACTTCACCGAGGCGCATGACGAGCTGCGCACGGTGGCCCGCGACCTGCTCGGGAAGGCGCCGGTCCGGGGGTCCGTCGTGGGCGTCGACTGGCCGTCGTTTGCGGAATCGGGGTGGTTGGGCCTCGAGGTACCTGAGGAGCTTGACGGGGCCGGAGCCACGTTCGCCGAGGTCGCGGTCATCCTCCGGGAGATGGGCCGAGCTGCGACGCTCAGCCCCTATCTCGGCACGGCGGTGCTGGGCGTCGGGACGCTGCGGGCGCTGCGGGCGTACGCCGGCCGCGACGAGCTCCTGCGGGCGGCGGCGGCGGGCCTGGTCCGGATCGCCGTCGCGCTGCCAACCGGCGACGCGGCGGCCGCGCCGGCCGGCGAACCGATCGCCCCGCCGTACCGCGTGGCGCCCTCGGCCGGTGCTTACCACCTGTCCGGGCGCGCCGATTTCGTCCCCGACGCGGTGGACGCAGACCAGCTCCTGTTGCTGGCCGCCGACCCGGGCGGCGAGCCGGTCGTCGTCGCGGTCGAGCCGGGCCACCCGGGCCTCGCGGTCGCCGGCCAGCCGGTGCTCGACGCCACCCGCCGCTTCGGCACGGTCACCGCCGATGGCCTCGTCGTGGACGAAGGTGCGGTGTGGCGATTTCCCCCCGCCACCGAGACAGGCGCGGGCGGGGCGGCCGGTGTCCGCCGTCTGCTCGACCGGGGCGCACTCGCGGTGGCCTGTGACAGCCTCGGGGGGGCGGAGGCCATGCTCGGCCGCACGGTCGCGTATGCCGGCGCACGTCAGCAGTTCGGTCGGCCGATTGGCTCGTTTCAGGCGGTGAAGCACGCCTGCGCCGACATGGCGGTGCAGGTGGCGGTAGGCCAGGAACTGCTGGAAGCGGCGGTGACGGCGGTGGCCGCGGCCGATCCGGGCGCGGGCGTCGCCGTGTCGAGGGCGAAGTCGTACGTGTGTGCCGCCGCCGTCGAGATCGCCGGCCAGGCCATGCAGCTGCACGGCGGCATCGGCTATGCGTGGGAAAGCGGCGTGCACGTCTATCTCAAGCGGGCCGCTCTCGGCCGCTCGCTGTTCGGTGCCCCCAGCGCCCACCGCGCGCGGATCGCCGCGCGGTTCGTTTAGGGCGTTTCGCTCAGCTCGCGGTCGCGGGCAGGGTCCCGGCCGCAGGCGGACCCCTGACCGACGTGAAGCGTTCTTGCCGGGGCCTGGCGGTGGCTTCGGTGTGGAGGTCATGTCGTGCCTCTTCGGGTGGTCGGGGTCGGCTGGCGTGGTGGGCAACACCGCGATACTATCGAACATGTGTTCGAGACGCGAGTGGCCCTTGACCCTGACCACCACACCATCCACCCGGAGGTGACCGACCCCCTCGACCTGGTTGAACTGACTGGTTACGGCCGACACGCATGGCCCGTGGCCGGGCTCGATCCTCCTGAGCCGTGGGATGAACCCGACCCGCCCGATCCGCCTGGTCCGTCTGGTGGGGTGGGGCTGGCGGAGCTGGTGGCGTCGGGGCCGTGGTCGGCCGGGGCCGGCCAGCCGGTGGACGATCTTGATGATGATGCGTGTCTGACTCTGCTGGGGTCGGTGGCCCGGGGCCGGGCCTGGCTCGATGCGTTGACGGTCCGGTTGTTGGGCCGCCTCGCCAGCCTGCGGTCGGCGGCGGGCGTCGAGCCGGGACGTGACG